>CAKZKU010000152.1 GCA_937124545.1 uncultured Microbacteriaceae bacterium | reverse complement strand
GAAACCATTGCAAAAACGGCAGATTGGTATCTCGGCGAAGCTAACGGCAGCGATCCTGCTGAACTCACCCGCAGTCAGATCACCGCCTATCAATCCGCCGCTGCCGAAAAATCGATCCCCTGGGCTCTTACCTGAACCCTGAACCTTAGCAAACTTTTCCCACACAGTTTCCCTCCTCATTCAGTTTCTCCACCGAAAATTGAACCCTGAAAACTAGCAAACTTTTCCCATGTCCACTGCCGCCGAAATCAAAGCCGAAATCCTCCGTCTCACCCGTGAGTTCTCAAAGCTCGCCCATAGTGCCAACCGTCCCGGGATCGATCCGGCTCACGCCCCGTTCACTCCGGGCGAGACCACCGTCCCCTACGCCGGACGTGTCTTCGATGAAAACGAAGTCGAGGCAGCCGTTTCCTCGACCTTGGACTTCTGGCTCACCCTCGGCCCCGAAGGAGAAGCCATGGAAACGGAACTCGCGGAATTCATGGGAGTGAAGCACTGCCTCCTCGTCAACTCCGGCTCCTCCGCCAACCTCATCGCCTTCTCCGCCCTCACCACCCACAAGCTCCCGGAACACAAACGCATCCGCCCCGGCGATGAGGTCATTACCGTCGCCGCCGGCTTCCCTACAACCGTCTCTCCCATCATCCAGTGCGGTGCCGTTCCCGTCTTCATCGATGCCAAACCCCTCACCGGGAATGCCGATTGCTCCCTGCTGGAGGCTGCCTATTCCGAAGGAAAAACCAAAGCGGTCATGATGGCCCACGCCTTGGGCAATCCCTTCGAACTCGCGGCGGTCCTCGCGTTTTGCAAAAAATACGACCTCTGGCTCATTGAAGACAATTGCGACGCCCTCGGGTGCACCTACTCACTGCCGGTCGAAAGAGCCAAGGAGGTCGGCCTCGATCATCTCCTCAAAATCGCCGAAAAAGGCGAACACGGCATCATCCGGATCGAGGACGGTGTTCTCACTGCCCCAACCGGTTCCTTTGGTGACATCTCAACCCAGTCCTTTTACCCTCCACACCATCTCACCATGGGGGAGGGGGGATCGGTCAATATCATCCGCCGCGCGCCCCTCAAAACCTACGCCGAATCCTTCCGCGACTGGGGCCGTGATTGCTGGTGCGCCTCAGGCAAGGACGACACTTGTGGCAAGCGCTTTCAGTGGCAGCTCGGTGAGTTGCCCGAAGGCTACGACCACAAATACATCTACTCACACCTCGGCTTCAATCTCAAGCCCCTCGATCCCCAGGCCGCCATCGGCCGTGTTCAAATCAACCGGCTCCCGGCCTTCATCGAGGCCCGCAAGGTCAATTGGGAACTCTTACGAAGAGGTCTCCACGGGCTCGAAAAATATATCGACTTCGCGCTCCCCACCCACGCGACCGCCTGGAATCCGCCTGCCGACCCCGAGAACGAGCCGATCTCCGATTTCACCTGGGATGAAAGCGGCTGCCACACTTCATGCTCCTGGTTTG
>CAKZKU010000151.1 GCA_937124545.1 uncultured Microbacteriaceae bacterium | reverse complement strand
ACATCCGCATGGACCCTCGTAAAGACCGTAACCCCCTTGTAGATACTTGGCTTCAGATCATTAGTTGACGCGAATGGGCAATCATCCACCGCCGAGCTCTACCTTTACAACACGGACGGCACCCTAACCATCATCGTCTCCCGCTCCGGCCAACCCCTGACCTCAAAAAACTACCGCGTTAAGCCAAAGAAGGACTAAATCAGATCAAAACAAAAACCGCAAAACTGAATCACTTCTTCTCCAAGCCCTCTTTGCAATAAGGTGGGTAGTCGAACTGGTCGCCATTTAGACGCGGATCATTGTGTTCCTTCAACTCGGCCATGAGCTGGGCACGCAATTTTGCTTTCACCGCCTCATGCTTGGGATCTGCCGCCAGGTTCTTGACCTGATGCGGATCGCTTTTAAGCTCATAAAGTTCCTCGGCTGGCCGCGCTCCAAAGCCAAGCTCCCATTGCTCTTTAAACTCCGGATTCTCCCGATTCAAAACCATCCACGCCTTGGTTGGTCCGGCATCGAGATCGGCATAAGTGAGTCGCGTTTTTCCGGCAAGATCCTTGAAAGAAAGCGGACCCTTTTCAAGAGCCAGCAAGTCACCCATCGGCTCGCGTTCAGGGGTGAAGTTAATAATGTAAAGATGATCCTCCGTCCGGATTGATCGCATCGAATAGGGAAGCTGCTTGTCCCGCGCGGTCTCCACGTGCGTCTCCCGCCCGATCAAAGCCCATGACCTCAGCGCGGAATGATCGCCGGAACCCAGCGCCGACAGAAGGTTCTCACCATGCATCGTTTCCGCTTTCTCAATTCCGGCAGCCGCCAGAAAAGTGGGCGCGAGATCAATCAACGAGATTGGCTTGGTCAACGTCTGAGCAGCCTGGATGTGTCCCGGCCAACGCGCCGCGAAAAGAACCCGCGCTCCGAAGTCATAGCAATTCGTCTTACCCCGCGGAAAACCCGGCGCACCATGATCTCCCGAAATGACAATCAAGGTGTTGTCATACTCTCCGGTCGCCTTGAGTTCCTCGATCAAAATCCGGCAGCATTCATCAAACGCCATGGCCTCACCCAGATAATCCGCCAAGTCCTCGCGCACCACCGGAACATCAGGAAGAAATGGAGGCATCTTCCCTTTCAGCTTCTCAGGATCGAGCCCCCAAAGATTCTTACCCGAACCCCGCGTCCAAGACCGGTGCGGATTCGTCGGGTGGAAGTGATACATAAAAGGCTGCTCTTTCCCACGCTTATCGAGAAAGCTCCGGAAGTTGGCCCGGCACTCCTCATAAAGATCCTTCTTCCTCTTGGGAATCTCAGGCCCCTTGCTAACATACTGGGAAAACCCGTTCACCTTCCGCCCCGCCTTATTGAACTGGGGACCAAATTTCTTCCCCTTCACGTGGTCCTTGTGGGTCAGCCCGATGTGATACCCGTTCTTCTTAAGAATTTCCGCGTATCCGGAGATCTCATTCCAGGGGTCGGAAGCCTCTGGACCGTGCCAGCGATGGTGGAGCTGTGAGCACGAACCATTGGTGAAGAAATGACGTCCGGAAATCAAAGCCGCCCGGCAAGGCGAGCAGGAGGGAGCCGATACAAACGCATTAGTCGCAAGAACTCCCTCGCTGGCCAGCCGATCGAAAGTTGGCGTTGAAATAATGTCGTTCACCGAGGGCTGGTCCTTGGACGCATATGCCGAAGCATACCGACCGAGGTCATCGGCAAACAACATGAGAATATTTGGCTTATTGTCGGCCCGGGCCATCAAAGGGATCAAGAAGAACAGGGAGAGCGCGATTTGTTTCATAGGTTCAGTCAAAAGGTTTCCGTGGGCTGGTGCAATACCGTGAAAGATGACAACGTAAGCACACAAAGCCAACTATCACTCCATGTCCCTGAAATCCGTTCTCCCCTCCTCCTCCCGCGCCCGGCAGTTCCTGAAATTGTTCGCTCCCCTCGTCATTCTAGCCTCCTCCGCCTGGCTTGCCTTTGGCGACAAGCCGGAGAAAGCGCCTCCCAAAAAAGTCGGCTGGATCGAACCGGTACAAAAGAACATCGAAGGCTGGACCGTGCATGTCGACCCCACTCTTCTTGAAGGTGGAGAACATGCCGAGACGGGAGAAAAAGCGATGAAGATGCTCGCCAACCACCTTCAGCGAATCTGCATTCTCCTGCCCGAGGAAAAACTCGCCAAGATGAAGAAGATGGAAATCTGGCTTGAGAACAAACACCCCGAGCTCACCGGGATGCAATATCACCCCGGTGCCGCTTGGCTCACCGGGCGAGGCTACGATCCCCGCCTTGCCAAGAAGGTCCATATCACCCGGGCAGCTTCACTTCTCGACCGAAAGCAGCTCGCCAAGCACCCCTCGGTGATCCTCCACGAATTAAGCCACGCTTATCACCATCAAATTCTCGGCGGCTATGACGAGCCCCGCATCCTGGCCGCCTATGAAAAAGCGATGAAGGACGGCCTTTACGACAAAGTCCTGCTCCACACCGGGCAAAAGGCCCGCGCTTATGCCGCCACGACGCCCATGGAATATTTTGCCGAGGGCACCGAAGCCTACTTTGATCGTAATGATTTCTACCCCTTCGTCTGGCTGTAGACGAATAACCAGCTTGTTTGGCGGAAGATTCTTGAAGCTGTCACCGAATAAGTTGTGCGGCTGACGCTTGAAGTAAATAACAACTTCACTCACCTTGGTAGGCATACGCTTACCGGTGCGAAGGTAAAACGGCACACCCGCCCAACGCCAGTTATCAATTTCCGCTTTAATAGCGATAAAGGTTTCGGTTTTACTTTGTGTGTTGGCGCCCTCTTCTTCTAGGTAGCCTGGCACTTCTTCACCTTTAACAAAGCCCGACGTGTACTGGCCACGAACGGTTACATCATTAACGTTAAACGAGTTAATTGGGCGAAGCGCTTTTAGAACTTTTAGCTTTTCATCACGGATGCTGTCTGCGTCTAACGTTGTAGGCGGCTCCATGGCAACAAGGCTTAGAATTTGAAGTAAGTGGTTTTGTACCATGTCACGCATTTGACCTGCGTCATCAAAATAGCCCCAA
>CAKZKU010000150.1 GCA_937124545.1 uncultured Microbacteriaceae bacterium | reverse complement strand
CTCCTCAAGCCTGCGGAGAACTCCTATTTCGTCGAAGGGCCTCGCAGACCCCACCACGAGGATGTAGGGAAAAGGGTAAATGGGGTTGGGATCTGGCTGCCCCCGTGTGTGGAAGTAAGAATCGAATCGGGGTGTACCCACAGCGTGGATTCTCTCGGACGAAAAGCCATGAATTCTGCGGGCTTGTTCAACAGCCTGTTCACCCCACACGCCTAAGTAATCCGGTTTGACCCAAAAGCTGGTCTTGGAGGTTAGGTTGTCCCAGTTGTCAATCAGACATAGGGTTTTGATTCTTTCGGATTTGCCCAGTCTGCTGAGATCAACCGACACAGAATCAAAAGCAGCACTGGGAAATATCAGCAGATCGTAATTATTCCCCTTGACCGCGCTCGCAAGGCTGTCGTTGACAGGCAACCTGTTGAGAAGCCATTTTTTGGCCAGGGGAAAAATCAAGGAATTTCCCAGGACAAGAATTCGGATTCCGAGTGGATTCATCAAACCTCCAGGAACCCATCTCAAAAAAG
The DNA here is from genome assembly GCA_937124545.1 of uncultured Microbacteriaceae bacterium. Taxonomy (GTDB): domain Bacteria; phylum Actinomycetota; class Actinomycetes; order Actinomycetales; family Microbacteriaceae; genus Pontimonas. The sequence goes on along the minus strand of CAKZKU010000150.1, from coordinate 7,759 downwards.
CCTTCGTTTTCTTCCACACACCGTGTTCTGCTGACACGTTGTCCCACCCCGAGTTCCTCATCCAGCGGTACGCGAAAGTGGGCGATTTTTTTCGATTTCTCCACATGATGAGGCTAAACAGGAGGTGGTGGCGCCGGTCAAGGGTTGCATCGGTCCGGTAGAAACCGGCAAATCTTGGGTGTTTCGCAACTTCGTGAGATAGGGCAAGACTCTCATCTGCGATGAGGTCAACACGATGGTTATCAAACAACGCAGAGAGTGCATCTGTTCTGAGGTAGTTGCGAACGTAAATGTCCGAAGTTATTGCAACAAGAATCCGATCCACGCTCATAGAGCTAATTCCCGTTCTCTATCTCCGAGCGGCGGAGAAGATTCATGAAATCCTCGAGGCCGAAATGCTCAATCGCGTTGGAGAACTGCTGGTCGTTGCGTGAGAGGTTTCCTTCTGACAAAGCTGGTGAACCTTGTTGAAGCTTGACCGGTCGGTGAGCGGGCAGACCCAAACAGTGGCTCAAAGAATCAGCCTTCGCGGTTGCAGCCCAAAACCATATGTCGTCAGCAGTAGCGCAGACAGTGAGGGCTGACTTCCAGTTATCCACTTCCGGGTGCATCGAATCCTTTGGGTACAGACAGCCGTTTCCGCCGGGCATCAGCAAATCGCGCCCTGATGCAGGTGAAGTCAGCCGTACCCAACCCTCACCATAGTGAACCCGTTTATCCTGAGTGCTCGGCTTCATCCGCCAGCCCCTCGCCCCGATGACCGCTTCTGGGTGGAGGGTGGAGGCATTAAACAGTTGGGCGAGGACATCCTTTGGGAAGAACTTATCGTCATCAAAAGTTGCGAAGGCCTCTTCGGGGAAGAGCGCCCTGGCGGGCAGAAGCTTGTCGAAGCTGCCATGATTCTCCTCTACCCACGTGATGGTCAGTCCACGTTTGGCCTGAGCGACTAGCTTTGTCGGAATATTTTTGGTGGGGAATTCCTCAAGACTCAGAACCAAAATGAGAGCCTTTGGTTTCACAGTTTGGCGCAGCAAAGTCTCTATCGAGAGCCAGGCATGCTTGATTCTTCCAGGGTGGCTTGTCATGCTCACAACAAGAGGAACCACAGCTCGGTTTTTTCGCAAGCGGGCCGGCTGGGGCACGCTGAGCCAAAGCATGGTGAGCAGCTCTAGAACGAGGTCAGTCGCCCGGTAAACGCGAGTGAGCAGACGTCGCATCAAAGAGGAATGTTTCCGTGTTTTCCGCTGGGTCGATGTTCCCACTTGTTCTTCAGAGCACGCAAACCTTTGGCGATTGTAGTTCGAGTGGCTGCTGGCTCGATAACACTGTCGATCTCTCCCCGCTCGGCTGCAAGGAAGGGGCTAGCGACACTGTAGGTGTAGTCATTTGCTAGGGTCTCGCGCACCTTGGCCACGTCTTCGCCAGCTTCCTCTGCGCGCTTAATTTCGTTTCGGTACAAAATATTGACCGCACCTTGGCCGCCCATCACGGCAATTTCAGCGGTTGGCCAGGCAAAATTGAGGTCAGCGCCCAAATGCTTTGACCCCATCACGATGTAGGCACCCCCGTAGGCCTTTCGCGTGATTACCGTGATCATCGGCACGCTCGCCTCGGCATACGCGTAGAGCAATTTCGCGCCTCGACGGATTACTCCGTTCCATTCCTGGTCGGCCCCAGGGAGATAGCCCGGGACGTCAACGAGGGTGATGATAGGCAGTCCGAAAGCGTCGCAGAAGCGGACAAAACGTGCTGCTTTTTCACCCGAATCAATATTGAGTGTCCCCGCCATCTGGTTCGGCTGGTTTGCGATAACCCCAACAGAGCTTCCCTCAATCCGCGCAAAACCCACCAAGATATTCGGCGCAAACAGCGGCTGAACCTCGAGGAAAGATCCCGGGTCGACCACGCCTTCGATTACTGAGGTCATATCGTAGGGAACGGACGGGTTGTCGGGGATCACGGTGTTGAGCTTGCGATCCTGGTCGGTAATTTCCCGATCTGGGTCTGATGCGTAGGTGGGCACATCGTCATCCCACGAGCTCGGTAAGTAGGACAGCAATACGCGAGCGTAGTCGAAGGCATCTTCTTCGTCCGGGGCAAGATAGTGGGCTACTCCTGATGTCTTGTTGTGAGTGAGACCCCCGCCAAGCTTCTCCATGTCGACGTCTTCACCAGTAACCGCCTTTATGACGTCGGGGCCGGTGACAAACATCTGACTTGTTTTATCCACCATGATGACAAAGTCTGTGAGTGCAGGTGAGTACACGGCGCCGCCAGCTGCGGGGCCGCAGACGATAGAGATTTGGGGGACCACTCCCGAGGCCATCGTATTGCGGCGGAAAATTTCTCCATATTTTCCTAGCGCAATGACTCCTTCCTGGATCCGAGCTCCACCGGAATCCAGGATGCCGATGATCGGGACCTTGGATGAAAGCGCCAGGTCCATAATTTTTATGATTTTGTCCCCCGCAGCTTCCCCCAGCGAACCGCCAAATACCGTGAAGTCCTGCGAGTACACCGCCACTTGCCGACCATGGATTGTGCCCATGCCTGTCACCACCGCGTCACCATGCGGTCTCTTGGATTCCAAACCGAACGACGTGCTCCGGTGGCGAACGAACTCATCAACTTCGACGAAGGATCCGGTGTCGAGTAGCAAAGTGATTCGTTCCCGGGCGGTGAGTTTGCCCTTGGGGTGCTGTCTTTCTTGTGCACTTGTGTCGCTTGCGGCGACGGCTTCAGTGACCACCTGCCGGAACTGCGCAATCTTTTCTGCAGTGGTCTGTGGGATATCGGACGAATCGTTGTCTCTCACATCCCCGATACTACTGGTCCGGGCCCCCAGTGCTACCGGCCTGCGAGGCTGTTTGACCAGCGGTCAAGTTGGGTTTTCGCAAGATGCAGGCGATGCCACCACGGGTTTTTTACGAAGAGGTTGGCAGCGCGCAGCAGTGTCGGTGGCACATCCAGGTTCCACGTCGCGAATTCCTGCCACGAGAATCTCAACGGGTGTTCCTGGAGCATCCAGTAGGCAACGAACCTTTGTGCGCCAGCGGGCTCGACGTCCCATGTCTCAAGAGCGCCGCGTGTGATGTCTGACGATGCAAGAAGCTGCCGCACATCTGCGACCAGATCCCACTGAGCTGCTTGAGTGACCCAAACAGGTTTACCCATCAAGCTTGCTTCAAGACCAATCGTTGACCTTTCTGCCACGACATAGTCAGCTTGCCGCACGAGGTCATAAGAGTTCACTGACGAGGTGTGCCAGTGAATAGTCAGCTGCGGATGACGATTTTTGAGCGATTCGATTTCTTCTACTGCAGCCCGAAAATACCGGCGACTCTTCTGCGTCAGATTGGGGTGAACTCGCAGAATCAGCCGGATGTCCGATTCCTCAAAGACACTCATGACTTCATCAAAAGCTTGAAATTGGCTTTGCCACGAGTCGATTTGCCACATCGGGCCAAAGGCCAGGAATTCATCCGCGGAGGAGGTGAAAAATACCGCCGTCTCACCCGCAGGCGTGGGCTTGATGAGAGATTGGTCTTCCCACTGCGAGGAAAAAGAGTTTGTCCCGGAGCCCGAACTCATCCGGGTGTCCAACCATTCAGAAGCGAGGGCGTGAACCTGTTTCGCAGAGATATCTTCCATAAACCCTGCCACTTCCGCTTGCGAGGTGATCCTGTCGTGGGGTTGGGTCGTTCCGCGGTAATAGCTCTCTGGTCGGGCGCGGCCATTTTCATAAAACTCGATTGCCACGTTTAGCTCTTCTGCCGCCACTCTTGCAGAGCGCTGGCGAGAAGTTCTCCCGTTCGGGATTAGAACAAGATCGGGCTGTATTTCGGAAAACACGGAAACCAGTGCATTGAGGCATTGCCGAGCGTTACTCCACAGCAGCTTCCTAAGCTCCCTAATCCACGCACTAGAGGGTTCTAAATGCTCGCGGCGGAAATAGGTAAGGAGCTCTGACTCGACTGCCGTTGCGAGTACGGTTTCTTCCTCAGCGGTGATGTTCACTACAGGGTAAGTCTGATTCCCGGGAAAATGTTGGGTCACCCCGAGGCTCTGAAGCACCCTTAGCCAGTGCTCGGTGTGAATTTTGTGGCCGATCAGCCAGAGCAACCAGCTCGGTGGCGATTGTTGGCTGATGGTAGTGAATTCTCCGATGTCAATCAGATGCGTCGCGTAGCCCTGATCGCGAAGGTCTGCGCACAGGGAGGCAACGACCCTCCGGCTTTTCGCTGTGGCGCCGACATAGTGGACGATGGCGGCGGTTTTCACTTCTTCGCTCGTTTTGCTAGGGCCCAGCTGAGGGGTTTCCCTGCCCAACCGAGTATGGCCAGCACTCGGAGGAACCAGCTCGCTCCTGCACCTTTGCCCATATGGAGACGGCCACTAAAGAGTGCTCGATGAGCGTGGCGCTTGGTTGATCGGAGGAGAGAGGAGCCCCTCAGGCTTCTGAGCGCCTCACTCTCGGCGGCAAACCAGATGTCCCAGGTGGGGTTGATTTCTCGCCATTTCGCGGTGTGCGCTCTATGCAGGTGCCAGGGTTTGAGTGGACCTGAATAGTGAATGACCTTTGGCAGAGTGGTGCCGTCAAGATCCTCGTGCCAGCTTGAGAGAAAGTTGTAGGAAGCCTCAACTGAAGAGGTCTTGTCTGAGTACAGCGTGTTGAACAGGTATTGTTCTGAGCTGAAGCGCTTCTCGGGCAAATCGCGAAGAGCATCAACCCACTGCTCGCGTGCTCTAGAGGTCCACCCCAGAACGCCCGCATTGAAACCCTCGAAGCGAGTATTCGGGCCCTCGAGCTTCTCTGCCACAACAATTCCCACCCCACGCGAAGCCCGCGCTATTTCCTCGAAAAGTGCGTCCCAGCCCGGGGTCACGATGGTGTCGATATCGAGCCACAGGTGTGGGCGCGTTAGCTCGTCCGAAATCAAAAATTTGAGGAAAGTTGTGGCTGTGAGATGCCGGCGTTCTGTGAACAGTTCGTGCACCGGGTACTCAACTATTTCGTGGTCCACTTGACACCACTCGAGCACCATCTGCACGTGTGCCTTGTTGGCTGAGCTGAGCCTGCCCTCAAGGTGACCGACGAGCACAAAAATGTTGGTTTGCGAGGTGGAAACAAGGGTCTGGACCAACACCTGAAATCCGTAAACCATTTTGTTGTCGAGCGCTAACACAACAACGTTTTTGTCGGTATCGAACCGATCAGCTCGCATGGTGGCTCGCTTCCCTAAGGCCTCCCAATGCTAGTGGAGGGGATGGGTGCCGGAGGGAATTCGTGCCGCGAAAGGCTTGGCAAGAATCACAATCAGCCAACCTGCAGGGCCGAAAATAGAGAGGCACCACAGGAGGAGCTTTCCTCGGCTTGCGCGGTCAAGTGGGAGACCACTGGGACGTATAGCGGCCCTTTTCTGATTGAGAATCCAGGCGCGAAGTGGGCCCGACTCTAACTTGCTCAGCATCAAGGCCTCCGCTGAGAACCACAGTGACCAGGGGCATGCGTGTCTTTGGCAAAGGACCCTATATCTGCCGGGAAGCTGCCACGGTTTGTGAGGCCCGGCAAAATGCAGAATGCGGGGCTGGTGGCCAATTTCTTGGAGCGAATCCACACGATACGAAAGAACGTTGTAGGTGCTTGAAACAGTCCCAAGTACGTCGCCATAGAGTTCATTGAAGAGTTGCTGCTCCTGGGTTTCGACAATGTCCATGGTGTCTAAACGGTCGGACCAGGCACGTCGCTCTCCAGCTGGCCAGGCAAGGACTCCGGCATTGAAGGCCGCGCCAGGCTTCTCCAAGGAACCCTCGGCTCGCGCTGCTACAAACAACTCGCTTGGCGAATTTTGTCCCCCAGAATCGTCAAGAATAGAGTCCCAGCCACTTAGCCCAACTGCATCAGCATCAATCCAGACATGAGGCTCAAGGGTTTCCTCCGCCAGCAGAAATTTTGCAAACGTGGTCGGGGAGATGTGTCCTTGGGCAATAAATCGGGGGTCAAAGGGCAGCTCGTGAAAAAGATGGTTTGCGCCTAGGTGAGTCAGGCAAAGATGCAGTTTTTCTCGGTTGTCTGCCGACAGCGTTCCCGAGAGGAAGCCGATTGTGAACCGCACGGGCCGCCGCGCTGACTGGATGAGGGCGAAGGCCCACCCCAGCAAGGGGTAAGCCATATTGTCATCGATCGCTCCGACAACGTGTATTTCACTGGATGCTCCGTGAGTGCTCCTCTTGTTACTCATCGGAGGGATTGAAGCCACTGAACTTCTCGCTCTAGACCGGTTTCGAGGGTGACCGAGTCCGTGAGCCCCAACGTCGACCGCGCTCGTGTCGAGTCTCCGCGGGTTTCAAACTGATCTCCGCGCGCAGAGTCTTTTCTTTCGATTTTTAGCGGTTTACCAACGAGGTCCTCGATAATTTCAAGGGCTTCACTGATAGTTCTCTGCTCGGAGCCTGAGATGTTGTAAACCTCGCCGGGGGTAGCTAGCTCGAGAGCTGCAATTGTTGCTGCCACGCAGTCCGTGATGAACGTATTTGTTCGTGACTGTTTTCCTGACCCGAGAAGCGTCACGGGTAAGCCTCGGTCGGCGAGTGTGATGAACTTTCGATACGCCATATCTGGCCTTTGGCCCGGTCCATAAACCGAAAAATACCGGAGAACGCTGACTGGGATTCCTGACTCTCGCCAGTAGGCAAAAGCGAGATTTTCTGCGGCGAGCTTAGTGACGCCATACGGTGATACCGGTAACAAGGATTGAGTCTCGTCCCCCACCGCGTGCGAACCGTACACCGAAGAGGTTGAGATTTGGACAAACTTCTCCAGGGGCCAACTGCGTGAGGCCTCGAGGAGCCGCGACAGGCCAGAGATGTTGCAGCTGGAATAGAGGTCAAAGTCGGACCAGCTGAGGGACAGTCCCGGCATTGCGGCCTCGTTAATGATGTGGGTTACCGTTCCTGGGAGCTCGGAAAGATCCATTGTGCGGAGGTCTGACTCGATTGTGGTTACCCCGGGCAATGAGGCAAGCGCCGAAAACCGGTTTCGCTTTTCCTCTGACGGGTAAAGGCCACCGAGAAGTGCATCAAGAGCGAGAATCGTTTTTCCCCGTCGGCTGAGCTCTTCGACGACAACAGAGCCGATGAAGCCGGCGGCGCCCGTGACGAGAATGAGTGACTTCATTGTTCCTTACCCAGAGTCGGTGTTGAGTCGGATTCGCCGGTTACCCTCAAATTGTTGCGGCCGCGTAGACATCATCGTATTGCTTTGCCACTGCAGCAGGGCTAAAAACTGAGTTGGCGCGAAACCTGAGGTCTCTCCCCTGTTTGCCCGAGAGCGGCTCAAAGCTCGACAAGAGATGAGCAAGGTGATTAACCGAAGAATACGTTGAACCGTGACCCAAAGTTTTAACGAGCTCACCAGTCCCGCCTGAATTGCGAGCGAAAGTTAGGCACCCCTGTGAACCCGCTTCGGTAATCACCAGGGGTGAATTTTCGGCCAAGGAAGGAAGCACGAGGGCATCACATGTCGAATAAAAGTCTCTGAGTTTCTCGCCAGTTAGGCGCCCTAAGCGTTGTGTGGCTCCACCATGTTCGCCACCACGCGCTCCCACCAGGTGAAGCTCAAGGTGCGGGTTGGACTGCTTCGCGATTTCAAACGCGGCGACAGCCTCCGCAACATTTTTCACGCGGTCCGATAAATCTGCTGCAACAACGCCCACGATGATCCGCTCCGCGGCTTGGGGCTCGGTGGTTTCACTGGGCT
>CAKZKU010000149.1 GCA_937124545.1 uncultured Microbacteriaceae bacterium | reverse complement strand
CGATAGAAAGTGCTAGCCGTCGCCTTCGGCAAGCGGCGAGTCTCTACCCAAAATTCCTGCTGATCTTCACTGACACGGTCTCGACTCTCAAACATGACGAGGGAGAGTGTAGCACATTCCACGCTGGTTTTTCAACAGGCTGCTAGAGGACATCGCCAGCTTTCACTGAGAGCCGCATATTATCTCGCAACTTCTGCCAGCCCCCACAGTTCAATCAGCATGAAGATTCACGGGAAACTCACAGCGATTGTTGCGGCGCTTATCGCGATGCCCATGCTTTCCACTGGGCTCCCGGCCAAGGATGCCGCGCCATACAATCCATCGCTGGCCACCGGCAAGGTGGAGACCCAGCTGCTCGACATGCAGTACAAGGGTCGCAAGGTGCCGCTGAAGGTCTACCTGCCAGCCCAAAAGAATGCGCCGGTAATTTTGCTCAGCCATGGCCTTGGCGGCTCGCGTGAAGTGGGAGCTTATCTCGGCAATCACTGGGCTGGCCAAGGATATGCCGTCGTTGCCATGCAACACATCGGCAGTGACACCAGCGTCATCAAAGACGCCCCTAGAGCTCAGCGTTTCCGAGCCCTGAAGCAAGCCGCGAGCTTCAAGAGCTTCACCGATCGCACCAAGGACGTTCCCGCCGTGATTGATCAGATCACCCAATGGAATGCCGACAAAGGCCACTTGCTGTCGGGCCGGCTCGACCTGAGCAAGCTGGGCGTCGGCGGCCATTCCTTTGGTGCCATCACCTCGCAGGCCGTGTCCGGTCAGAAGTATGGGGGGCTTGGAGAACGGTTTACCGACAAACGCATCAAGGCAGCCCTGATGCTGAGTCCTAGTTCCGCCAAAGGAGGCAGGGACAAGGAAACCTTCGGACACATCCAATTGCCGTGGATGCTGATGACGGGCACCAAGGACACCAGCGCCGTCAAACCCGACATGAAAGCCGAGGATCGCGTGAAAGTTTACCAAGCGCTGCCAGCGACCGGGAACAAATATCAACTCGTGCTCAAAGACGCCCAGCACATGGCGTTTTCAGATCGCACCATGCTCGGCACCCAACATCGGAACAAGAATCATCACAAGGCGATCAAGGCTCTCAGCACCGCCTTCTGGGATGCTCACCTCAAAGGAGACGCCAAAGCCAAGGCTTGGCTCCATGGCAAAGATCCCAAAAAGCGCCTCGAAGCGGGCGACACTTGGGAGCGGAAGTAAACCGCGCCCGTCATGACCCTGGCGAAGGGCCCCAAAGTTCGTCACCCATGATCTTTACGAATGCTGGATCCGTGACATAATCGGACCCTCATGACCCAGCCCGGTTGACTGCTAGGAATTTGTTTTTGGCGGGAGGGCTTTGAAGCCGCCTTTGGACCGGATCGGATGGGGGAGAAAGTGGGTTGATTGTGTTTTGCGTCGACGGATTGCTGCTAGCCCGAGTGCTCCAAGTCCCAAGAGAAGTGCTGATGAAGGTTCTGGAACGGGTGTGTAAGTAAGACTAATAATCGGTGGGCGGATTCAAGTGGCTAGCGCAACGGAGGGTGGTCAATGGCCAGGAGCTGTAAGAGGCTTCCGGCTTAACGACC
>CAKZKU010000148.1 GCA_937124545.1 uncultured Microbacteriaceae bacterium | reverse complement strand
GCTAGTAAGTCTCCGTTGGAGCATTTGCTGAGGCATCCACCGCGAACGACTAGAAATCTAGCAAGGAAAACGGGGTAAATTCACGGATGGCTGGCGACTGGATCAAGGTTGAGAAGGCGACATCAGGCAAGCCGGAGATTCTTCGATTGGCTGCTGAGTTGAATATTCATCCCGACCAAGCTCTTGGGATCTGTATTCGGTTTTGGTTTTGGTGTGATGATCAGTTGTCAGATGGTCACGCTCGCGGCGTGACAAAAGTGATCCTTGATGCTTACCTCGGTCACGCTGGTTTCTGCGACGCGCTCGAATTGGTTGGCTGGCTCAAAGTCCGCGAAAGCTCGCTTGAGGTACCCAACTTCGACCGCAATCTTTCCGAAAGTGCGAAAAAACGTGCTCTTGCAAAGGTTCGCAAGGAAAATGAGCGTACTGGTAACGCAAAAAGTCACGCGAAAGTCACGAAAATGTCACGCTCCGAGCGTGACAAAAGCGTGACCAGAGAAGAGAAGAGAAGAGAAGAGAATAACTCTCTCTCCCCCTTGCTCGGGAATCTGGAATTTAGGAAAGACTGGGAGCGGTGGAAACGCCATCGGTCTGAAAAGTTCAAACCGCTAGGGGCGAGTGAGGAGGATGTGCAATTGATGGAACTTGGGCGGCTTGGGTGGTCGCCGGAGGAAGCGGGCGAGGTAGTGCGGTTCAGCACTGCTCGCGGCGCATTGAATTTAATTTTGAACGGTGATCACAAAAAGCTCGACGGTGCGGAATCGCCGGAAGCGGAAAAGGAGTACGACCTGATATGACGACCGAAGAAGCCAGGAAAGTGATCGAGAGCCTCGTAGCGTACTTTCCGAAAATCGGCGAGATGCTCAGGTTTTCGAAAGATGGTGGCGCAATGACTCGCTCTGCATGGTGTCGTTTGCTGGAGCCGTATTCGCTAGCGGAGGCTGTTTCTGTCGTCGAGCAGTGGCAAGTTGAGGTGCTCAGCCGATCGATGCTTGAGCAACCGATCCAGAACATGATTCGGGTCATTCGGGACAAACGTGAGTTGGACCGAAAGCGCAGTGCTGACGAGATCGAGCGCGAACGATACTACCAGGCCAAGGGACATCGACGCAAAGATGTTTCACGGGCGGGTGAGGAATCGAGTTTAATGACCTACGAAATGCGAGCGGCAATGGAAGAAGGCTCTCCGTTGCATCGGAAATTGCAGGACGGCGAGTTGCCGCCTGAAGTCTACAATGCACGGCTGGAGCAAATATTTGCGCGACACGGGATTCTGTAGCTCGGTAGGGCAACACAAACGAAGTCAACCAACCAGAGGATTTTTCAATGCCAGAAACGACAGAACAACCAAAAGGTGGTTTTCACGTCTGGGAATATATCAGCGACGAATTGAATGCTAGGCGTTGGGATAAAGAGGAACTAGCCAAGCGAATGTCAGTAGATGAACCGGAAGTAGCGTTGACGATTATCGAGTTTTTGAGCCTGGGTGATATTCGCATTGAGCTTGGCGAGACAGTCGCGGAAATGTTGGGCCGCGCTTTTGGCACGTCGCGTGAACTATGGTTGAGGCTCGATAGGAGTTGGCATGCGAGTCAAAAGGATCAGCCCATTGAGTGACTTTGGACTGAGTGAACATCATGGACGACACTGAGCTAATCGAATGGTACGAGGAGCGAGCGGCAATCTTCGAATTTGATGCAGGTTATTGTCGTG
>CAKZKU010000147.1 GCA_937124545.1 uncultured Microbacteriaceae bacterium | reverse complement strand
ATCATGTCTCGCAGCCTGTAATAGGGTTGAGAGTCGTCGTTTCTGCAAGAAAGCCCCTCATGCACTCTTTTCGTTTTGGTCTTGTCTCCCTAGCTGCTGCGTCGCTCGTGCTTTCCGCGTGTGCCACGGAGGCCGTTGTCGAGCCTCTCGAAGAGCCCCAAGTGGTCGAAGAAGTGGTGGTGCCTGAGGTTCCCCGCCATCCCCTGACGGGTGTTGAGTTAGGGACTACGTCTGTTTCCGGACCGGCGATCTCAGTAAAAATCGACAACACGTCATCTGGCCGTCCGCAGGTGGGCATTGCGGCAGCTGATGTCGTATACGAAGAATTGGTGGAAGGTGGTGTTACCCGCTATCTCGCCGTCTTCCACACCGAAATTCCCGAGGAAGTGGGCCCCGTTCGGTCCGGCCGCCCCCAGGATGCGGGAATCGTGCCCTCCTTCGAGGGCGTGTTTGTGTTTTCGGGGGTAGGGAACTCTAATGTTCGCGAAATCATCCGCGGCAGTGGGCTTCAGTTGGTGGAGCACGATACCTCTCGAGGGACTCCTGACGAGGACCTGTTTTTCCGAAGCAGCCGGAAGCCGGCTCCATGGAACCTCCACATCAGCGCAGCAGAGCTCGCGGACAATTACGCGAACCTGAGTGCTCCCCAACAGCAGTTTGATTTTGTGACTGATGCTTCTCAGGCAACAGCAGCCCTCGAAGGTGAAAACGCGGAATCCATCACCGCGGTGTTCAGTAAGGGCATTCAATCGATTTGGAAGTGGGACGCGGCAACCGGCACTTACCTGAAGTTTCTCTCCAACGGTGCTCCCGATGTTGACGCCGATGGCACTCAAATTTCTGCTTCTAATGTGGTGATTTTTACCCCAAACTATTTTGATGTTGAGGCATTGCCCTCCGCGTCAATCGCCGGCACCCAGGAGACCGCCTTTATTGCTTCTGGCGGGAAAATCATCCAAGGTCTGTTTGACGCCACCGTTGTGGGCGACCCCATTGTTCTCACACACGGCGGGGGGGAGCCGGTCTACCTCGCCACAGGGAAGACCTTTGTCTTGCTTCCTCCAGGAGCAGGCTCCATTGCTGGTGGCGTAACGCCCGGCTCCG
>CAKZKU010000146.1 GCA_937124545.1 uncultured Microbacteriaceae bacterium | reverse complement strand
GGCTTTCAGAGGAGACATGGACTTCTGCGGGCTGTATCCAGGGTACTTGGTGGGCGATTGGCTCGCGTTGTAGCGACTCGACTTGTCAACAGACATATTGCGGCTTTCGCTAAAGTCGGTCCTCGCCACACGCTGCTTCCAGGTGCGCGCATCGTTACGCTCCTGAATTTGTCGGATGTCGCGGACAATGCCGAGGCGGACGACGTATTTGATTCTGTTTTTGTCTGTTGTCTTTAAATCCTTAACGTATTTATCGTAGGCCTCCTGAATGCGGAACTCAAGCTGATCCTAGTTCTAGCACCTATCGAAGTTCTCGATACCCAAGCGGCTCAGCGTGGGTGGCGGGTTCCTCTCAGCCGTGAAGCTGCGGGGTTTACCCTGCTTGTCCATAAAGTTAGGGATGTTGTATTTGTTCAAGATTTCTTCGTCGCTCTCATCACCATGCTTGGTGCTAGCAGCTGCGCTGTAGTACGAGAGAGCGTCATCGTTGCCGCCACGGCCTCCCCTCTTCTTGCCCTTTTTACCTTTAGCAGCCTTCTTGCTGGCCAGTCTATCTCTAAGATCGTAAAGGTCAGCGAGCTTCTTCTTGTATTCCTCGGAGCCGAGGTCAGGGATGTTCGACGCCATGCTGGTGTTGTTTTTGTCGTCCTTGCCCTTCTTGCCCCCGATGCGCGAAGGTGCCTAGCTGCCATACACTGACGAGCTGGCGGCGGTGGCACCAGAGCGGATCGGCTTGTCCTCCTCAGCTTCGGCCTCGGCTTCTTCTCGCTTGCGTTGGGCTTCCATCTTGGCGATGACGGGGGAAGCGACGCACGCGTTGACCACGTGTCTGTAGAGTTGCACCTGCTTCCAGAGTTGCTGGTCGTGCTTGGTCTGGTTGCGTTGCTCTCTGCGGTCGACCGCGGCTTTCTTCTTAGCGTGGAAAGACTCGGTGGCCACTTCGCGCATCATCTGGCGGTCGTGGTCTTCGAAGTGCCCCTCATTCCCGAGTTCCGCACTCTCCCAGAGGATGTGACATGTCGCGGGGAAGTGGGGGTCGCGCTGAATGGCGTCGCTATCTTTTCCCGAAAGAGCCCCGTGAACGGGGTGTGCCAGGACTTCTACACGACGGACCTCACGGCGACGGACAAGTGTGGAGGGTCCTCGACAAGTCTAGGTCGCTACAAGTACAACATCCTCCCGACATGTCTCATGAACCAGATGGGTTGGAAGAACGCCACCCATTCGCCACAGGTCGGCTGGGCGCTCGACGGCTTTCCTATGGCGCAGCGCGGCGATGCCGATCTGGCGCTTGGCTGGACCACGGCGGCCTCTGTCATTGGCGGGCTTTTCTCGGTGCTGGTGCTGATCATCGCTGCCCCGCAGCTCGCGGCGTTTTCGCTGAATTTTACGGCTATCGAGTATTTTGCCCTCGGCATATTCGCCCTCATCTGTATTGCCAATGTCTCGCGCGGGGCGATGGCCAAGGGGCTATTGGCGGGCTCCATTGGACTCTTTTTAGCGACCATTGGAGTCGATCACGTCACCGGAGATATGCGCTTTACTTTTGGTAGCTTCGAGATGACGGCGGGGATCTCTCTGATACCGGTCATTGTCGGGCTCTTTGCGCTCTCCGAAGTGTTTATCCGCGCCTCAGAGTCGACCGTGGTCAAAGAACTGGTAACTCATAACGTAGGGTTTCGCCTGCCACCCTGGTCCGAGTGGAGACCGCGCCTCTGGCTTTTGTTCAAGTCTTGCACTATCGGCTCCTTTGTTGGAACCTTGCCTGGTACCGGCGCAGCAACCGCTGCCTTCATCGCTTACGGCGAGGCCAAGCGCTCGGCGCCGCACAAGGACAAACTGGGCACAGGCGAGCCTGATGGGCTTGTGGCCGCAGAAAGCGCAAACAACGCCGTGACAGGCTCGGCAATAGTAAGCGTCCCCTGCGACTTCGTGGTATCGGCTTCAATATCGACCTCGATATTGGAACCAGTGACAGAACCACCAGCAGTAAACTCGTAAACACGAGAACCCGTGGTAACGGTTTCACCTTCGATGGCTACACCCGTAAGGGTAAGTGTGCCGGTAGCACTAGCTACAGCCGCCTCCGTAAAGGTGATGTCTTTGTTTGACGTATGCGTGGTAACTACCGTTGCATCGTCAGTAGCGGCCAAGACCGCATTCGTCGAGTCAGCGACAGTTCCATCATTGACCACTCTCACCCGGAGAGCTTTGTTCTTCTTCTTCTTCGTCCTGCCAC
>CAKZKU010000145.1 GCA_937124545.1 uncultured Microbacteriaceae bacterium | reverse complement strand
CGTCATCTCGCATACCATGAGCGCGGTGAAGCTGCTTTATCGTACTACTGGCCGACGACGGGCATCATGCTGGTGAATCCGCCCGGGTTGCTGATGGCTGGAATCAGCTGCATGAGGGTGAGGAGCAGGAAGTAAAAGTTGGACATCTTGGAGAACTGCACCAGCAGGTTGTGCGGCACAAAGGTGATGTAGCTGTACTTGGTGGTGTGGATCTCGTTGGACTCGAACTTACGGATATTGTCGTCGCCAGCGAACACGGTGTTCCTGTCGCAATCAAAGCGGCCCACGGCGGTGGCGGTCGAGGTCTCAAAATCGCCCACACCATGGAAGAAATCCCCGAACAGTTCGAATCAGCAACGCGCGAGGCAATCGCAGCATTTGGCCGCGGCGAGTGTTTCGTTGAGAAATACCTAGAACAGCCGCGGCATGTCGAAACGCAATGCCTCGCAGACGCCGCCGGAAACGTCGTCGTGGTGTCAACCCGCGATTGCTCACTCCAGCGCCGCCACCAAAAACTCGTGGAAGAAGCGCCAGCACCTTTTCTTAGCGCCGACCAAGAAACCCTTCTATACGAGTCCTCTAAAGCGATTCTCAAAGAGGCAGGTTACGTGGGTGCGGGAACCTGCGAGTTCTTGATCGGCAAAGACGGCACCATTTCCTTCCTCGAGGTCAACACGCGATTGCAGGTCGAGCACCCCGTCTCCGAGGAAATCACCGGCATCGATCTGGTGCGAGAACAGTTCCGCATAGCCGAGGGTGGACTCATCGAATACCCTGACCCCACACACCACGGGCACTCGATTGAATTCCGTATTAACGGCGAAGATCCCGGACGAGGCTTCCTCCCCACGCCCGGGCCGATTCACTCCGTGCGCTTTCCCGGCGGTCCGGGTGTCCGCGTTGATTCAGGGATCACAACCGGCGATGTAATCACCGGTGCTTTTGACTCTCTGTTGGCGAAGCTGATTGTGACAGGGGCTACCCGTCAGGATGCTCTAGAAAAAGCTCGACGGGCTCTTTCAGAATTTGAAATTACCGGCTTGCCGACGGTCATCCCCTTCCACCGCGCCATCGTGGAGGAAGGGTCCTTCAGTAGCCCAAACGCAACCGATTTTGCGGTTCACACTCGGTGGATTGAGACCGAATTCACCGCAGACATTGACCCGTGGGATGGCGCCGTCGAAGAGGGCTTTGACGCCGAGGATCTTTATCGAACGGTGGTCGTCGAGGTTGAAGGACGCCGGCTCAAAGTGGGAGTTCCCGCTGGGATCTTCGCGGCAGGAGAAAATGCCCGACTGGGGAAGGCGCCCAAACGAGC
>CAKZKU010000144.1 GCA_937124545.1 uncultured Microbacteriaceae bacterium | reverse complement strand
GCGGCAGCCATCATGATTCCCCAAAACATGGGGGGAGATGTTGTGTACATATCTTCGAAAAACTCTGTTTTTGCCGGCCCCAACAACATCGCCTATTCCGCGACGAAGGCGGATCAGGCTCACCAAGTCCGTTTGTTGGCGGTGGAACTGGGCGAGTACGGGATTAGGGTCAACGGAATTAATCCTGATGGTGTTGTTCGCGGATCTGGGATTTTTGCCAGTGGGTGGGGAGCTAATCGTGCGAAAACTTATGGTGTGAAAGAAGAGGATCTGGGCTCGTTTTACGCCCAGCGGACAATTTTGAAGAAGGAGGTTCTTCCCGAAAGCATTGCGGATGCGGTGGCGGTATTGACCGGTGCTGATCTCGTGCTCACGACAGGACTTCACATTCCGGTTGATTCAGGGGTGGCTTCGGCCTTTCTGCGATGAGTCCGCGAGTCATTGCTGTTGACCTCGGCGCAACGAGTGGGCGCGTAATTGAGGGGTTTGTCGGACCCCAACGGTTGGAGCATTCCGTTGTTCATCGCTTTCCCAATGGGCCCGTGAAAGATGGTGTGGCGCTGAGATGGAACGTGACCGGTTTGTTTCGGGAAGTAATCCGAGGGCTTCAGGTTGTCGGATCCAGTGACGAACAGATTTTGTCCGTCGGGGTGGATTCCTGGGCGGTTGATTATGGGTTGCTCAAGAACGGCGTACTCCTCGAGGAGCCGCGTCACTATCGGGATTCTCGGACGAACGAGTCGGTAAAGCGCGTCCATCAAAGGGCTGATCATGGGGAGCTGTTTGGCGTCAATGGTCTTCAGTTCCTCCCGTTCAACTCGATTTATCAGTTGGCATCCGAAGATTGGTCAGGTAAAGCAGGCACGGCAGATCAACTGCTTTTGGTCCCGGATCTTGTCAACTATTGGTTGACGGGACACTCGGCGATGGAACTCACGAATGCCTCGACCACAGGGTTGTTGAACGTCCTGTCACAACAGCTAGATGATGAACTCATCGCCCTCTCGGGGGCGAGTGCAGAGCTTTTTGCCCCCCTGGTCGCTGCGGGACACCGGGTGGGCGACCTGAAAAAGGAAATGGTGGAGCAGGTTGGCTTTTCCGCCCCTGTTGTCGCGGTGGGCTCTCATGACACGGCCTCCGCAGTTGTTGCGGCTCCTCTGCGTGACTCTGCCAGCGCGTATATATCGCTGGGAACTTGGGGGCTTGCCGGTGTAGAAACATCCGTACCGATTGTTACTCCCGCTGCCCGGACCGCGAACTTCACCAACGAAGGCGGCGTGGACGGTCGCAACCGTTTTCTTCGTAATGTGATGGGTTTGTGGTTACTGAACGAAAGCGTTTCCTGGTGGGCTTCTCGCGGCGAAACCCGTGGGCTTGGTGAGCTCCTTCGCGCTGCCGCCGACGTCCCAGCGGCCCAACATATTTTTGACGTGGATGATCCCATATTCATGGCTCCGGGAAACGTTCCCGAGCGGATATTGTCGTGGGGTAACGAGCGCGGTTATGATTTCTCACCCGATCCTGTGGCGCTGGTCAGTCTCATCGTGGATTCGCTGGCACATGCCCTAGCCGCGACAATTCGGATGGCGGGAGAGCTTACGGGGCAGGAAATTGGCGAAATTTCTGTTGTTGGTGGCGGCTCTCAAAACGAATTGCTCAATCAGCGACTTGCTGACCACAGTGGTGTCACGGTGGTGGCAGGACCGGTCGAAGCGACGGCGTTGGGCAACATCTTGGTTCAAGCCCGCGAGGCGGGGCTGATCCATGGTGATCTTGATTCTCTCCGAGCGCTCGTGCGCTCCTGCAGTGATTTAGCTAACTACACCCCACAACAAAGGAGACATCATGGTTAAGAGGCACTTCCCTCGGCCGTCTGAGCTAGCGCCGCTATTGAAATTCAAGGCGCCCAGTTTCGGGGGCAAGAAAAACCGTTTGGCCTCCGCTCTAACTGTGTGGGATTTGCGGCAGATTGCCAAGCGCAGGACACCGAAAGCACCCTTTGACTACTGTGACGGTTCGGCTGAAGCAGAGGTCTCACTAGCGCGCGCTCGTCAGGCTTTTGAGGATGTCGAGTTCACCCCCGCTATTTTGCGAAACGTCTCTGAGGTCTCTACCTCGTGGGAGGTCTTGGGCTCACCTGTAGCTTTCCCTGTCGGTATCGCTCCGACGGGATTTACCCGAATGATGCATTCTGAAGGCGAGGATGCAGGTGCGACCGTCGCGCAGCAATGGGGTGTTCCGTTTGCTCTATCCACGATGGGAACACGCTCCATCGAGCATGTGAAAAAGGTTGCCCCCGAGGGACGGAATTGGTTTCAGCTCTACATGTGGAAAGACCGGGATCGCTCAATGGAGCTGGTGCAGCGTGCTGCTCAGGCTGGTTTTGACACCCTTCAGGTCACGGTCGATGTGCCGGTGGCCGGTGCCCGCCTTCGCGATAAACGCAATGGGTTCTCGATTCCTCCCGCGCTTACGCTCGGAACCGTGCTGAATGCTCTGCCCCGCCCGTGGTGGTGGTTTGATTTCCTCACCACTGACACCTTGGAGTTTGCGTCGCTCTCGAGCTGGAAGGGGACGGTCGCGGAGTTGCTCGACCACATGTTCGACCCGACGGTGACCTACGAGGACCTTGCCTGGATCAAAGAACAATGGCCAGGAAAACTTGTGGTCAAGGGTGTTCAAAGCGTGGATGACGCCACCAAGCTTGCCCATCTGGGTGTCGATGGGATTGTGCTTTCAAACCACGGAGGTCGCCAACTCGATCGCGCCCCCATTCCCTTCCACCTGCTGCCCCAGGTCGTGAAAGCGGTAGGCAAGGAGACCGAAATTCACGTCGACACCGGAATCATGTCCGGAGCGGATGTGGTGGCGGCCGTTGCCATGGGTGCGCGTTTCACCATGGTCGGCCGTGCCTATCTGTACGGTCTCATGTCGGGTGGGGCGGCCGGGGTTGATCGGATGTTCCAGATCATCACCGAGCAGATGACACGCACGATGAGACTGCTCGGAGTGTCGTCGCTAGAAGAGCTCGAGCCGGGGCACGTGACCCAGCTTCAGCGTTTGGTGCCGAGGAGCGCCACTGCGTAGCTTCGGCACAGCTTCTCCGACTTACTCGCCCCTGAGGATGGCCAGCAGTCGAAGAATTTCGACGTACAGCCACACCACGGTGACCATGATGCCAAACGCACCCTGCCAGCCGTAAACACGAGGAGCTCCGCGCTCAACACCCGCCTTGATGGATTCAAAATCCATTACTAGTGAGTAAGCAGCGAGGAACACCACGAGAATTCCCAGCACAACGCCGAGCGGAATTCCAAAGATTTCCATGCTGCGCAGCCCGAACATTCCGTCGGTTGCGCCAAACATCATCAGACCAAAGTTGGTCAGGGAGAACACCAGGTAGCCGACCATGGCGACCATGACGATGCGGTTCATGCGTGGAGATGTGCGGAACTTGCCGCTGAGGAAAAGGAACAGGGTGACACCAATCACCGCGAGCGTTCCAAACACGGCTTGGGTGACGATTCCCTCCCACATCGAGTTGAAAATCGCGGAAATACCACCGACGAAAAGACCCTCGAAACCTGCATAGGCGAGGATGAGACCTCGCGAGGGCTGCTTTTTGAAAATGTTGACCAGGGCCAGCACCAGTCCGATGATTAGACCCGGGATGGCTAGAGCCGGGAACACCCATCCCACCAGCGCACCGGCAAGAAGCACACCGAAGGCGATGAGGGTTTTCATGACCGTGTCTTCATAGGTCATCCGACCGGTGTCAGATCCGGTCGCAGAGGGCTTGTCGTACATCGCATCGAGGGTCGCGGCATCAGGAGTCCTGGTGGAACCTTCGCGGAACGCGAGGGAGCGACTAAAAGCTGGGTTGGAGTTCGACATGGTGGCCTTTCTCTGGGTCACGATCTAAGACCATTTTAGCCTCAGTACTGTGTTTTTGCTGGGGAGTTTCCTCAGGACACCTGTTGCCATGCGACGAACACGATGCTGCCGAGGACGGTATAGGCCACCACCCACAACCAGCCCAAACCAACAGAAATCCACGCCAAGGTTTCGCCCCGCTGGTGCGCGCGCCGTGCTTGCCGCACCGCGAGATACCCAAAGATCACCGTGAACGGGCTCGCCGTCACTCCTAAGGCAAGCGAAATCAGCGCCAAGATGTTCACACCGCTTCGCGGGGGTCGCTCCTGTGAGGCCGCCCCATCTATGGAATCCGGGGCGGCATCATCCTCGGGTGTTAGGTCCGGGTTTTCTTCTGGCTCGGGAGGAAGAGGTATCGAGCCGGTTTCACGGAGGATGCGCTGCGTGTCGAGAGCGCCGAGATCCGTGGTCGTAGCGGTGGGGTCCGGCGGAATAAGTGCAGCGTCTTCGCCGGTGGGGGTGGAGTTTTCGCCAGACACAAGCCAAGGCTAGCGAACGTATCGCAGGTGGGCTTTAGACTGAGGCGGTCATGTCGCAGATACCCTCCGCCTTAGTTGAGGGTCTGAATCCCCAACAGCGCGAAGCCGTCGAATATCGCGGTTCTGCCCTTCTCATCATCGCCGGAGCGGGTTCGGGAAAGACCAGTGTTTTGACCCGACGAATCGCTGGGCTACTGGCGTCGCGTGACGCCTGGCCGAGTCAAATTTTGGCGATTACCTTCACCAATAAGGCAGCGGGCGAGATGCGAGAGCGCGTTGAGGGTCTCGTGGGCGAAGCATCCCGCGGAATGTGGATCTCCACCTTCCACTCCGCCTGTGTCCGGATTCTCCGGAAAGAACACGACCGCTTTGGCTACTCCAGCTCGTTCACCATCTATGACTCTGCGGATCAAAAAGCTCTGATCAAGCGAATCCTGAAGGAACTCGACACTGCTGATTCTGGCCTGACACCGGGTGCGGTGATCAGCAAGATGTCGAGGTTGAAAAATGAACTTGCCGACGTGGATTCTTACCGCCGCACCTCGGATTCTTCTGACCCCGCCGACGCGCTGTTCATAGAGATTTGGGACCGCTACCAGAGGGAGCTCACCCGCTCCCAAGCTTTTGATTTCGACGACCTCATCGGCCAAACCGTGTACTTGTTCCGGGCTTTTCCCGAGGTGGCGGCGAAATATCAAACCCGGTTTCGGCACGTCCTGGTGGATGAGTACCAAGACACCAACCACGCGCAGTATTCGTTGATTCGAGAGCTCACCCGCCCGGTTGCCGCCCAACATATCCCCGAAAACTCGTCGATTCCGACCGCGAGTGATGGATCGCTGGCCGGCGCCTCCCTCACCGTGGTGGGGGATTCCGACCAGTCGATTTATGCCTTCCGCGGCGCAGACATTCGCAACATCACCGAGTTTGAGCGCGATTTTTCGGGGGCAACCGTCATTTTGCTGGAGCAGAACTATCGCTCCACCCAGAACATCCTTGATGCTGCGAACGCTGTCATCGGAAACAACTTTGACCGTAAAGCCAAGAACCTGTTCACCGACAGCGGGGCGGGTGACGACATCATCGGGTTCACCGGATATTCGGCCCACGATGAAGCCCAGTTTGTGGCCGACCAGATTGTGGCTCTCTCACACGAGGGTGTTCCTTACTCGGAGATGGCGATTTTCTACCGGACTAACGCGCAAACCCGAGCACTGGAAGACATCCTGATTCGCTCAGCCATTCCGTATCGCGTCATCGGGGGCACGAAGTTTTATGAGCGGGCTGAAATCAAAGACGTGATGGCCTATCTCATTACGGTGGCTAACCCCGCTGATTCGCTGGCCCTGCGGCGCATTCTCAATACCCCGCGACGGGGAATCGGTCCTGCGACAGAGACAGCTCTGGTGGGGCTCGCCGATAAGGAGGGCATCACGGTTCGCGAAGCGCTCGCGCGCAGCAGCGAGTTGGGGCTTGGCCCCAAGGTCACGGCAGCCATGGAGTCGCTGGCGAGTGCGCTTGATCAGGCGTCCGCCACGATGGCCTCGGACCCGCCGGTGAAAACGGTGGAGACGATTCTGCAGCACACCGGATACCTCACCCTCTTGCAAGCGAGTGTCGACCCGCAGGATCAAGCTCGGGCAGAAAACGTGCAGGAGCTTGTCTCGGTGGTGCGGGAATTTGGTCGTAATAACCCCGATGGCACTCTGATTGATTTCCTGACCGAGGTGTCCTTGGTGGCGGCCGCTGACGAATTGAGTGATGAGGCCGGCACGGTGTCGCTGATGACTCTGCACACCGCCAAAGGTCTCGAATTTGACGTGGTTTTCCTCACCGGCGTGGAAGAAGATTTGCTCCCCCACCGAATGAGCGCTCATGAGCCCGGCGGTCTCCAGGAAGAGCGCCGCCTGCTCTACGTGGGCCTCACCAGGGCGCGCAAAAAGCTGCATATTTCTCTCGCCATGACCCGCAGCACTTTTGGCGACACCGCAATTGCTACCCCCAGCAGGTTCTTGCAAGAAATTCCTGCCACCTTGATCAATTGGCGGGAGTCTCAGGCCGCGACCGGCGGGAGCGGCCACATTCTCGGATCCTCCGTGCGCAGTTCTGGGTGGCAGGGCAGCACCGGTGGTAGCTCGAGGAGCCCGCGAATGAGCGACGAGCTACCCTCTGCGCCAAAGAAAACGCAATGGGATAACCGGGTTACCGCCAGTGTCCGGGACAACGGCGATCTCACTCTCGCGCCGGGTGATCAGATCGAGCACGATGATTTTGGCCCCGGGTTGGTGAAGTCTGTGACCGGCGAGGGGGCAAAGAAAGTAGCCGAGGTGGCCTTTGAGTCCCGCGGCACGAAGCGCCTGTTGATCAAAATTGCTCCCATCACCAAGCTCTAGAAGAGTTTCTCAGCTCCCGAGGGCGCGCTAGGCTTGACGCTGGTTCTCCGCTTGCTCTGGCGCAAGTGACCGAGACTTTTCTCCTCTCCTAGCCGACAACCCGGAAGGACTCCAGGCGTGGATCTATACGAGTATCAAGCCCGCGACATGTTTGAGCGCCACGGCGTGCCCGTTTTGGCGGGGCTGATTGCGGACACCCCCGAGGATGCGCAGGCAGCAGCCGAAAAAATCGGCGGCCTGACCGTAGTCAAAGCTCAGGTTAAGGTCGGCGGTCGCGGAAAAGCTGGTGGCGTGAAGGTTGCCCCCACCGCCGAGGACGCACACTCTGCAGCACAAGCCATTTTGGGTCTCGACATCAAAGGCCACACCGTGCACCGCGTGATGGTGGCGCAGGGCGCAGCAATCGATAAAGAGTTCTACTTCTCGGTCCTCCTGGATCGCGCTAACCGTAACTACCTGGCGCTCTGCAGCTATGAGGGCGGCATGGAAATCGAACAGCTCGCCGAAGAGCGTCCTGACGCTCTTGCGCGCGTCGCGATCGACCCAGCCTTGGGCATTGACCTGGCGAAGGCCGAGGAAATCGCGAAGCTTGGCGGGTTCCCCGACGAGCTGGTTTCTCGGGTCGCACCGGTTCTCGTCTCCCTTTACGGTGTGTTTACCGCCGAAGACGCCACCCTGGTGGAAGTGAACCCGTTGGTGTTGACCGAGGGTGGCGACATCCTTGCCCTCGATGGCAAAGTGACGCTGGATGAGAACGCCGAGTTCCGTCAGGCCCACCACGCAGATCTCGCAGATTCTGCCTCCGCTGACCCGCTGGAAGAGAAAGCCAAAGCCCACGAACTCAACTACGTGAAGCTCGATGGCGAAGTGGGCGTTATCGGAAACGGTGCCGGACTCGTTATGTCCACGCTCGACGTTGTTGCGTACGCCGGTGAAAATCACGGTGGCGTGAAGCCCGCTAACTTCCTCGACATTGGGGGTGGCGCCTCCGCTGAGGTGATGGCAGCAGGCCTCGACGTTATTTTGGGCGACCCGCAGGTCAAAAGCGTCTTCGTCAACGTCTTTGGTGGCATCACCTCCTGTGACGCTGTGGCCAATGGAATTGTCCAAGCCCTGGAAATGATCGGCGATGGTGCAACCAAACCGCTGGTGGTCCGACTCGATGGAAACAGTGTGGAGAAGGGGCGCGAGATTCTTGCCGCCGCCAACCACCCGCTGGTCACCTTGGCCGAAACGATGGATGAGGGTGCGGACGCTGCCGCAGCTCTCGCAGGAAAGTAGGGAACACCATGTCGATTTTTCTGGATAAAGACTCTGTCGTCATCGTTCAGGGCATCACCGGCGGTGAAGGCTCGAAACACACTGCGTTGATGTTGGCGGCAGGCACCAATGTCGTCGGTGGGGTTAACGCCCGCAAAGCCGGTGAAACTGTCACCCACGGTGACGTGGAGCTGCCTGTGTTTGGCACCGTTGCTGAGGCCATGGAAAAAACCGGCGCCAACGTGTCCGTTGCCTTCGTGCCGCCAGCATTTTCCAAAGACGCCGCGATCGAAGCGATTGATGCAGAGATTCCGCTGTTGGTCATCATCACCGAGGGCATCCCGGTTCAAGACAGCGCGCAATTGTGGTCACACGCCCAGAAGGTGGGCAAGACCCGGATTATCGGCCCCAACTGCCCCGGCATCATCACCCCCGGTGTGGCGCTTGCGGGCATCACCCCGGCAACAATCACAGGTTCTGGGCCCATCGGCTTGGTGTCGAAGTCGGGAACCCTGACGTATCAAATGATGTTCGAACTGCGCGACATCGGTTTCTCCACCGCCATCGGTATCGGCGGTGACCCCATCGTGGGAACTACTCACATCGATGCTCTCGAGGCGTTCCAAAACGACCCCGACACGAAAGCCATTGTGATGATCGGAGAAATTGGTGGCGACGCTGAAGAGCGGGCAGCCGACTTCATCAAGGCTCACGTGACGAAGCCTGTGGTCGGGTATGTTGCTGGTTTCACTGCTCCCGAAGGGAAAACGATGGGCCACGCCGGTGCCATTGTTTCGGGTTCTGCGGGAACCGCACAGGCCAAGAAGGAAGCTCTCGAAGCTGCCGGTGTGAAGGTGGGCAAGACCCCCAGCGAGACGGCCACCCTGATGCGCGAGGTCATGGCTCAACTGGCCTAGCCGGGTCGCGGGGGTGGCTGGCGATAGGCTCAATGCGCCATGAATCCCCGCTTTGTTGCCCTCGCCACGGTGCTGGATGTCGTGGTCCTGGTGGGCCTCGGAGTCGGGGTGTTTTTTGCTCCCTTGACGTTGGTGTGGGCGTTTGAGGACGGCTTTTCCACCGAACTATTGTCTTCCTGGGCGGTCGCGGTTCAGGGTTGGTTCCTCGGCCACGGTGTACCGCTAGCCGTGTCGCTTCCCCTGGAGCTCTCCGAATCTTTGGGCTTGGGGGTAAGCGGCCAGAATTTCCGGGTTGATGTGGCCCTGCTGGGGATAGCACTGGTGACCCTGCTCTGGGGTTATCGGATCGGGGCTCGCGAAGGAACGAAGAAGCATCCGATTCTCACCTGGTTTCTCGCGGTCGGGATGATGGTGGGGCTCAGCTTCCTGTTGGTCTTTTTCTTGCCCATGGGAAGCGTGTCCATCGACCTGGTCGATGCTTTGGTGAGACCGGCGGTCTTCCTGGCAGCGGGGCTGGCATTGGCGACGTGGGCTGGCCCTGACACGGCCGGACGCGAACTTATTCGCGAGCGGTTCCCGCAGTGGCTTTCTGCGATCGTGAGGACCGGCTTTGCCGCGGGGATAGCTGCGCTACTGGCGATGGTGGGTGTCGCCGCCGTTGTTGTGTCGATTCTGCTGGTGGTGTCTTTTGCCCCGGTGATTTCGCTCTACGAGTCTTTGCAACCTGGCGCTTACGGGATTATTGCGCTGTCCATCGGGCAGCTAGCCCTCTTGCCCACCGTGGTGGTGTGGGTGTTCTCCTGGCTTGTGGGCCCTGGTTTCACTTTGGGCACGGGGGCTGTGGTCTCGCCTCTGGGCACGTCTACGGATGCGCTCCCGGCCCTACCGTTGGCGGGGATTCTTCCCGAAGAAGCGCCAGCGGGCGCCCTGGCCGTGATCGCCGTGCCGATCGGGGTCGCCTTTGCGATGGGCCTGTTGTCGCGATCTCGGCTGATGGGTGCGAACCGGGGAGGTTTGTGGCGCGGCGAGGGCACCCCCTTTGTCGAACAGCCCGCCACCATGGCAGTTCTTGCCGCTGCTCTTTCCTCGCTTGTCGCTTCTGCGGGGGCGCTCGTTCTGACCGAACTGGCGCGAGGGGAGCTCGGCCCGGGGCGCTTTAGCGAGGTTGGGCCAGATCCGTGGAGCGTCGCACTCTGGTGGGGTGCTCAGGTGTTTGTCGGTGTGGTCTTGGGTTTGCTCTCGGGTGGTCTCGCCGAGAAGCGAGTGTCCGCCCGTCGGTAGGCTGGACACGTGTCCTCCCGCATCGTGGTCCTGATTTCAGGCTCTGGGACCAATTTGGAAGCGCTTCTCACCTCGCTTCCGGGGTCGGGAATTCCCGCTCACGTGGTCGCGGTGGGAGCGGACCAGGAGGCGGAAGGTCTGCGGCACGCCCGGACCCGCGGGATCGACACATTTGTGGTGCCGCTTTCTACCGGTGAGAACCGGGACGCCTGGGGCGACACCCTCGGGGACACACTGGAGGGCTATCGGCCAGACCTCATCGTGCTGAGCGGTTTCATGAAGCTGTTGCCGCCGTCACTGGTTTCCCGGTTTAGTCCCCACATCATTAATACCCATCCCTCTTACCTCCCGGAGTTCCCGGGAGCTCACGCGGTTCGTGACGCTTTGGCCGCCGGTGTAACGCAGACGGGTGCCTCCGTGATCGTGGTCGACGACGGTGTTGACACGGGTAAAATTTTGGCGCGGGAGCGGGTTGCCATCGAGCCTGATGACAGCGAGGAGTCCCTCCACGCTCGGATCAAAATTCTCGAGCGATCACTACTTCTTGATGTCTTACGCACTCTGATTCCCGACAACGAAGGAACCCCATGACACACTCTGAGCGCCTTATGCCCCAGCGCGCGCTTCTCTCGGTGAGCGACAAAACCGGCCTGATCGAGCTTGGCCAGAGCCTGCATGAGTGGGGGGTTGCGCTGGTGTCCACGGGGTCAACCGCCGCACAGCTTCGCGAAGCAGGAATTCCGGTCTCCGATGTCAGCGAGGTGACCGGTTTTGCCGAAGCTTTGGACGGTCGAGTAAAAACACTGCACCCTTCGATCCACGGCGGGATTTTGGCCGACCTGCGTAAACCCGACCACCGCAGCGCCATCGAAAATCTTGGTATTGAGCCGTTTGGTCTCGTGGTCGTGAATTTGTACCCCTTCGTGCAGACGGTGGCCTCCGGCGCCCAGGGCGAAGACGTCATCGAGCAGATTGATATTGGCGGGCCTGCGATGGTGCGAGCGGCCGCAAAAAACCACGCCAATGTCGCGATAGTCGTTGACCCCGCTGGTTACGACGGTCTTCGGGAGGAGCTTCGCGCAGGTGGAACGACTGAGGAGTTCCGCCGTCAGTTGGCGGGGGATGCTTTCGCGCACACCGCTCGCTATGACTCGGCCGTGTCTGATTGGTTTGCCGCAGGGGCACGCAAGAGCTTTCACGCCGATCGGGTGGGTGAACTGCGCTATGGCGAAAACTCACACCAAAGTGCTGCGGTCTATGCCAGCCCGAATAGCGCTGGTCTCGCTGTCGCCGAGGTCCTCCAGGGTAAAGAGATGTCCTACAACAATTACCTTGATGCTGAGGCCGCCGTGCGGGCGGCCTTTGACCATGAGGCGCCCACTGTGGCCATCATCAAGCACCAAAACCCGTGTGGAATCGCGAGCGATGCGAACCTTGCGACCGCTCACCGCCTCGCCCATGAGTGCGATTCGGTTTCAGCGTTTGGTGGAGTAATCGCGACTAACCGAGTGATGGATGGACAGACAGCTCGCTCGATTGCCGAGATCTTCACCGAGGTTGTTGTTGCTCCAGGCTTCGACGACGAAGCCCTCAGTGTGTTCGCCGAAAAGAAGAACCTGCGGGTGGCCCGACTTCCCGAAGGGTTTACCCCACCGTCAACAGAATGGCGGCACATCTCCGGCGGCGTGCTGGTCCAAGACACCGACCAGCACTTTGCCGGTTCCGGCGAGTGGACGCAGGTATGTGGACCCGACGTTGATCCCGACACCCTTACGTCGTTGGAGTTCGCCTGGCGAGCGGTTCGTGCGGTCAAATCGAACGCCATCCTGCTTGCCCAAGGATCGGCGAGCGTGGGGATTGGCATGGGTCAGGTGAACCGGGTGGATTCGGCCCGTTTGGCCGTGGAGCGCGCCGGTGAGCGCGCCTCGGGCTCGGTGGCAGCCTCCGATGCGTTCTTCCCGTTCCCCGATGGCTTAGAGATCCTCGTCAAGGCTGGCGTTTCCGCCATTGTTCAGCCCGGCGGATCGGTGCGTGACGACGAGGTGACAGCCGCTGCCGAAGCGGCGGGCGTGGCGCTCTTCCACACGGGGGAGCGACACTTCTTCCACTAAAGGGATAGCGTCCCTATTTGGTCGCCGTATTCGGTGATTCCACTGTCGTGGAAGCCCAGTTTGTGGAAAAAGTCACCGGGGCCTTTATCGTCAGGTGACCAGACAGCCGTGAGTTCGGTGAGACCGTGGGTGCGAGCCTCTTCGCTGGCCGCGGTGATCGCAAAGCGACCCACTCCTTGGCCCTGGGCGGAAGCGGCGACGCTCACTCGCCACAGGGCGCTTCGCAGCTCTGGCTGTTCGTGCTGGGAATCGAAGTGGGCGCGGACAAACCCGACAACTTCCTCATCAGCGATGATGACGCGACTCCAGGTGTTGGCGAGGTTGAGGGAGGATTCGTAGTGCTCATACGTCACCGGTGTTTCGAAGGCTTCCTGTCCTGGAACAAGCTCGATGGAGTTTGCTTGCTGGGCATTAGCGGCCGAAAGCTCTTCGAGGCGGAGGTTTTCCATGTCCCTAAGGTAGCCGAACCAAGTAAACACAGAAATGTATCTTTATGTAAAGATACATTCGTTTTTTCCCGTAGACTTTGTGAGTTCTCACACAGAGACGCGGCGAAGGGATAAGCACGTGGAAAAGATCAAGGTAGACGGAGTCGTTGTCGAGCTCGATGGCGATGAAATGACGCGGATTATTTGGCAGTTCATCAAAGACCGCCTGATTCACCCCTACCTCGACATTGAGCTTGAGTACTACGACCTCGGCATGGAGAAGCGTGACGAGACAGACGACCAGATCACGATCGATGCGGCCCACGCCATTAAGAAGCACGGTGTCGGTGTGAAGTGCGCGACCATCACTCCGGATGAGGCTCGGGTCGAGGAGTTTGGGCTCAAGAAAATGTGGCGCAGCCCCAATGGAACCATCCGCAACATCTTGGGCGGGGTGATCTTTCGCGAGCCGATCATTATTTCGAACATCCCCCGGCTTGTTCCCGGCTGGAACAAGCCGATTATCGTGGGACGCCACGCGTTTGGTGACCAGTACCGAGCGACAGACTTCGTTTTTGATTCCCCCGGAACGCTGACTTTGAGCTTCCAGCCGGAGGATGGCAGCGAGGCACAGAGCTTCGAAGTGTTCCAGGCTCCTGGCCCCGGTGTCGCTATGGCGATGTATAACCTCGATGACTCCATCAAGGACTTCGCGCGCGCATCGCTGAACTACGGTCTTTCCAGGAATTACCCCGTCTACCTCTCGACCAAGAACACCATCTTGAAGGCCTACGACGGCCGATTCAAGGACCTCTTCCAAGAAGTGTTTGAAGCAGAGTTTGCTGACAAGTTCGAGGCTGCAGGCATCACCTATGAGCACCGCCTGATTGACGACATGGTCGCCTCGGCCATGAAGTGGGAGGGCGGATACGTCTGGGCCACCAAGAACTATGACGGCGACGTCCAGTCCGACACCGTGGCACAGGGCTTTGGTTCCCTGGGGCTGATGACCAGTGTGTTGACCACGCCCGATGGATCCATCGTGGAAGCCGAAGCGGCCCACGGTACGGTGACGCGCCACTACCGCGAGCACCAGAAGGGCAACCCGACATCTACCAACCCGATCGCGTCGATCTTTGCGTGGACTCGAGGGCTGATGCACCGCGGCAAATTGGATGACAACCAGGAGCTGATTGCTTTCGCACAGACTCTCGAAGACGTCGTCATCGCCACAGTTGAAGGTGGATCGATGACCAAGGACTTGGCGTTGCTTGTGGGTCCGGATCAGGCATGGCAAACCACCGAGGACTTCCTCGCCAGTATCGACACGAACCTCAGCGCCCGCCTCGGCGGCTAGCCCTTATACCCCTGGGGGTATATGCTGAAGGTGTCGTAATCGACACCACATCAAAGGAGACCCATCGTGTGTAGCCCAGCGCGTTGTAACCGCTGCAGCAAAGTCACCTGGACTGGCTGCGGAGAACACATTGACGAAGCGCTCTCTGGTTTCAAGCCAGAAGAGCTCTGCAAATGCGCCTAAGCATTTGAGGAAAGAAGCCCCAGATTCGTCTGGGGCTTCTTCACTTAAAGATGATGGTGCGCACGCCATCCAACACAATGCGGTGCTGGGAGAACCATCGAACCGCCTGGGTGAGAGTGCGGGACTCTTCATCCTGGCCGGTGGCCTTGAGCTCGTCCGGTGATTGTGAGTGATCCACCCGGACAACGTTTTGTTCGATGATGGGGCCCTCGTCCAAGTCGCTGGTGACGAAGTGGGCGGTCGCACCAATCAGTTTGACGCCGCGCTCATGCGCTTGGCGGTAAGGGTCTGCTCCTTTGAAGCCCGGCAGGAACGAATGGTGAATGTTGATCGCGCGGCCCTCAAGAGCAGCGCACACCTCGGGGCTCAGAATTTGCATGTAGCGGGCGAGTACGACCAGCTCAATGTCGTGGGTGTCCACCATGTCCAGGAGGTGCTTTTCAAAAGCCGCTTTTTCCTCCGGTGAGGTTACCTGCTGAGACCAGAAGGGAGTGTCATAAAAGTCAGCAAGAGGTTTGAGTGTCTCGTGATTGGACATGATGAGCGGGATCTCGATGGCGAGGTGGCCATCGCGCTGTCGGACCAACAGGTCGGTCAGGGTGTGTCCGGCACGCGAAGTCAAAATCAGTGTGCGCAACGGGCGCCCCACCGTGTTGATCTCAGAATTCATGTCGTATCGCTCCACCACGGGAGCGAGCGCCTTCTTCAGAGCGTCTAGCCCAACGGCTGTCTCGACCTGAAGACGCATGAAGAATCGACCGGTGTCCGCGCTCGAAAACTGTTGGGATTCGGTGATGTTTCCCTGTGCTTCGACGATGGCGGCGCTGAGAGCGTACACAATGCCTGGCTGGTCATCGCAGGAGATGGTCACGATGAAATGGTTGAGCGGGACAGTCACCCCCACAGTTTAGGCTCCACACCCCGCTTCGCCGAGCCTTTTTGCAGGACAGGGTCGCTAAGCTAGGGCTACGCAACTGGCGCGGAGATGGATCACCATCGGGGAGCGTAAAGAACGTGTGCTGGCCGTGCGCCTGGGCCTAGTGGACAAAACATCACCATGTCTGCAAGGGAGAAAACCATGAACACCATGAGCCAGCGTCTCGCCGAAATTGACCCGGAGATCCAAGACGTTCTCGATAAAGAACTCGGTCGCCAGCGTGGCACCCTCGAGATGATCGCCAGTGAGAACTTTGTTCCCCACGCGATCCTCGAAGCACAGGGCAGCGTGCTCACCAACAAGTACGCCGAGGGCTACCCCGGAAAGCGCTACTACGGTGGATGCGAATTTGTCGATATCGCCGAAAACCTGGCCATCGAGCGCGCAAAGAAGCTTTTTGGCGCCGCCTACGCCAACGTGCAACCCCACTCCGGCGCTAGCGCCAGCGCAGCGGTTCTGCATGCTTTGGCCCAACCGGGCGACACAATTTTGGGCCTCGAGTTAGCTCACGGTGGGCACCTGACACACGGAATGAAGCTGAACTTCTCCGGCAAGGTCTACAACGCCACGTCGTATGGTGTGGACCCCGAGACGTTCCTCATCGACATGAATGTGGTCCGAGACAAGGCCCTTGAGCACAAACCCAAGGTGATCATTGCCGGTTGGTCGGCCTACCCCCGCCACAGCGACTTCCAGGCGTTCAGA
The DNA here is from genome assembly GCA_937124545.1 of uncultured Microbacteriaceae bacterium. Taxonomy (GTDB): domain Bacteria; phylum Actinomycetota; class Actinomycetes; order Actinomycetales; family Microbacteriaceae; genus Pontimonas. The sequence goes on along the minus strand of CAKZKU010000144.1, from coordinate 16,213 downwards.
GATATTGCCGATGAAGTGGGTGCTGCCCTCTGGGTCGACATGGCACACTTCGCTGGGCTGGTCGCCGCTGGTTTGCACCCCTCTCCCGTTCCCTACGCGGATGTGGTGTCCACGACTGTTCACAAAACGCTCGGCGGGCCCCGTTCGGGTTTGATTCTCAGCCGGGATGAGGGCCTCACCAAGAAACTGAACTCCGCGGTGTTCCCCGGTCAGCAGGGTGGACCGCTCATGCACGTCATCGCGGCAAAGGCTGTTGCGTTCAAGCTCGCCATGGAGCCACAATTCACCGAGCGTCAAGAGCGCACCGTTCAGGGAGCACGCGCTATTGCCGAGCGCTTGGTTGCCGAGGACTCGCGTGCTGCCGGTGTTGATGTTCTGACCGGCGGGACTGATGTGCACTTGACCCTGGTGGACTTGCGCAACTCACCGCTGGATGGCCAGCAAGCCGAAGATCTCCTGCACACGGTGGGCATCACGGTCAACCGCAACGCGGTGCCGTTTGATCCGCGGCCGCCGATGGTGACCTCTGGTGTTCGTATCGGGACGCCTGCCCTAGCGACAAGAGGTTTTGGCGCTGAGCAGTTCGCCGAGGTGGCCGACATCATTGCCCACACGATGATGCCCAATCCTGACGTGGCCGCTCTCCAGGGGCGTGTGGCCGCACTCACTGAGGCGTGGCCGCTCTACCCCGAATTGGGCTAAGCGCCGATGGCGGCGACAACGCTTGATGGCACCGCCACAGCGGCAACCATTAAGGCGGAGCTTCGCACCCGTGTTGACGCGCTGAGCGCTGCAGGGAACACGCCAGGCCTCGGCACCCTGTTGGTCGGTGATGACCCGGGATCCCAGTGGTACGTGGCGGGGAAACACCGTGATTGCGAGGAAGTGGGCATTGCGTCCTTCCGGACCGACCTTCCCGCTGATGCGAGCGTTGACGACGTGTTTGCGGCCATCGAAGCTTTCAATAACAATCCCGGTGTTACCGGCTATATCGTGCAGTTGCCCCTCCCGGGACACCTTGACACGGATGCTCTCCTGGAGGCCATTGATCCCGATAAAGATGCCGATGGTCTTCACCCGATGAATCTTGGCCGATTGGTGAATAAGGTCGCCGGCGAGCTCGATTCACCCCTTCCCTGCACGCCGCACGGCATTGTCGAGCTGGTGGAGCGCCATGGCCTGGCCTGGGAGGGCCTCCACACTGTCGTGCTGGGTCGTGGGGTCACGGTGGGAAGGCCGCTGGGATTGCTTCTCACGCGCAAGGGCGTTGATTCCACGGTCACCCTTACACACACCAAGACGAAGAACCTTGCTGAGCTTGTGTCCCGAGCTGATGTCGTGGTCGCCGCTGCCGGCGTGAGCCGGATGGTGACAGCCGACATGGTGAAACCGGGCGCCGTTGTGTTGGATGTTGGCGTGAGTCGCGAGATCGTCGATGGCCGCTCCGTGGTGGTCGGCGATGTCGACGAGTCAGTCTGGGATGTTGCCGGTTATGTTTCGCCTAACCCCGGTGGGGTGGGCCCCATGACCAGGGCGCTACTCTTGCGCAACGTGGTCGACATCGCAGAACGAAAGGCAGCCCTCTGATGGCAAAACTCTATTTCCGCTACGGAGCAATGAACTCGGGTAAGTCAACGGCGCTGCTTCAGGCCGCCTACAACTACGAAGAGCGCGGGCAGAGGGTGCTCTTGGCGAAACCCGTGGTCGACACCAAGGGCGACCGAATGATTGTCTCTCGTCTCGGGGTGACTCGCGAAGTTGACGTCGTTATCACGCCGACGACAGACGTTGTTGACATGGTTGACAAAGAGGCGGCTCGCATTGCTGCAGCGGAAAATACCTCGGTGTCGTGTCTCCTGGTGGATGAGTCCCAGTTTTTGTCGCCCCGCCAGGTCGATGACCTGTTGATGGTGGCACTTCGGCGGGACATCCCTGTGCTGGCCTATGGAATCCGTACCGATTTCCAAACCGTGGCGTTTCCTGGATCACGCCGCCTGCTGGAAATCGCGCACTCGTTGGAAGAGTTGAAGACCATCTGTCGCTGTGGTCGCAAAGCCATGTTCAATGGCAGAACTCTCAACGGAGATTTTGTTTTCGATGGGGCGCAGGTGGCGATCGATGGTGATCAGGTGACCTATGAGTCACTGTGTGGCGTGTGCTACCTCGACGAGAGCGGCGGACGCCTTGCCAGTGGTTATGCGCCACTCACCGGTGCGACAGAGGTTATGGGACCAGACCCCGACTTCAGCTAGACCCGGGGCAAGAGCCCATTGAGAGTCGGGGTGACAGGATTTGAACCTGCGACCTCGTCGTCCCGAACGACGCGCGCTACCAAGCTGCGCCACACCCCGCGATGTGCTGATGCCCTGACGGGCAGGGCTCAAGCGTACCCGATATCGTCCCCGACCAAAGTGACGAGAACTGCTTCTGGCGGGCAAAACAGTCGAATCGGCGCGTAGATGCTGGTGCCAAGACCGGCGGACACTTCGAGGTAGCTGGAGCGCCCGGCGTGACGCCAGGTGGTGACACCAGAGGCTTGATCGAGCGGCAAGTCGCAGTTTGTCGTGAGGGCGTGGCCGCCGGGAAGACAGACCTGGCCTCCGTGGGTGTGGCCGGCGAAAATGGCCTCTGCACCCTGAGTGACGAGCGCATTCAGCACACGACGGTAGGGGGCATGGGTGACCCCGATGGGGGTGACGGAGTGGTGTGGCCTCTGGCTGCCGGCATTTTCTTCTCGCAGAGACTCGACCACGGTGGGCAGGCCAGAGAGGTCATCAAGCCCGTGGTGGGCATCGCCCACACCCACAAAATCCAGGAGTGAATCATTGATGCTCAGGCGCACCGCCGCGTTATCGATGTCGTGCCAACCCAGCACCTGCGTGTAGAGGCGGGTGAGGCCCTCAAAGTCCAGTGCGGTGCCCTCTTCGGCTCCGGGGCGCGAAGGGCCCAGAAGATACCCCAGCGGGTTTTTCCACCGCGGTGCATGACGATCGTTGGAGCCGTGAGTGACTACCCCGGGGATACCCGAGAGGGGGAGGAGCGCCTCGGTTACTGCGGAGAGGCCTTGCGGATGCCCAAGAAAATCTCCCGTCCCGATGACCAGGTCGGGTTTTGTTTCCGCGAGAGCCTTAATCCAGGAAATGGCCCCCGAATGCCACGGCGCCAGGTGCAGGTCGCTCAGGTGCAAAACGCGAATCGGTTCGCTTCCTGCATCCAAAATGGGCAGGGTCTCGCGTCGCAGCTGGAAGCGCTCACGCTCGGCGAGGACACCCCAGGCTGCTGCCCCAAGGGCGGCGGCGCCCAACCCAGCGAGCGCTAAGGACGACCTGCGCACCGCTAGTCAACCTCGACGGGTTCATCCGCTGACGCGGGAATCACCCCACAGGCCACCTGCATTTGAAGCGCCACATAGTCCCACGCCTGGGTGCCAGCACCCATGCTTTGCGAGAGCACGGTTCCGCTTCCTGGGTCGGTGCTGATGCTGCCTTCGCCGCAGGTGTAGGAGCGCGCGCCGGTCATGTTCAGCGCATCCAGGGTGGCGTTCGCTTGAGCGACGGAGAGTCCCACGAGGTTGGGAACAATGATGTTACCGAGGCTTTCGCCGCCGGGCCCGCTTCCTCCGGTGGTGACCCGAACGGTCATGCCGCGGGCCAGGTAGGTCCCAGCGACCGGTTCAAACAGCGAGACTCGGCCGGCTTCCACACCAGCAGTGACTTCCAGTTTGAGTCCGAGGCTCTCGACCAACAGTGCTGCTTCGTCGATCAGCATTCCGGTGATGTCGGGAAGTTCGATACCGCTGCCGCGCAGGAGACGGTCGGGGGGACTGGGGAAAGAATCGCCACCGTACTGTTCGTTGGCATCCTGCATCACCACCCGCCAAATATCGTGGCGCAGCGAGGTTCCGTTGCGGTAGTTGCTCAGTCGGTAGTCACCCAGGATGTTGCCCACCCACACCGCGGTGGCCACTTCCGTGCTGGAGCCCACCATCCAGGTTTGAACTTGAGAGTCTGTGGTTCCGGTTTTCCCGATGACGGGCACATCGCCGCGAGGGTTGGATCGCGAGCCCGTTCCCCCGGTGATCACCGAGCGCATCGGTGCCGCGGTCGCTGCGGCCACGTCCGGGGTAATTCCCTGCCGGCAGGTCGACTCTTGCCCCTCAATCGTCGTGCCTTCGGCGGTGACAAATCGGTCGACAACGACGGGCTCACAGACGACTCCTGCGTTCGCGATGCCCGCAAACGAAGTTGCCATCGTCAGCGGGGCTATTTCGTTGGTCCCCAGAACGGCTGACGGGTTGGTCTGCAAAATACCGTTGTCCGCGCGGTGGACGAGGAGTGATTCGGCGGCGGCCCGAATTTCACACTGGTCGAGTTGTTCCGCGATGGCGGCGTAGGAAGAGTTGATGGAGCGCACGGTGGATTCGAACACTGTGGCTGCCGGGATGATGAGATCCGCAGAGTTTCGGAACTCCCATAGCCCTGCCCAGGGTCCGCCACCGTCGCCACAGGTGTCCAGGAAGTTTGCTTGCTCCAGCTCCATGCGTGACGCGTCGACAACTTCGTTCAGCCCGTAGCCGCGTTGCAGCCAGGCGATCAGCGCGAAGATCTTGTAGGTCGAGCCCACCTGGAACCCACTCGAGCCGCCGTAATCACGATCGGTGTTGAAGTTCACCGCGGTGGTGGTGATTCCTCCGCCGTCTTCGGAGTCATCAAAGATTTTGTTTTGAGCCATGGTGAGGACCCGCCCGGTGCCCACCTCCACACTGCTGCTGGCGCTACCGAGTTGAAAACGCTCCTCATCGTTGGGAACGAGCTCCCAGATGCGGTCCTGAGCGGTGGTCTGCAGGGACATGTTCAGCGTTGTGTAGACATCGAGGCCACCTTTGCGCCAGCGCTCGTTGCGCTCCTGCGGGGTAGCACCGAGGCTTTCGAAGTTCTCCACGTTCTTGATGACGTAGTCGCAGAAGAATCGCGCATAGGTGTCAGCAGCGAGACACCCGGCGGTAGGTGGCGACAGGTTCACAAAGTTGGCGTCCACCGGGGTGTTGATGGCGCTCTGGTATTCCGCTTCGGTGAGGTAATCCTCGGCATACATGGCAGCGAGGATGATGTCGCGTCTCTCCTGGTTGGCAGGAAAATTGTCGGGGTCTTCGAGGTTTCTGGTCGTTGGATACTGCACGATCGCCATGAGGCTTGCGGCTTCCGCCGGGTTGAGATCTTTGGCCGTCTTACCGAAGTATTTCTGTGCCGCAGCCTGCACACCGTAGGTGTTTCCGCCAAAGCCCGTGATGTTGAGGTAGGCCTCCAAGATTTGGTCTTTGCTGTACGCCTTCTCCAAACCAATCGCCAGCTTCATCTCGTTGAGTTTGCGCTCAAAGCTGGTTTCAATGGCGGTCGCATACGCCTCTTGGCGTTCCTCTTCTGTGGGGAGATACTGCGACCGCTGAATGTAGGTGTTTTTCACCAGCTGCATCGACAGAGTCGAGGCACCACTTTCGATTCCGCCGGAGAAGACGTTGCCCAGTGCTGCGCGAACCACCGAGTTCACGTCCACACCGGTGTGGTCATAAAAACGCCGGTCTTCCCCAGCGACCGCGGCGTGGACGAGGTGGGGTGATATGTCAGAGAGCCGTATTTCTTCGCGGTCTTGCCAGTACACCTCGGCAAAGGGAACGTACCCCTCAGACGGGTCGGAAGAAACCGTCGCCCAGAGGGTGTTCTTTTGTGCTTGTTCGCCCAGCTCAATAAACTCGGGCAAGGCATCAAAAACACCGATGGCGCTGTTTGCTCCCACACTGGTCACGGCCAAAGCCGGCGAAATCATCGCCGTGACCATCACTCCCGCGAGAGCACCGAAACCCGTTATCGTGGCGAGTGCCTGGAAGATTCCTTTGGGTCGCTGGTCGGATGATGCCATACCCTCCAGGGTAGGGGATGACCCCTAAATTTCACGGAAAAGAGGCACCACCATGACGCGCTGGGAATATTTCACCACCCCGCTCATCATTCACAACACGACCGCCATCTTGAACAACTGGGGCGAGCAGGGTTGGGAACTCGTTCAGGTGGTCACCGGACCCGAGGGCGGTCTCGTCGCTTACTTCAAACGTCCCAAGGAGGATGCATAAATGGGTCACATCGACGCGCGTCTGAGCGAACTGGGCATCACACTTCCCGCGGTGGCAAAACCGGTGGCATCGTACGTTCCGGCGATGACCACTGGGAACCTTTTGTACACCGCCGGCCAACTGCCCTTCGTTGATGGCAAGCTCGCCAAAACCGGAAAAGTTGGTGCGGAGGTTTCGGCGACTGAGGCAGCAAATCTGGCGCGCTTGTGCACGTTGAATGCGCTGGCCGCGGCGAAAGGTGAGTTGGGGTCGCTCGATCGGGTGACGCGGGTCGTGAAAGTCAACGGTTTTGTCGCCTCAACACCAGATTTCATTGGTCAACCCCAGGTACTCAACGGGGCCTCCGAGGTGCTCGGTGAGATTTTCGGCGACCGCGGTGCCCACGCCCGCGCAGCGGTGGGGGTAGCGGTATTGCCGCTCGATTCGCCCGTGGAGGTCGAACTGATCCTGGAGTTTGGCTCCTAGTCGTTGACCGACGTGTTGATCGTCCGAATCACGGACGTATCTGTCAACGTCGTGGTGTCGCCGACTTCACGACCTTCGGCAATATCGCGCAACAGGCGACGCATGATCTTTCCAGACCGCGTCTTCGGTAGCTCCTGAACAATAAACACCGTCCGCGGTTTCGCAATGGGGCCGATTTGTTCTCCCACCCAGGTGCGCAACTGCTTCTCGAGTTCTTGGTCGCTTTCGGAACCCACGTAGCGAGACTTCAGGATCACGAAGGCCACCACAGCCTGACCGGTGGTGTCGTCGTTGGCACCAACGACGGCGGCTTCGGCCGTCATCGGGTGAGCAACGAGGGCGGACTCAATCTCCATGGTGGAGAGGCGGTGGCCAGAGACATTCATCACATCGTCCACGCGGCCCAATAGCCACACATCGTTATCAGCATCGAGTTGGGCGCCATCGCCGGCAAAGTAGACGTTCTCAAACGTGGACCAGTAGGTTTCCTTGAACCGCTCCGGGTCACCCCAGATGCCGCGCAACATCGATGGCCACGGTTCGGTGACAACCAGGAGACCACCGGCCCCCCGTCCGACGTGGGCACCGGAATCGTCCACAACATCAATGCTGATTCCGGGAATGGGGACCTGGGCGCTGCCAGGCTTGGTGGCGGTGATGCCGGGCAGAGCACTGATCATGATGGCCCCAGTTTCGGTTTGCCACCAGGTGTCGACGATGGGGGCGACCCCGCCCCCAATGACCTCTCGGTACCACATCCATGCTTCGGGGTTGATGGGTTCCCCCACCGAACCCAGCAGGCGAAGAGACGACAGGTCAAACTTTTGTGGAATCTCTCGACCCAGTTTCATAAACGTTCGAATAGCGGTGGGGGCGGTGTAGAAAATGGTGACCCCATACTTCTCGATGATTTCCCACCAACGTCCCGGGTGAGGGGTATCCGGTGTTCCCTCGTAAATCACCTGGGTGGCACCGTTAGCTAGTGGTCCGTAGACCACATAGCTGTGCCCGGTGATCCATCCGACGTCTGCGGTGCACCAGTACACATCGCTCTCGGCGTGCAGATCAAAGACGTTCTTGTGGGTGAAGGCTGCCTGGGTGAGGTAGCCCCCGGAGGTGTGCAAGATTCCCTTAGGTTTCCCGGTTGTTCCCGACGTGTACAGGATGAACAGAGGATTCTCAGACTCAAAGGCTTCTGCGGTGTGCTCGTGTGAAGCGGAGTCCATCTGCTCGTGCCACCAGATATCGCGACCCTCGGTCCATTCGACGTCATTGCCGCCTCGCCGGACGACAAGGACGTTCTTCACGGTGGTAGCACCATCCGCGATGGCTTGGTCTACCGCGGTCTTCAGCGGGAAGACTGAACCCTTGCGGTGTCCGCCATCGGCGGTAATCACCATGGTCGCCTGTGCGTCATCGATTCGAGCGCGCAGGCTCTCGGCGCTGAAGCCACCGAACACGACCGAGTGGATGGCGCCCAAACGTGCCACCGCCAACATGGCAACCACGGCTTCAGGAATCAACGGCAAGTAGATAATGACCCGGTCGCCAGCCTTAACCCCCAGCTGTGACAACACGTTTGCAGCCTTTTTCACTTCGGTGGTCAATTCCGCGTAGGTGATACTGCGCTGGTCACCGGGTTCCCCCTCGAAGTGGAGGGCGACGCGGTCACCGCGACCCTCTTCTACGTGGCGGTCAAGACAGTTGTAGGCCACGTTGAGTTCACCGTCACCAAACCACCGTGCAACCGGCGCACCGGAGAAATCCAGTGTTTCCGTAAACGGGGTGTGCCAGTGCAGGAGCTCACGTGACTGGTCTGCCCAGAAAGCTAAGCGGTCGCTCTGGGCACGCTCGTATATGTCAGCAGGGGCCACCGCGGTGGCCACGAATGCGGGAGGGGGAGGAAACCGGCGCCCGTCGTCGAGTAGCGAATCCATACTGGTCGGCTCAGACATCGTCATCCCTTAGAACGGTGAAAGCAGCAATGCTTTCGGGTCTTCTTTGACGTGTCGAGTGTAGAACACGCGGTCAATGGCGCTCCAGCGGGGTTCTCCACAGCCCGCTGCGAACGTCGCTTCTGGGGAGTCAAAATCTGAAACGCTGTCGCGCATGACTTCCCTGCCGCTGTGGCTGACACCACCGCAAATCGGCTCGGGTGTGCCACCGGCTACTCGGTCGGCACTGGGACCGCTGGCAGAAATGGTGGATGATCCCCGCGTTACTGATGTGTTTGTTACCAGCTCCGGTGACGTGTTTGTCGATACCGGTGAAGGCGCCCACGTGGTGCCAGGGCTTCTGCTGCCACCGCCCGAGGCCAGGGAACTCGCACGGCACCTGATCGAACAGGGCGGGCGTCATGTCGATGAAGCTACTCCGCTGGTGGATGTCCATCTCACTGGGGGTTTGCGAGTGCACGTGGCGCTGTGGCCGATTGCTCGCGCGGGTGCCGAAATTTCGGTCCGTATTCATCGCCATCACAAGCCGCAGCTCGAGCGGCTATCGCTCGAGAACGCGGATGCGGTGACGCCGGTCTTGGTAGACGCGGTCGAGAACAAAAAGACCCTGCTGATTACCGGTGCGACAGGGTCGGGCAAAACCACCCTGTTGGGCGCGTTGATGGCTTTTGCCCCACCCACCGAAAGGTTGGTGGTGCTGGAGGATGTGGCGGAACTCTCGATTGACCATCCGCATGTGGTGAGCCTGGAATGTCGGCAACCCAACATTGAGGGCGTCGGAGAAGTGACCCTGACTCGATTGGTGCGAGAAGCGTTGCGCATGAGACCGGATCGATTGATTGTCGGTGAGTGTCGCGGGGCTGAATGGGCGGACCTGCTCCGGGCTTTTATGACCGGACATCAGGGTGGCGCTACCACGCTGCATGCCACATCGCTGGCCGATGTCCCCCTGCGCATCGACTCACTGGCGTCGCTGGCGAATCTCACCTCGCGCCAGGCGGCTCTCCACACGGCTTCCGCCATTGACCTCGTTATTCACGTCGATAACCTCCCGGGGGGAGCGAGGCACTTGAGTTTTGGTGTCCCTTTCGTCAACAAGGAAGGAGCGCTCCGTGTTCTTCCTGTGGAAGAAATGGCGAGCCAGGCGAGCATCGCCCCCAGATAATCCGGCAGAGACTTTGCGCTACCTGGCCACCTTTATGGCCGCCGGAATTTCTCCCCAGACTGCTTGGAAAGAACTGCCGCCCCCAAAGGCGGCGGGGAGTCCACTAGCAATCATTCAGGCGTCACTGGCATCGGGTGTCCGACTAGACCAGGCCATCAGCACGGCGACGAAAGAAGCGGACCCGTTATGGCGAATGCTCGGTGCGACCTGGAGTCTTGCCCGAGAGGTGGGTGCGCCGCTGGCACCCACTCTCGAGGCACTCAGCTCCTCGATGGCAGTGCGTGATCACACAGAGCGAGAAATTGCCGCCACCATGGCAGGCCCGCTGTGGACGATGCGATTAGTAATGGTCTTACCTCTGCTGGCTCTTGGTGGCGCAACCCTTACCGGCACACCGGCACTCTCGATTTTGCTCGGGACACCCGTGGGACTGCTCGCTGGTGCGGTGGCTTCGTGCCTGATGGCCGCTGCAGCGTGGTGGATGCACATCTTGCGCCGGGATGCGCTCGCTCCTCCACCGGAGCATGAACTCATGCTGGAGTTGTTCGCGCTGGCCACCGCCGGGGGCGCGTTGCCTGAACAGGCCTGGCGACGGGTTCAGCGCGTTCGCGAAGACTATGGCCTGGGGTCAGCCGAAGGAGGGGAGGTTCGCGCACTGACCGAGCTCTCTCGACGCGTCGGCGTTCCCGTCAGCGGGTTGGCGCGCGAGCACGCTGGCATGGTGCGCGAGCGTTGGCGCACCGACGCCCTCGCAGCGATTAACGCTTTGGGCATCAAAGTGGTGATTCCTCTGGGATTGCTCGTTTTACCGGCCTTTGTCTTGGTGGCGATTGTTCCTCTGGGCTTGGCCTTGTGGTCGGACAGCCTGCAGGTGGCGATGTCCACAAGAGTCGTCGGTGGAAATCAGACACCGATTTAGCGCCGGGGGTCAGCTCCCGCGTGCGGCCCTGCCAGGGTGTGCCGGTGGCCGCCTGGTCACCCGATGAAAGGACTCACAATGACCCCCACCCTGGAGCGCAGTAATGACGAAGGTGCGGCAACAGCGGAGTACGCCATTGCCACGATGGCGGCTGTTGGTTTTGCGGGATTGCTGGTGGTGATTATGCGCAGTGATGAGGTTCGCACCATCTTGTTAGATCTGGTCCGAAGTGCACTCACCTTTGCGGGCTGAGCGCGGATCCATCACCGCCGAAACGGTGATGGTGCTGCCAACTCTGGTGGTTGTTGGTTCCGCACTTCTGTTGGGGGGCCAAGCAAGCCTGGAGAGCTACCGGCTCCACCAAGAAGCTCACAGTGCAGCGCGAGTGGCCTCGCTCCACGGTGAGGCCACCGCGGCATCCGAAGGGGAGTGGCTGTGTGTCACCCGAGAAACAACGCTCGAGCGCGGCGTGTGGCAGTGGCGGCCCCTCACTTTGAGTGCAGAAGCCTGCGCGTTGAACCCCGGTGATGACAACAACCAGTGAGCGCGGAAGCGCCAGTGTATGGATGGTGGGCATCTCTGTTGTGCTTGTGGCGATGGTCGGGGCGATCGGAGCGGTGGGGCAGGCCACGATTCTCGACGCACGCTTGCAAGCAACTGTGGATCGCGCAGCGCTTGCCGGGGCGGATGTTCTGATTGGGGTGGTGCCCGGCACGCCGTGTGAACACGCCACAGAGTTAGTGATTATTGAGGGCTTTGAGGTGCTCTCGTGTTCGGTGGATTCGCACTCTGTGCGCGTGGAGGCGGGTGCTTCCCACGCGGGGTTTGACTGGAGCCGACGCGCCCGGGCTGGGGTGAGAGAAAGTGGACACGAATAGTTTGTTGTGTATCGTGACCCTCGTTGAGAGTGTCGCTCCAACAATCACCACGCCGGGGTCTGAGAGAAACCAGCGGGTTCAACGCAGGGAGAAGTGTGGCCACCAGTAAGAAGCTTGTCATCGTCGAGTCACCGGCGAAGGCGAAAACCATCGGCAAGTATTTGGGCGATGGTTATGAGGTGATGGCTTCGGTCGGTCACGTGCGTGACCTCGCTCACCCCCGTGACCTCACACCCGAGCAAAAAAAGGGCCCAGCGGGCAAGTTTGGCATCGACCTGGATAACGACTTCGAACCTATTTATGTCACCACGGACCGAGGCAAGAAAACGGTCGCGGATCTGAAGAGGGCAGCAAAAACAGCGACCGAAATTGTGCTGGCAACAGATGAGGACCGCGAGGGCGAGGCCATTGCGTGGCACTTGCGGGAAGTGCTCAAACCCAAGGTCCCGGTCACCCGCATGGTGTTCCACGAAATCACGCCCGAGAGCATTGCCCAAGCAACCCAGCAGACCAGAGAACTCGATGTGGCGCTGGTGGATGCTCAAGAGACCCGCCGAATCTTGGATCGCCTCTACGGTTTTGAAGTATCACCGGTGCTCTGGCGACGCGTTAGCGGGGCCAAGTCTGCCGGCCGGGTTCAATCTCCCGCGCTGAAGCTGATCGTGGATCGAGAACTCGAGCGTCGAGCTTTCGTATCGGGTACCTACGCGGATATCTCCGGTAAAGCATCGGCGGCTGATGACCAGCACTTTGGTGTTTCTTTGGCCAAACTGGATGGCGCTCGGGTTGCCAGCGGCAGAGACTTCTCCGATACGGGCGAGCTGACATCGGGTGCTGTACTGCTCTCTGAGGCGGATGCCACAACGTTGGCCACGGCATTGGAATCGGCCGAGGGCCTTGTCGTGACGAAGGTGGAACCTAAGCCGTACACGAGGCGACCGGCGGCACCCTTCACCACATCAACACTGCAGCAGGAAGCCGGTCGCAAACTGCGCTTCTCCGCCCAGCAGACGATGAGTATCGCGCAAGGTTTGTATGAAAACGGTCACATTACTTATATGCGAACCGATTCGGTCTCCCTGTCTGCTCAGGCCATCAGCGCTGCACGAGCGGCAGCCACCGCCCTCTATGGCGCCTCTGCTGTTCCGGACCAGCCACGGCTCTACAAAGGCAAGTCCAAGAACGCCCAAGAGGCCCACGAAGCTGTCCGTCCCGCGGGCGAAGCGTTCCCGACACCGTCAGAGCTGTCCTCGCAGCTCCGATCGGACGAACTTAAGTTGTATGACCTGATTTGGAAGCGGACCGTGGCGAGCCAAATGGTGGATGCCAAGGGAGAAACCGTCTCGGTGACGTTGGAGGCAGACCCTATGCCGAGCGCTGAGGGCCTGAGCTTCACCTCCGCAGAATTTAGCGCCTCAGGCACAGTGCTGAGCCAAAAAGGTTTCCTCCAGGCTTACCAAGAAGGCAAAGATGACGAGGCTCTCGAGGACCAGGCGGCGAGTGAGAAAGACGCCATCTTGCCTCCACTCGAAGTTGGGCAGCGGACCGCTGTCGTCGAGATGGCTGCTAAATCCCACGTGACGCAACCGCCGGCTCGATACACCGAAGCCAGCTTGGTGAAAGCACTCGAAGAGCGCGGCATCGGGCGCCCTTCCACCTATGCCTCCATCATTTCCGTCATCATCGATCGGGGCTATGTGATCCGACGCGGAACCGCGCTGGTTCCCCAGTGGATTGCCTTCCCCGTTACTCGTTTGCTCGCCGAGCGCTTTTCCAACCTGGTGGATTATGACTTCACCGCGCAGCTGGAAGAAGACCTCGACCGAATTGCTCGTGGTGAAGTGAAGCGAGGCGAGTGGCTGAACAGTTTCTACTTTGGGCGTGGAGACAGCCAGGGTCTCAAAGACGTGGCGATTGCGGCGACAGAAGAAATTGATGCGCGGGCGCTGAACACTCTGGAAATATCGCCAACCATCAACTTGAGGGTGGGTCGATACGGACCCTTCCTTGAGGTAACCGACACCGACACTGGCGAAGTTCGCAATGTGAACCTTCCGCCGGAAATGGCGCCCGATGAGCTGACCCCTGAGTCAGCCCAGGCGCTTGCCGACGCACCACCCGTGGTGGATCGAGTGCTCGGTCAAGATCCCGAGACCGGATTGGACATCGTCGCGAAGAAGGGCCGCTTTGGTCCCTACGTCACCGAAGTCTTTCCTGAGCCTGAGGTGGTGGAGGGCGAGACACCCAAAAAGAAGAAAGCAGCGCCCAAGCCAAAAACAGCGTCACTGTTCCAATCGATGGATCTCGACACGATTGATTTGGCCACCGCTTTGCGCTTGCTAGCACTTCCCCGCGAGGTCGGAGAAGACCCTGAATCCGGCGAGATGATTACTGCGCAAAATGGTCGCTACGGCCCTTACCTCAAGAAGGGTACTGACACCCGGTCCATTGACAGCGAAGAGAAAATCTTCGAAATAGATGTTGAGGGTGCTCTGGCACGCTTCGCCGAACCGAAGTATGCGGGGCGCCGTCAGGCATCCGCGCTGAAAACCTTTGAGGAAGATCCCGTCAGCGGAAAGCCCATCCTCCTCAAGGATGGACGCTTTGGCCCCTACGTGACCGACGGTGAAATTAATGCGACCGTCCCCCGGGGCATGCCGCTGGATGAAGTGAACTTCGAACAGGCGGTGCAATTGATTGCTGATCGTCGAGCCAAAGGCCCGGCCGTGAAGCGCAAACCCGCGGCGAAAAAGAAGCCTGCCGCCAAGAAGACGGCCGCTAAGAAAGCGCCCGCGAAGAAGACGGCAACCAAGAAAACTGTGACCAAGTCGGGAGCGAAGAAAGCTCCCTCAAAGACCGGGCTTCCCAAAAGTGTGACCATCACGGACGAGGCCTAACATGGCAGGTCTTTTCGTCACCTTTGAAGGGGGCGACGCATCGGGTAAAACCACCCAGATTGGTTTGCTTGCGGACTGGCTGAAGGAGCAGGGTAAGACGGTGGTCGTGACCCGCGAGCCGGGCGGCAGCGACTTGGGTAACGAGCTGCGAGATATCGTTCTTCACCGCCGGGGTTTCATTGCTCCCCGGGCGGAAGCCCTGATTTATGCCGCTGATCGCGCCCATCACATCCACGAGGTGGTGCGCCCCGCGTTGGAGCGCGGTGAGGTGGTTCTCCAGGATCGCTACCTGGATTCCTCCGTCGCCTATCAGGGGGCTGGCCGGGTGCTCGATCCCAGCGAAGTCCGAGAGGTATCTCTGTGGGCGACTGAAGGGTTAATGCCTGATGTGACGGTCTTGCTGGATGTTCCCGCCGATATTGGTCTCGCGCGCCAAGCGAGCGAAGAGCGAGCCTATGACCGTCTCGAGGCGGAGGCGCTTGAGTTCCACGAACGGGTGAGAGACAGCTACCTCGCCATCGCGCAGGAGAACCCCGATCGGGTAGTCGTGATCGATGGCACGGCGGCGATAGACGAGGTCCATCGCGCTGTGCTCGAGAGGGTGTCGCAGGCACTCGACTAACCTGAGAGCATGACGCTGTGGGACGAGCTGGTGGGACAGCGCAGCGCCGTTGCCCTGATGAAGGAGGCGGCAAAGCCTGATTCTCCGGCGATGACCCACGCATGGCTGATTACGGGTCCCCCCGGGTCAGGCCGCTCTACTCTTGCTCACGCTTTTGCCGCCGAGTTGGTGGGAGCCGGTGAAGAGGAGCACCGCTGGAACCAAGTGGTAGCTGGTTCCAACCCCGATGTCTCCATTCTCGCGACCGATCGGGTCACCATCACGATTGATGAAGTCAGAGCGTTGGTGTCGTTTTCCTACTTTTCGCCCTCTCAGGCCCCCTACCGAGTGGTCGTCATTGAAGATGCCGACCGGATGACAGAGCGAACTTCCAACGTGCTGCTGAAAGCTCTCGAGGAACCACCACCTCAGACGGTCTGGATTTTGTGTGCACCCTCACCGGCTGATGTCCTGCCCACTATCCGCTCGCGGATGCGGAGTGTGACGCTCGTTGTTCCGGAGCGTGATGAGGTTGCCCAGTTGATTACTCAGCGTGAGGGGGTTGACGAAGATGTCGCCAGGCTGGCTGCTCAAGAAGCACAAAGCCACATTGGTATGGCAACCCGTCTGGCAACTGACCCTGACGCGCGCTCCAGGAGAGACGCGTCCATCAGGGCGGTCCTTGGTGTTTCCTCGGTATCTGGAGCGGTCAAAACTGCGGCGGAGCTACTCGAGCTTGCTAAGCAGGACGCCGCAGCACTCGTCGACAGGCTGGATGCAAAAGAGAGGGAGTCGCTTTTGCACTCTCTCGGGATTGCCCCGGGCGGGGCGGTGCCCGCAGCGATGAGGTCACACGTGAAATCTCTCGAAGACGATCAAAAACGCCGGGCAACCAGGAGTTTGCGGGATGCGGTGGACCGAGTTCTCGTCGACGTGATGTCACTGATGCGCGATGTCCTGATGGTCCAAGTGGAAGCGGGTGTTGAACCCATCAATGTTCAGCACGAGGGCTTGGTTCGCGAACGAGCCCAGCAGACGACCTCCGAGCTGACGATGTTGGCCCTGGATGCGATCGATGAAGCCCGAGCGCGCATGGCGCAAAACTCGCCGCCTCTCTTGGTACTCGAAGCGTTGCTCATCGAGTTGAGCGGGCGGGCCCACACCGCTGCTGCCTAACGCAGTCTGTGGGCAAACGCTCTTCTCGCC
>CAKZKU010000143.1 GCA_937124545.1 uncultured Microbacteriaceae bacterium | reverse complement strand
ACATAGCGATCCGGGAAGCGATGCCGGGCAAGATGTGTGCCCGTGTCGTAGCTAAGGTCCCCATCCAGGGCAATGATTGATGGGTTGGCTTCCATCGCCTCGCACAGCATGTCCTCCCAAAGAGTGAGCATCGACTCGGCGCGAGTCCTCGGGGTCAGCGAATCAAATTCCGGCCGATCAGACAAGCCCGGCTGGACCTCCGGCGACGCCCGGCGGTGAGCTGCCGACAGCAATATTTCGGAGGCAGCTTCATAGAGAACAGGGTCGAGCGCTCCGGAGTGGAACTTGTAATACTCTCCTTCGGCCGGAAACTCTTCCATCCACGGAACCCCGGAACCTTTTGTCGTTTCTGCCCAAATGAGAGTTGGAGCGGCCGATTTGGTCGCAGATTGCAGGCTTCTGAGGACTTCGGCTGGGTCGTTGCCCTGGCAGGTGATGAAGTTCCATCCCGAACCCTCCACGCGCTTTTGAACGTCCCCCAAAGGCAATGTGCGGTCCGTCCAGGTGTCTGACTGAATCGCGTTGGCATCCACTATCGCGACGAGCTCATGAAATCCGTCCCGCGCGGCACCCGGCATCGATTCCCAAATCTGGCCTTCATCCAGCTCGCCGTCTCCGAGCATGACCACGACGGGCTTTCGCTCGCCCGGACTGAGCAAGCGGTTGGCCTTCACAAAACCTTTGGCCTTGGAGATACCCATGCCGAGCGAACCCGTATTCGTCGCAACTCCTGGGGTGATGGTCTCGGGGTGCCCCGGGAGCCCTCCCAGACGTCGCAGTGTGAACAGATCGGCATCCTCGAGTTGACCACACGCGTGCATGACTGCGTAGAAGGCAGGAGCGTCGTGTCCCTTCGAACTAAAAAAGATGTGATCCGCCGGCTCCGTGAGGAAGTCCTCTCCGCCCAAGAACCGCCGGACAGCAACCATGATGTCGAGGGAACTCAGAGAAGTTCCGATGTGCCCGCTCCCCGCACATTGGATAGCCGAGAGGGCGTTCAGTCGACACTGATCAGCCACTTGTTTGAGGTCGCGTGACGCAACCCATGCTTTCTGTATCGACTCTTGAGACCAAAACACGTAGCTCTCACCGTGTTGCCCTGTCCAACTTGACTCCTGCATCATGACACCTCTTTTTTCACCCGGGGCAAAAGGCCTGGGTTCTGATTCACCAACGTTTCGAGAACAATCCAATCATGCAGGGTATTGATGTCATGACTTTCTGAATCAGGCAACGAGAAACCCAGGACTCGTGCGCCGGCGATTGAATTATGTGCAGTCACAGCTCCGCGTCGGACAATTTCAAGGCTCGACGCCTGCAAAAAAAGTTCTTCTTTGTCTGAGATTGGTCCATTAAACGCCCCTCCCTGATCGAGGTACGTGCTGATCTCTCCCGATGTCGAATCCCACCGCCACATTTTCGCCGGGTGCTCCGTCACGGGGCGAACTGCCCGCACGGAATCGGCCCATCGAGCCTCAATCAATTGGTCTCTCGCGGCGCGGATCGATTCACCCGAACGCAACGGGCTGGTCGGTCTCAAAATTGCCCACAATTGACCGTCGGTTTCCGGAACCCACTCCGTCATTGCGTGTGTCAAAAAGCCGATGTCATGAGCCGCCGACGTTGAAATTTCTGCTGGACGAAGACCCGGCACTTCCGCGCCATAATCACGAGCGATCTCGGCAATCGTCTCGGAGTCGGTTGAGACCACAACACGATCGCACACCCCGGAGGCAATAGCCGAGCCGATGGAGTAAGCAATAAGTGGGTGCCCATCGAGCATCCGCACATTTTTCCCCGGAACCCTTTCACTGCCCGCACGAGCCGGAATGACGGCAATTGTCTCGACCATCGGATCACGCACGCAAGAACGTGGATACAACCCGGGTGTCTGAATACTCGTCTACCGAAAACACCCCAGCGTCTCTGGTGCCGTTCCCCGAATTTTTTGCCCCCCCAAACGGCATGTTAATTTCCGCACCATGAGTCGGGCCGTTAATGCTGACGACACCCGCGTCGAGTTTTTTTAACATGCGCTCAGCACGCGAAATGTCCTCCGTCCACACTGCCGCCGTGAGCGCGTATGGCGAGGAATTCGCAATATCCAGCGCCTCATCCTCAGACCCGAAGGGGAAGAACCGCGTCGCCGGGCCAAA
>CAKZKU010000142.1 GCA_937124545.1 uncultured Microbacteriaceae bacterium | reverse complement strand
AACCCCCTTTCTCCCCATCTCCGATCCCTTCAACGGCGACCTCAAGCGCCCCACGCAAAAAGCAAATTCCTAGCAGTAAAGCAAATTCCTAGCAGTTCTACTGGAACCAGTTCGACAACGCTCCCGAATTTGTCGTCCTCTTCATCCCCAACGAAACCATTTTCAGTGCGGCTTTGGAACAGGATCCGATGCTCATTGAGCAAGGGGTAGAAAACCAAGTAATCATCGCCACTCCAACCACTCTTATCGCGCTACTCAAGGCCATCGCCTATGGTTGGCAGCAGGAAGCCATCACCCGCGAAGCCAAGGAGATCGCAAAATTGGGTAAGGAGCTCTATGATCGAATCGGCGTCGTTGCCGGACATTTAGCCAAGCTAGGCAAGAGCCTCGACCAATCTGTAGGACACTATAACAAAGCCATCAGCTCCGTAGAAAGTCGCCTCTTAGTGACCGCGAAAAAGTTCGAAGAGCTTGAAAGCTCATCGCTTGATCCACTTCCGGACACACAAGCGATCGAAAAGATTCCGACCCTTCCAAAAGAAGAAACCACTACTTAGTCTTCAAGTAAGTCGTGCCGCGTAGAATCTCGGCTTACTCATGAAGTATCCAAGTGCCCTCCGGATGCTTAATCAAGTCGGCCTTGGTAGCGCGGTCGATCTGCTTCTTCATCATCCGCGTCATGATTTGACCATCGTATTGAGTGAAACCTTCGATACTGTCCTCGATGTAAAAGCCGTCCTCTTCATCATCCTCAAGAAAGACATGCACTTCATTCACACGGCCAAAGAGGTTGTGTAAGTCGCCCATGATATCCAGATAAGCACCAACCAGAAAGATACCCAAGTAATAAGGCTGCTTCGCTTTGAGCTCATGCAGGCGCAAGGTAGGGCGCACATCCTCTACATCGGCAAAGGCGGATACTTTGCCCTCACTATCGCAGGTAATATCCACTAGGGTCGCATCTGCATCCGTGGATTCATTCAAACGCTGCAAGGGCGCAAGTGGGAAGAGTTAATCAACCCCCTTTCTCCCCCATGAGTTCCGCCAATCTTCGGTTTCCGCGACCTTTCCGCCAGAAGTAAATTCCTAACAGATCAAGCGCTACCAGCAATTTTCATCAAGCATCCAGAGGACACTCGCATGCTTGATTTCGTCGCTTCGCAATTTAAAGATCGTTTGGCTGATCGTGATATCGGCGATGCTACCCACTGTGTCATCGCCACTCTTCTTTTCGAGAGCGGCGGCCTTTTGCTGCGCCTCTTTTAGATTTCGCCAGCTTTGGATGAGGGAACGCACCTCTTTGCGCACGTCATTAGTGTCGCGGATTATGTTGGTTTTCTTTTCGCGCCCGACCATTTTGAGCAGCGAGTCCTTGACTAGAGAGGTGCCCGGAATGGACGGTTTGCTCTCTTTATGGGACGCAGAGAGTAGTCCGATGAGTCCCTTTGACCGTTGGAGATGGCTCCAGCGTTTCCAGTCAGCTAAATCTGGATTCGCAGCAGATTGGTAGGACGGGAGACCCGACTCGTCGGGAATGAAATGCACATCCTGATATTCAGCATCGAAAAGGTCACGAACTTCCGTGAGCCACTTGTTACGATCTTTTTCCAAGCTGTTTCGCCAGGCCGCAAGAGCAGCCAAAAACTTGGGATCGGACTCAGCTTCCGGATTCGGTTCCCTGTTTGCCCGCTTCTTTTCCCGGTCAAGGAGTTCTCCCATGCGGAGAAGCCGCTGAAGTCTCACGTTCACTTTCCTCATGTCCAACTCGGCGTCCACTGACGCTCCGGCATCCTGCCAGGCTTCGTGCTCCACTTCATGGGAAAGATCTTTGAGTCTCGCGAAGGATGCCATTCGTTTAGGAAGCTCAACGGTCGGTGCCTTCAAAGACTTAATTAGGAGTTCAGTGTCGAGTATATCAACAAAGGAGACTTTCATTGTATCCTTCATTTCTCGAGTGAGTTCAGCCACCAGCGGTTTACCCTGATGGGCTTGGGTGTAGCGCTTGCTGGCGTCGACAAAAGCCGGATTACGGGTCTTGATCAATTCGCGGGCCTCGATCCAGCGCATCTCGACCGTTTTGAAGGGAGATTGCGCCTCTACCTCCTTGGCATAGCGACTTCCTTCTATGGAGGCAGTCTGGACGACCGAACGATTGACCTCGCGGTCGGCACAGCTGACCCAGACCAGCGAACCTACTGCCCAAAGCGCCTGCAAAGCTTTCACGAAACGACATACGAAAGAGCCTGGAAAAAAATTTCAGAAAACTGTATTATCAATTTGACTAACCTTTTTGAGTATCGAGTCACTGTAAACCCGGCCAAGAATCATGCCGCATGTCGCAGTTTTCCGGATTTGAAGTAGCTTTTCTCTCCTTCTGGTTTCTTGGCTAACTTTCGCATCTGAGTTTGAGCCTCCTGGTTGCGCGGACCCTTGCGCCGAGATGATGGACGACGACTAAGCTCTCCCTTCAGATCGCAATTGAGATATTCGTCAGGATTAGGGTCCGGACTGTCAGTAGGAGGTTAGTGAATCTCTCCATTTTTTCATCTCCGGTTAGCCTACCAGGATTCGGCTGAAATGAAAGGTGGCGAATGTGTCAGCAGCGCTGGCTGCCATTGACGTGAGAGATGAATCCTTGCTGAACGGCATGATGGCAAGCTATGGTAAAGCGATGGACAGAGGCAAAGAAGATCTCCCACGTTCATTCCACTTCGGAATCGACTTCAACAAATTCACCATCTCGAACGGCACCTGCGCGGATTGGAGATGACATTATCCTAGCAATGATTTGCTCCCTTTCATCTCTTCGTCAGATCTCGGCTTTCGTCGCGATCGTGTTCCTGTCGTTGCCCCTGTCTGTCGCAAATGATGATGTTGGCAGGTTCCAAACAGAGATCCGACCGCTCTTGGAGCAACCCCCTTTCACCCCCTCCGCTCCGGTTCAAAGGCGCCTTCAAAGCCCTCCCGCCAAAAGCAAATTCCTAGCAGTAGTGGCAGGAGCGCTCAACAGGCGAAGCAGCGAGATTCATCATCAAGCGCTGATCCTCGCCGCAATAATCTATCAAGTT
>CAKZKU010000141.1 GCA_937124545.1 uncultured Microbacteriaceae bacterium | reverse complement strand
CCTGAACGGGGATATAGCCCTAAATCCGCATACAGCGCAATGACCATCACAAAAGAGACCATGGAGCCCAGTACAACGACTGGTGCGCGCTGGGCGTAGCCCTTGCCGCCGGGCGTGAGATGGATCTGCGGGCCCCCTGACCCCATCACCGGACACTTTGTATTGTGAACTACAATGAGATGGCAAACGAGGTCGGCCGCATGTACGGCGCAATCACCGACCTGGTCAAGGAGATCCGCGAGCGTAACGACCGTGACCTAAAGCGTGCAGAGCGAGATATTGAGGAGGCTAAAGAGCGCGCACGTCTCGATGAGCGCATCGAGAACCGTCTTGAGGCACTTGAGGAAACTCTGGAAGACCTCAAGGCTTGGAAAACCCTCCAGACAGAGCGCCAGACAGCGCCTCACAAGTCCCTTACCGAGCAGCAGAAGCACAAGGAGTCGGATGCCCGAACCGGGCTCTACGCGGCTCTCAAGGCCCTTGCACTCGCTGCCGCCGGAGCACTCTCGGGCTGGTATGCGCAGTACATCGGAAAAGGCTAGAGAATGCCGAAGAACACTGTAATCCGACGCTCTAGCAGCTCCGGCTACAAAGCTGACGAGCACACCGTAGAGTTCGATTCCGGCACTCTCGCTTACGATCTGGCTCAAGCGGTCGCCGAGGCACACCGTCAGGCCATCCGTTCCGGTCAGGAGGCCAATGGTGGCTCTCAGAGGCCCCTGCGAGACCCCAGGAGCGACGCCGGCCCACGTGGTGTTGGCACTGAAGGCCGATTCGTCGGCAGCATTACGACCAGCCAGAGGCCTCGTAACGAGCTCCGTGCATCGGTAGAGATTGGCGCCGACCCGTATTTCGACCCATGGCTCGAGCGCGAAGCCAACCGAGGCGTCGAGTACTTCTTCGTGGATGGAGAAGTCGATTACCTGGTCGATACTATGATCTCCGAATCGCTGGACGAAGCGCTGAGGTAGGAACAATTCCCGAGGGCCAATAACCGAAAGGCGGGCGGATGCCCTCGACCAAAGATATGCGCGAGAAGGCTGGGCAGCACATGGCGGATGCCGAATCCGTGCTGCACGAGACCGAGCTCGGCGAGATGGAGCGACAGATTGAGCAGTGCCGCCATATGGAGCTGGCCTACTGTCTATTGCAGCAAATAGCCG
Source organism: uncultured Microbacteriaceae bacterium (assembly GCA_937124545.1). Lineage (GTDB taxonomy): Bacteria > Actinomycetota > Actinomycetes > Actinomycetales > Microbacteriaceae > Pontimonas. The sequence continues at coordinate 36,993 of CAKZKU010000141.1, read as the reverse complement.
TCATCGACGCCGACAAACAACTGCTGAAGTTTGCCGGAGAGCAAGCCACCAAATGGGCCACGAACATGCGCGCTGCCACCACGAAGCGGCGCAATGACGAGGTCCCGCGCCTTATCCGCGCAATGGAGGACCGCAAGCAATGGGCTCGCGACCTCCTGTCACTTGAAGAGGACGAGTAGACAAATGATTAGAAGCGCCATGTACGACGAGGACGGCCTTTGCTTGTACCACCACGAGCCTCCATTTGGACGTTCAGTAAGCGCCCGCAAGGTCCACGGTCGCTGGATTTTATGCGAGCTGTCGCTGCCTGAGCTTGTCCAGCCCGACATAGAAACCGAGCCTTCGAGATTCATCTCGAAGCAGACTTACGAGCTTATCAGTGGCCACTTGGGCCCATCACAAAGAGTTCGCTGACTTCGCAAAACTCCTATCTGCCATTGAAGACGGCGGTGTCTGGATTCACCGACCGCTGTCGATTCATGACGTCAACACGACCGGCAAGAAGTGTCACTGTTGTGACAGTCATTTTGCCATCGAGGTTGAGCGCCGAGACTTCGTCGATGTCCTGATTGACCCGGCAACAGGGGTTCGCAAGGTCCGCCAGCACGTCAAAGACAAGGCGGAATGGGACCGTCTGGCAGCCAAAGCCAAGCGCATCGTGCTCCCCCACAGGGTCTCCAGGGCCCAACTACGGGCGATGGAGTGCGACTCGAAGGTGCTTGCCATCTTTGGTGGAGTCCGCGGCGGCAAAACCTCATTCATCGCAGATATTATCCTGACCCAGTCGCTGCTTTACGGCGGCTCCGGTGTCCAGATCTGGTGGGTTTCTCCAACCCTCGAGAAGACCACCATCGGTCTGCGAAAACTGGTCGAAGGCGAGACCATAGGCAAGGGCAAGACCCGCCGAGAAGTCGCCCCACTCATTCCGCCAGAGCTGATCCGCTACGTCCCGAGCTCTCATCGTTCGGATCGCCTGTACATTGAGCTCATCGACGGCACGCGAATCTACTTCAAATACGCCTCCCGGGACGGGGGCAACTTGAAAGGGGACCCACCCCTCTTCGCGGTGCTGGATGAGGGATGCGAGGTCGATAAGAAAGAGAACTATCAGCAGCTCTTAGACCGACTCATGGAGGCTGATGGTCGCCTCTTGATTGCCACCACACCTGTTGCTGGTCACTTCCTCAAGGAGGTCGTCTATGACGCAGGTGTCAACATCAAAACTTGGACACCGGATGACCGCATAGCCTGGACACACATAACCTGTTTCGAAAATCCGTGGGTCAACAAGCGGATGATTCAGGAGACGATTGAGGCAATCAATGACCCTCAGCGTGTCCGCCGCGAAATCTACGGTGAGTGGGTTGGCTCCGGACCATTGCTGTGGCGTCACTTTGACGAGCAGGACCACATCATCTCCAGCGACGCTAGGGAGCCCTCAGAGCTCGGTCTGGTCGACATTACGGCTGCTGCCACTCGTCGGTTCTACCGCGGTGCAGAGCACGACAGGCACTGTGGACAGGACTTCAACTTGCATCCGATGGGGCTAGTGGAGCTCAGGGTCGCCTACCACCCTGATGACCCAAGGAGGACGCCGATTCTCATGGTCACCGAAGAGGTGATCGAGAAGGTTGGCACCATCTACCAGTTCATTGACACGCTACACAAGCGTGGATACACGGGTGTCGGCATAGCCTGCGACGCCACCGGAGCTCAGTTGAACAGCTACCGGATGGCCCATGGTATCAAGGACAGGAACAGCACCCAGCAGCACGAGATGGTGCGCCACGGGTTCGATTGTCAGCCCTGCCATTGGTCAGACAGCGGCAACCCGACAAATCCGCCTCAGCTGGACCGCCTGAACCTGCTGCACCGATTGATGCGAGAGCGCATCGACCTTGGCAACGGCCGCACATTCCCACGCTTCCTCATCCATCCTCGCTGCAAGAAGACGCTTATTGCGCTTCGTGTTCAGGAGTCCGACGACCGTGGAAACGTCCTGAAAGAGGCCGGGACCGAGTCTGACCGTATTTCGAGTCCCACGGACGCCCTCGCTTATGGGGCTTGGGCAGTTGCTCCTATCCGCTCTGAACACGAGCGCTCGACTGTGATCAAGCTATGACGTACAGATACAAGATGGGTGGCCCCGCATATGGTCCTCGCCCGAGTCTAGCTCTCACACGAGAGCAGGCGTTTGACTTCGTTGAGCTCATTCCAGGATATATCGACCTTGAGACCTGGAGTCCTGAGAAGCAGAGGGCCAAGGCTCGGTTCGACGTCCTCACCGAGGACTATGAGCAGCTTATTGCTCGGAAGATCGACAACACTCATTACGACGAGTCGGTTCGTGCCGACCTCAAGACGCACATTACGCTAGCGCACAATATTGCACTAGATATGACCCGCGAGATTTGCGTCGTCTGGAAGCACGATGCGCGGCGGTATGTCCCTGATGCCTCAGACGCCCAAAATGAGGCCCTCAGGCAGCTCGTGCTCGAAACCAACTATCACACCCACGCGCGCTCCTGGAACCGTGAGGCCTTCTTCCTGGGCCCTGTGACGGTCATCCCCGTGATGCGCGGCAACAAGATGTTTTTCGACACGTTACTGCCTCACTTCTACGTGACGCAGGACGACCCAGACCGACCCTGGGCTGCTCCATTAGCAGCTGCCTGGAAGGTGCTGGATAGCCGAGAGCACTCGTTCGCTAGGTCTGCCTTCTACTCCCAGGTTCATCATCAGAGCGCCATCGTGCTCGACGGTGAAGCATGGAGGTACTACCGCAAGGCGATTGTCGAAGACGAGGTGTCGATTGAAGAGATATCCGTTGTCCCCCATGGCCTCGGAGAGTTCCCTGGAGCAACCCTCAGCTTCAATCTGAGTCACGGAGACGGGCGCTGGTCCTGCACTGCTCATCAGCGGCTGTTCGATGCCACGGTGACCGTCAGCTACCTCGACGCGGTGATGAACTTGATTCGCAAGGGGCAAAATCAGAAGTTGCTGGTCATCAAGGGGCAGCTGGACGAGACCGCTAAGGGCCAAGTCAGACACCCTGAAGGCTCGATGCGAATCGACGCGAATAACGCGTCACTCGTCGATGTTGCCGCCCTGGACTTCAACACCGACCCTGAAAACGCTATCAAGCACCAGGGCTGGGTGATGCAGGGCATTGCTCGTAGCTACGGCGGTCAGGTTGCAAGCCGTCCTGGGGGCACCAGCCAGCTGGAGATGGAGATTACTTTCTCTCATGACGCCCTCACAGAACAGCGTAATGAGCAGATTCCGTTCGCTCTCGAGTTCGAACGTGAGCTGTGGGCCAAGACAGTTCGAGTGGCGCGGCAACAGCGACACCCTCTTGCCGATGACCTGCCGGACTCCGACGCCATTCGCGAGTCTCTGATTGTCGAGTTCCCTCCACTGGCAAGGCGTTTCGACAACATCGACGCCGAGATCAAGTACAACGACTGGGCTCTGTCCAAGGGCATCAAGTCGCTCAAGGACGTGATCCGTCCGGTGATGCCACATGCCAGTGATGAGCAGTGCCAACAGCGCATTGCAGACAATCTGGATTCGGATGCGCCGCTGATTACGAAGATGACGACGCGGGACCAGAGCATGGCTCCGACCGCGCCAAGTAACGAGACAGAGTCGCAGATCAATGGGGCCAGAGGCCCCGAGGTGCGCGATTCACCCGATAACCCTAACGAACCTTAGAGACTATGGCTGAAAACATTGAAGCTCCGGATGGAGCTGTAGAGCCCGTGGTGGATAACCGCGGCAGTGATGACGTTGTACCCAAAAGCGCGCTTGAGGAGGCCATTGCAGGCCGTCAGAAGGCGAAGGCAAAGGCTCGCGATGCACTCGCTGAGCTCGCCGAATACAAGGCGCGGGAGGCTGAGGCTCGCGAAGCAAAGCTTCGCGAGCAGGGAGAGTTCGAGAAGCTCCTGGAAAAGGAGCGGGCAGAGAAGGAGCAGATTCAAGCCCAGATGACCTCAATGGTGCGCGAGCACCGTACGGGGATGGCGCTGGATGCTGTATCCACAAAGGTGGAAGGAGTCGATCGTAGCGTCCTGCACGCAATGATGCTCCTGGCTGAAAAGCAAGGCGTGGACATTGCGCCTGAGGAGGTGTCTACGGACTTTGTGGACACTGTTGTTGGGCACATCAAACAGATGGCCCCTGCGCTGTTTGCAGCCAAGCCGGTGGGAGGGACTCCAGGCCAGCCGGGCAGCAACGACAATCCCAAAGACGATAAGACCCGCTACCGCATGCTTGGGAAGAAGCTGAGCACCGCGGCAAGGGGGAACACTGGAGATTAGATAGATGCCTTTTACGCGATTTCAGGGGGTGGCCGATGAGACTGAGGTTATCCCCTCCGAGTTTATTGATGACTTTATTGCCGGGTATGAGTTCGAGGTTCCTGTCGGACTCGCTGTAGCCTGGGCGCGGCCCTCTGGTCGCGGTAACGTGCCTGTAAGCTATCCCCGCTGGGATGCGATGGCAGATGGTGTTCCGGCCGCGAAGGCGGAGACGGACGAGTTTGCGGAACGCGACATCGCGATGAGCGAGTCGAGCATCACGCCTGCCCTACGGGGTTTCGTGATTCACCGCTCCGACGAAGCTGCGGCTGCAAGCCCCAATGGGGTCGAGGCAGGGTTGGTCATGGAGGCCATCCGAAACTGCCTGGATGCGATGGACGTGTCGACTCTTGCTTCGATCGCGTCGATTACTGCAAACACCGGAGCTGTAGGCGACACCTACAACCTTGCGCGCTTCCGTGCAGACCTGGCGGCCTACAAGCTTCTCAATGTTGCTCGAGGCCCTCTCGGCACCGTAGCCGTTATCTCGGGGGGCATGGCTGACGACCTGCTCACCGACCTCCACTCGAGCCAGGCAACCCTGGTCACGGGCCGAGGCGACAGCCTGGCTCTTGGTCCTGATTCCGGCTTCCTTGGCTCGCTCCACAGTGTCGGAATCTACGAGACGACCAACTTGCCGGCCAGCACCACTGGCCGAGCCGGTGCGATGATGCCTGGGGGCAACATGGCTTCACCTCTCGGTGTGGTCGTGAATGAGCAGCCTCGGGTCGAAACGACCCGAGGGGACAACTCAGCTCGCCGAGCGTCGACTCAGCACGTGTTCAGATACTGGATCGGCACCGGTGTGACCAATCCTCGCAAGGGTATCCAGATTCTGGGGCCCACCTAATCCTAGTTGAACTGGCTTGACTTGGACTTGCTCCCCCGAAAGGGGGAGCCCTTCAATCGCGGTGGATATCCGCGTGGAAACAACATGGCACTAGTAGAGATTTACCTGAATCGTGATGATGCTCTTTACACCGAATGCGTAGTCGTTGGAGATGGCAATGTTCCTGGCTGCAAGCCTGGAGACTTGCGGTTCCCCCGATACGGGCGCGGACATGACAGCCCGATGCTCAGCGTCAACTACAAGAGCAAAGAGCGCACGATCTGCAACTCGATCACGATTCACCCGGACTACGCAGAGCACGGATGGGAGACCATGCGCGACCTATACCAGAAAGATCCGGAGAAGCGCGAGTTCTGGATCGACTGGGAGGACTATTGCAAGGCGGTGGCCCGTAATCCCCTTGGGATGGCAGACAAGCCATTCCCTGACGAGCTCCTGCCGACTCGAGTCCTCGAGCTTCGTGCATTGGGCAAGAAAACTCAGGCCGAACGCACGGAATGGGAGGCGCCAAGTTTGAAGGCAAAGAGGTTCGCTGAAGAGTCCGCGAAACCCGCAACGGAGAAGCCGAGTGGAGCGACCAACCGGCGAAGTAAGTAGGTCCGCTTACCAGTCCCAGGTCCAGGGTCACCTGGAGTTCCTCCAGGGCTCGCCGCACTTCCGTGTGGAGCCCTGGGGTCTCGGCGGAGCAGTCCGAAAGGTCAAAGACTGCACTCGAGAGCAGCTCCTCGCTGTTGCTCGTCGCTGGGCCGAGACCGACATGAACCGAGCAATCCGTAAGTACGGCCCGATTGAGGTGTGAGCATGTTTCGGACGCTCTACAGCGCATCAACACAGACACTGCGACGTGTCCCAATGGGGATGGACGGTCGTCCGATCCTGCTCCCGACTGACACCACAGTCACGGTCACCATTCGGGATGCTCGCGAGTCCACAGATGAGGACCCTATTAGCACCCAGAGTGTGACTCGCGCCGATGTTACGGGGACTCTGACGGGTGCAAGTGGCTACGGTCAGGCTGACCCTCGAGCCATTGCGGCGCCTGACACCGGCCTTGAGGAAGGACGTGCGTACCTCCTGCAGGGTGCTGACGGCACCTCAGAGATGTTCGTCCTCGAGACCTCCCAGGCTGCTGTCCAATACGCCAGGACGCACCTGCGTGGACGCTACGCAGCCTCAGATACGGTCACGCTGCTCGAGCTCGTAGCCAGCATTCCAGGCCTCGCCGGAAACGATAACGAGAACCTGAGACGTGGTGCCGGACCATTCCTGGCGACTTGGTCGTTCACACATGACGGCCAGTCGTATCAGCTGACCGACACGTTCTTCCTGGACCGCTACAGCCTCGAGCCACCGATTGATGAGGCTTACATGCTTCAGGCGGCTCCAATGCTTGCTGATCGCCTTCGGGACCGTGCTCGTCCTTCTGACGCTATCGCGGTGGCCTACCAGGATGCGGTTGCCGAGATTGAGGCCGCAGACAAGGACCCTTCGACATTCTTCCCCAGCACGACCTTTAGGGTCGCTGTGAGGCACGGTGCCATCGCGTACGCCTACGACTGGGTGAGCTCCGCGCCCGAGGACCTGGCGCGCGCTGAGGCCCACAGGTCGCTGTTCAACGCGAAAATGCGAACCATCCTGACTGGTCAAGCCCCGGCGAGGACAGTCCAGCTCGACCGCGTAGACGAGACCGCCAAGGAGCCTCGCACCGGGTTTGAGATTCTGAGGAGAAGCTAGATCGCCAGCCTCACAAGCTCGGCAAGTCTAGCGGCTGCCTCTTGAGCTTCTTCGCTCGACATCGCCCTCTTTACGCTGATGGCGGTGTCGATGGCCTCCCTGACAGCGGCAGCGCGTCCATTTGGATGGGCGTCCAGGTAGGCCATGTGGGCCTCAGTGAGGCCCTGGACTTGGATGCGAGCGCTCATGCGAGCACGCGGACAAACGGCTTACTATCATCCATCGCGCGAGCGTTATTGATCGCTTCGGCTGCGGCTTCTCGGTCTCCAGCGTCGATAGCAGCGACGAGCTCAGCATCGCCTGCTGCCCCAGCCTCATCGCGGAGCTGTGAAATCATGCTGTCGGTCAGTGTCTCGGTCGGCTTCGTTTCCATGTTCTCAACCTAGCACCCTGTGACGTCATGTCCAGGATTTTCTGACGTCATGTCCTCAGCCACCATCGCAGAAATACACGACGGCATCGTCTCCACAATCCGAGATGTCGAACCGACACACCCGCACTTCGCTTCGATTGAGTGGAACGAGGTTCATAGTCTGGAGGATGTACCGTCGGCTGACCCGCGTAACTTCTATGTGGAGATCGAGATTCCGGAGGAGTTTGGCGAGGGCTTTGGTTTATGCGCGCAGCACACCGCGGTGTGTCGAGTCTGGACGTCGTACGGATCCCTCAAACGCCGCGATGCTTCGGACATGGCGTCTGCTGACAATCACAATCTTTGGCTCGCACTCAATCGAGCCCAACTCACCGGGCTTCCGCTCGTGGAGAAACAGGGGTGGGAGCCAGAAGGTCCACCCGGGCGTCTCTGGGGCGCCCATGTCTTCTTGCTAACCGTATTCCTACCTCTTGGAACCTGATAAATGGCTGTAACTAGTTATATTTCACTGCTGACCGGCTTCGAGGAGACGGTTGGCCAGGGCATTGGCCCCAACGGCACCACTGGCGGCACGGTATCAACCGGCGCTGAATGGGAGACTGCTGAAGCCGGCGGCACCGCATTCCAGATCCCGCACATTCCGAGTTCGCTGAGCTTCGAATCCCTCGAGCGGACTGTGATTGAGGCTGAGCGGACCAAGGCTCGCGTCTTCACCACCGATCCTCGAGTCCCAGGCCTCAGCAACGCCGAGCTTTCCTTTCAGAGCTACCTGACGGGTCGTGGGAGCGCTCTTGCGGCTGGAGTCCTAGCGACTCAGACTCCGCTCTCCCGGACGCTCCTGAACTGCCTGGGAGGCGTCCACTACGCTGAGACCTGCACTCTCGCGGCGGGCGGCCACACCACCACGGTGGTCAACGTGGACGATGCCAGTACCCTTGCTGTGGGAGCTATCGTGGCACCGCTGGACCCGACCACCGGTCTAGCCCACCCACGGCGCATTACGGACGTCACAGCGCTGGCGGTCACTCTGGACCGGGAACTTCCTTTCACTCCGGCTGACGGCAACCTGGTGCTTGGTGGAGCCACCCTGTTCATTGATGAGGACGTGATTTGCGACACCGCGAGCAACCTCGGCAGCACGATGAGCCTCGTTGGTCAAAAGGGCCAAAACGGCGCTGCTGGCTTCGAGATGAACGGATGCAAGCTCGGCCTCAGCTCGATGTCCTTCGAGCGGAACGGATTCGCCACGCTGGACCTGTCGCTCATGGCGGCACGATTCACCGACCCGAGCTCTGGCCCCGACCCCACGCTGCCCGACGCAGTGTTCCCGAACCCTCTCGCTATCGGCCCTGACACGCAACTGGCCATCGCCAACATCGGGGTGACCACCAACACCCTGGTGTGCAACGGAGCCATGACCGTCGAAGCTGGAGTGCCTGTGGTGCCCATTCCGTGCATGACGGCGCGAACCGGCAACATGGAGGGCTACGCGGGCTACACGATTGAGCCTGGCGATACGCTAGTCGACCTCGACCTGTATCCGTACGCGACCAGCTGGTTCGCGGACTACGACAACGAGCAACTCAAGAACGTTTCGGTGTCCCGACTGGGCGCAAGTGGCAACATCTTCTCTGTTCACTTCCCTCAGTGCGAGATTCTGAATACGCCGAAGCAGCTCAACGCTGACAATATTCTGCGAAGCGGCGTTCAGTTCCGCGCGCAAGAAGTGACCGGTGCAACGACCGCGCTGGCTCGCTCCAAGTTCGTAATTTTCCTGGGGTAACATGAAACTGCTGAAGAAGCCGCCGCGTCACAGGATTGACGCGCCGATTACCTTTGTGCATCCGGCTGACGAAGCCTGGGACCAGGACAAGGTCACCAAATCGCAGGAGGAGCACGGCGAGGACTGCCCATTCCTCCGGTACTGCAAGGGAGAAACTCGATTCGACCTGTCTGCCACGATGGAGCATGGTCGGGTCGACGAGTTCTTCCTTGCTGAGGCTAGCCCTATCGAGTTTCGACTCATGCGCCTCGGCGTACTCGAGTACAACGATGTCCAGTCGACCAAGGAGCGTGAGTTGCTCCAGGGGAAGCCGATTGCGCGTGCTGCGTTCCTGATGGCCTGTCGCTTCGGCCTGAAGTCGGTGGAGCAAGACGGTCGCAAGATTGTGGATCTGGACAGTCCTGAGGACCTCAGTGTGGCCGACTTGCAGAAGCTCGCAGACTTGACCAGCGTAGGCTCAGACCTCCCGATTCTCATCGGCCAAGCCGTCTACCTGGCCTCTCAACCCCTTCGAGACGACGAAAAAAAGCCCTAAGGGTCCTCGCCTGGTCTCACCCGGCAAGCCCGAAGAGTGGTGAGAGAACCGAGGTCTACGACTGCACCTACCTCTGTCTGGATGCCAGGGGCGAGGAGAAGCCGGAGGACCGCGCCAGGCTGCGCTGTGCCCTGCCGGACTTCAACCGGAGCAAGTGGGGGGCACCAACCCTGGGCGCTGTCCACATGGGGCGTCTGCCCATCCTGCAGCCGTCAGACGAGGACCCAAGGCTACGCCAGAGGGACCCAAAACACCCCGTTGAATCCCACGAGGAAGGATGTCCGGGCTCCTGGTATCGCAGCGCATTTGCACTGAGCTGCACCAAGTACGAACGCATGATCACCGATTCGGGGATTAGCGAAAACCTGTTCCAATCGCGGTCTGAGGATCGGCTTTTGCTCGAGGCCTGCTCGTACCTGGAGGGGCAGCGAATGCGGTCACGGAACTACGACCTGCAACAGCAGGCCAACAAGGACTAACGTGATTCTTAGTAAAAAAGTCCAGATCAAGTACCAGGTTGATTCTGCGAATGCCCAGAAGGGGGTGAGTGCCCTTGGGAGCTCGATTGAGCAGACCCGCAGATCGAGCAGCGGCCTTGAGGGCGCCCTTGGGGGGTTGTCATCGGCACTATCGAGCCCAGCTGGTGTTGCTGCTGCCGCAGTCGGTACTGCAGCTGCCATCTCTGAGCTGTCTCAGAAGGCATCTGAGCTAGCTGACAGGAGTCTCCAGGTCAGCTCGGTCTTCGCCAATGTCCCCATCTCTATCGAGAGTGCTCGCAAGTCGACTCAGGGCCTTATCTCCGACTACGACCTGGCACGACTGGCATCGGACTCTGTTTCTCTTGGCGTCACGAACAACGCCAAGGACTTTGCTGAACTTGCCCGCTCGCTATCTGCGCTGGGCTCTCGTCGCGGTGTCGACGCCCTGAAGTCGATTGAGGACGGTTTTACCGCTATCGGTCGAGGCTCTACCGCATTGCTCGACAACCTTGGCATCACGCTCAAGACGGCTGAGGCGCAGCGTATCTACGCTCAGCAGCTTGGCAAGACAGAGAAGGCCCTGACCGACCAGGAGCGTGCTGAGGCATTCCGGCAAGTCGCCATCCAGAAGGTCATCGAGGCCGCTGAGGGTGTGACTGTGACCACTGACGGAGCTGCTGCTGCCGTCAAACGCTTCGAAGTGGAGCTGCAGAACATCGAGGACCGCGCCCTTGCTGGGGAGGTAGCTACGCTATCACTTCGTGACGGCCTGCGAGAGCTCGCCAAACAGGGGCGCATCAACATCGAAACCGGCCGTCCGCAAGGCGAAGTCCTTACAGAGCTTCGGAACTCCCTGAGGGATGTCGGAGTCGCGTCAACGGACCTCGTCGTTTCTGAGGAGGCTCTCAAGCGCGCTGTGCTCAGCGTAAACGTTGAGCTTGAGGAGCGCCTTTTCCTCGAGGAAAAGGCGGCCAAGGCCGCTGCGAGCTCTCCTGCTGGACGACGAGCAGCACAGGAGCAGGCAGCCCTTGCGGTCGCGCGCGAACGACTCACGGAGATTGAGAACGAGCAGGCGTTCCTGACGGCCAACAACACCGTCATCGAGCAGAAGGTCTCGCTGCAAATAGAGTCTCTGAAGCTTCAGGAGCAACTGGCTCGAGCAGCAGGAGATGAGGAGAAGGCCAACAAGCTCGCACGCGAAGCCGAGCTGGCGAACCTGCGGGAGCAGGGCCGCATCGCCAACCAGCAGATCAGCCGTCCTCGGGGCCGTGGGAGGCGTCAGGAGGCCGTTGATGCCCAGAGTCTCAGCTTGGCCTTCAACGACACTGTCGAGCTACTCAGGGGTGGTCCAGGGTTCGCGCAGGTCTACCAGGACCTGATCCTGGTCAACAGTGAGCTCGAAGCTCTCAACATCAACCTTCAGCGCGGGCCATCCACCGAGGACCAGATTCGCCAAGCAGACCTCGCTCTTGCCGCCGACTTGAGAGCCATCGAGTTCCAGCGCGTCAAGACCGGCGAGTCTATCGAGCTCATCAACCGCGAGCGCGACGCAAAGCTTGAGGCTCTTCAGGTCCAGATTGACGCAGAGACCCAGGTGGGCGAACGACAGCTGCTACTCGACCAGCAGGAGCAGATTCGCCACGAGGCACGACTAGCACGGTTCGAGCTGGAGGCATCCGCTGCTGAGGAGACCTCGAGGCGTGAGGCGAGGGCGAGGCAGGAGTCCCAGCGCAGGGTCCAGGAGGCCATGCAGGCCACTCAGAGCATCCTGCGAAACTCGGTCGCCACTGCGCAGGGGCTTACCGATGGGCTGATTGAGAACGACCGTAGACGTGCTGTGGCGACGCAAATCGCCGGGTCCGTCGAGGCCTTCGGAATCGGAACCTTGAATCAGATCAAGGCGGTAACCGCGTTCGCGTCGGGCAACTTCATCCAGGGAGCTGCTTTCCAGTCTGCTGCTGCACTGGCCTTCTCGAAGGGGGCTCTATTGGCATCTGGACGAGCTGGCGGAGGTGCTGCAGGAGGTGGTGGAGGCGGACGTGGGCCTGGTAGAGCAAGCCAGCTTCAAGATCAACAAGGTGGCCTCGAGCGCCTCGAAAGAGGGGGTCCATTGAGCCAAGCGAACCAACAGATCGCGGAAAACCCGAACAACACCGTGGGCTCTTCAGACGCGCAGGGTCAGCAGTCCAATGTTCAGATCGGTGTAGTCCAAGTGCTTGGTGCTATTGACGAGCTTGCCTCTCGCAGGATTGCAGAGGGCATACAGAAGGCCAACAGGGAGGTTCGCAAGTAATGGCGCTCATCACATCAGCTTGGCTCATGGGCTCAGACCCTGACGTCCCGAGCACGGATATCGAAGTGACGATGAACGCCGTGACAGAGACGCTCAGCATCCCCGCTGGGCCGTACTACGTCCAGGACACGAGCATTACCCGCTCCGCCGCAAACGCACTCAGGACGGCTCTGCTGACCCATAGCGAGGCCGGCACGATATCGTGCTTCCTGCGTCGAGACTTGCTCATTCAACTGGACTCCAGCGTGTCTATGACCATAGACAGCTGGTCGGACACCACATTCCGTGACGTTCTCGGATTCGGTGGTGAAGAGGGCATCGCGTTCACTTCGCTCAACACACTCAATCAGTCGAGATACCTGTGGAGCCCTGGGCGCTGCGAGATACCCGATGCTGCATTGGGCACTCAAGGTCTACTGTACAAAGACACGCAAATGGGCATGTCGGGTGACCGCGTAGCCATCGCGACCACCAACAACACCGGGCGTCGCAACCGGTTCCAGTTCCGCGCAGTATACGCAGAGCGTGTTCACACCACAAGCGAGGCAGGTGGCGAATACTACGCATGGTGGGACCAGGTCCAGAGCAGATTCTACCGATTCAAGTTGTACCGCGAGGTGACTGAGGAGACCACCACCGATGCAACATCAGCGAACCTGAACGGCGAAGTCCTTGGTCCCTACGTCTGGGAGCCCAGCGGAACGCCCATAACCTTCGAGTACAGCCGCGTAGTGCAGACCGTGGAGCTCCTGAACAACGTAGAGATCCCGGTGCTTCTACAGGATGAATACTAATGCCGCACACCGTAGCAGAGCTGGAAGTATCCCAGCACGTCGAGCAAGCCTATGTTCTGACCATCGACGGAATCTCCATAGGCTTCACAACCGACGATTCCGCAGCACTCACTGGCAGCGGGGGAAGCAGCTTTATCGGTCGAGCTGAGGCTGACCTGGGGGAGACCGTCGGCGGTCGAGAGCTTCGCAGGGGACTCATTGTCCCTCAGGAGCTAGAGCTTGGCGGAGACCTAAGCTACATCGGGCTAGACCGCACCACTGCCAGATTCAGCGTCCTGGACGAAGACGGTGAGATCGCACGGCTGTTCTCCATGTCAGGAGAGGAACCCGAGGAGCTAACCTCTCGACTCGCTCCGTACACAAGCCCTGCGCCGGCGACAATCGACGGCGTCACCGTGCGCGACCGTCACATTGGCATCGAACGCATCGGGCCCAACGGAGAGCGCCGCATGTTCCCGTACTTGGTCGGAGAAGACTTGGTGGGACTGGACCACAACGGAGACTCAGATGGCGCCCTGGTGCCTGCTAGCGTCTCTCAGAGACCGCTTTTTCACGAGGGCCGACCGGTCGCACTGTACCGCGTGTATCGAGACCCGAGTGCTCAGTTTACCACCGGCAGCAACGCCTGGCCGAGCCTCAGCAACTACCGACCCATCTGGGTCGGGAAGCTTCGTGATGCCGGTCGAGTCGGTGCTGAGGGTCGGTTCGAGCTGGAATGTACGGGCCCCGAGTCACTGCTTGAAAGAGTGATTGGCGTGCCAAGAGGCGAGTCGTTTGAAGTTGTCACAGATCTCTCGTTCACGCCGGGTGTCGATGATCAGATCTCGATTTACTGTGCGACGATACCCGGCTGGCAAAACACTGGAGATAATGCCAGCATACCCTCGGATCCCCGCCAGGGCAGGCAGTGGACTTCTCTGACTCAGACTAGCTATCTTAGTCTGAGAAACGAGATCCACGATCTTGTTCAGGATACGGTAAACGGTGTCGGCACAGACTACGAGCTAGGAGAGACGACCCTCGCACTTGACAGGGGTGGGGACGCTGGGTTCTCAGGTTCTGACTTTTATGTCCAGATGGATCTTTATTCAACTGGAGAGATATATGGACATCGTATCCGAATCGCCATGCATCGTCGCACGTGGCTAGCCCTCGGATTCGACCCAATCCAGCAGAGTCACAACGGTCAGCTGCTCATCACAGAGATCGAGGATGAGCAAGACATTGTATTCTGGAAAGCGCCACCGGCGGGTCAGCCATACTTCCCGACAGAGTCAAATATCGCTGGCCAAATGGGTGTTGTGCCCGGCAATGACTACTGGGTTGGCATGTTCACCACGATACCTCCGGGGTACAATCCGTACGACATCGCAGAGAGCGAAGTAACCACGGGAGAGCATGACAACGGTGGATCTCCCAGGCTTCACAGGCCGCTGTACGACACTGATAGCCTACCGAACACGATACAGCCTAACGGCGGGCAGGTCATCAGGATCCCCGCTGGCTCGTCTCCGCCACTCTATAATCAGCCCCACGTTCCTCGTAGCGGATCAATAGGAGGCGCAAGCACCACAGCTGCCGGATACTTCCTCATCAAGGGAAAAATTCGCAAGATTGTTGATGAATCGACAAGTGGTCAGCTCGAGATTGAGGAGTCGGAAGACTACGGCATTGTTGCTAGGTGCTCCTGGATTGAGGTTGAGGACTATTTCGCTCAGGCGTTCACGTCCGTCAGCCCGCAGCTCTACATCGAGCAGATTCACGACGCTCGAGACTTTGGGTACCCCTACCGTCCATTCCAGGGAGAGTGGGCGTCCACGACGCTCACAGCACAGCAGATCTTCACCACGGCCCTTGGCACCGCTATCACCCGAGCCGATCGAGTCGACCAGCAGCTCAGCTCCATCCTGCGTAGCACCGGCGGAAGCACCGGACCCAACGGCGCCGGCATCATCCAGCAGGGCGGTAATCAGGGGACTGCCACGGGGTTCTTTGGCGACATCTACGCGGCCCACATGGGCCTAGCGGTGCCCTCGTACCTGATGCCTAGCCAGTCCGAAATCGCAGCATCCGTGAACGAGGCGCTGCCCTCTGGAATCGCTGGGAGCCTCGCTCGTGGTCGCTTCTCGACTGAGGAGCCAGTTGACTCGCGAACCCTAATGGAAGGCTTGCTCGCGCCTCGAGGCCTGAGAATCGGTTTCGACGGCGGCCGGTTCAGCATCTACAGACTTCCTGACCCTGGCACCCCAACCGTAGACATATTCGAGTCAGACCTATACGGGAAGATGGGAGACCCGGCCTCCGCAATCCCAGAGCAACAGTCACGAGCTATCGCTCCCGTTGATGCCTGGGTGTTTCGTCAGTCAGAAGATCATCGTATCGGCGCCAGGGACCCCGGAGCAGCCTTGCGTCGAGGGGGTAACGTTGAGGACGTTGAAACCCTTGCCCTCCTAGACCCTGAGCTCTACGCATCACACCCGACGGAGCGACCGGACGCAGCAGGCTGGAGACTCGAGGCCAGAAACCTTTTCGGCGACACTCTGGCTCGCTTCTACGCACGGCGCCACAACAAGGTCACTGTAACCGTTTCGAGGCCGAAGGCCAGCCAGCTCTATCCGGGCACTTCGGTTCGTCTGAGCAATCCGTGGCCTGTAGCTGCCGATGGCACTCGCGGTCTCAGCGGTGTTGTAGGCCGTGTCCTGCGAGTCCGTCACAAGACCGGTAATGGAGCCGCTGAGGTCGAGATTCTGGTCTACGAAGGCCAAGACCGACCCTTGCCAGTCTACGCGCCTGCACTCTGGATCAGTGCGGTTTCCGGGCTCAATCTTACCATCGACACCTCAGCTGAGGTTGACCAGCGCGTCAACTCCACCGTCGGCTGGACTCAGCCCTCCTGGTCATCTGCCGGCAGCGGAGACGCAGTCGCAGCACTGTGGAGGGAGCTCCCAGACCGCACGTGGGGACTTGTCGGTACCGCGCCAGTCGCATCCGTCTCGTCCAGCACGGTGACGCTCAGGAGCTCCTTGTCCGCCTCACCACCGGACTTGGCGCGAACAATGCTCCTGACGCTCAGCACCTGGAGCGACCAGCCTGAATGGGCACAGGAGCTCTACGCCGGGCTCACCATCCAGGGCGACAACACCGGCGGCCGGAGATTTAGCTGATGCCCAATATCACCGAACACCACGCGTTTTATGGCACCACGCCGTCTCTGAACGTCGACCAGACTGGCACCCAGGACTTCATTTCTGGCGGCACGTACATCTACCGCTCAGGCTCTCCCTTGACGGTCCCGTGCACCGTTGGCGTTGGCGTCACAATGTCGAATGCTGACCTGTCGACCACGGGTCACATCTTCAGTCGGACATCCAGCAGGCACAATATCGTACTTATCGCTGGTGAGATACGCCTATTCTACGACATTACCCTTGTCTACTCTTTTGCTCCATCAATCAGCGCAACCGACCACGACTACTGGTTCCACTGGTCGGTCGCTGAAGACCCACGAGACTCTGGCACTCATTGGCACGAGTTCCGGATGTGGAACGTGACAGACGACGAGCTTGTCGAAGGCGTCATGTTCTCCACCAACGCCATTTCTCTCGCTGAGCGAGACATCATATTCGGCGCGAACAACACCGGAGGCGCAGCTGCAACGACCGCGACACTGACCACGTGCTCGTACCTGCTGCACGAGTCTCCTGCGCTCTCCGCGTATCTCTCGGAGGTCGGCAGTCTGACGGCACCCACTATCTCGTCGGAGCTCGAGACCCCGGTGCCAATCCCCGACGGAAGCTCCGGATTCGCCTCGCAAGGACGCCTTTCAGGGCCCACTCACGCGCTCGCAGCAGCCTCCACACAGGCGTTTGAGCGTCGCCTGCTAAGTCCACTGGTCAACAAGAGCTGGGCCTCACCAGAGCAGACAGACACGTTCACGAACATTCAATCCGACCCATGGTGGCGACTTTCTCCGGACGGGCAGACCTGGATGTCATTGGCATGGCTGTATCGCCGCAAGGTTCCACTCACGGTCGACCAGGTGCGATTCCGTATCTTCGTGCGGTCTGAGAACTTGGCGAACTCTGGCAGCTTCAACGAAGTGGACATTGTGGCGTGGTCGATGAATCGCCCGCCGGGGCAACTGAACCTGGATAACCCGGGCTTCGAGCCACAGCCACTGGTCACATATTCTGCCACATCCACTGTCGTCAACGTCAATGATGACACTCCAAGCGAGATAGGCCGATGGGTGGAGATTGGACCTATCAACGTAGCCCGAGGCGAAGATAATGAGACCAGCTACTTTACGCTTTCATGGCGGGCATATGGCACCAGCTCGCCGACAGCTCAGCGCCTCGAGATCTTCAGCTTTATCGTGGACCCTGTGTCCTCCGGCTCCACCGACGCTGACATTGGATTGGGACTGTAATGCCTAGGTACTTCGCACAGAACCTTGTGGACGAGGGCGAGCCCGCTTCGCCGTCACCAGAGCCCCTGACGGGCCTCAGGCCTCTCAACCGCGAGCCATGGACTGCTGTGATGCGTGGGCAAGACCGCCTTGTGGCGACCAGCAGGCGTGTTCTCGGCGAGATTCACGTCGGTCAATCCACCAGCGAGTGGCGACACGGCGGAGGTGGCAACACGCCTGCCCCGGGCGGCAACGTGGTAATGGGCCATATGCGGTTCCGGCTGACCCCCGGCTGTTTTCCCAGGGTCGCTATCCTCCACCTTCCTAGTGGGGGCGTTGGCGGGATTAGCACCGACGACAGCGTAGAAGGTCGTGAGGGCACCATCCGCATTGCCTCGACCTGGGTGCCCAACACAGGCTCTACGCTGAACGCCACAGAGGACATCAGCCTAGCTCTGGCGTCCGACGTAGACGGCGGCATCTCCAACTCTGCGGGCAGGTCCTGGCAGGAGTTGCAGCTCACTGAGCGAGCGATTCTCCCACCGGTGGACCTGACGGACGAGTCGGCACTGAACTCCTTCAGCGTTGGCCAGGACGTGACCCTGGAGATTCGCCAAATCGGTGCCCCGCGAGTCGTGGACCTCGTGGTGTTCGAGGAGCCCTATGGAGTCTCCTTTGAAGCGGATGACCCGAACTGGACATCACACGTCTACGCGCAGGGCCTGCCGGATTCGACCTCCGGCGCTGCCGGACAGCGCCCCATGGTGAGGCGCAGCGAGACAAGTCCTGACGGCAATCCACGAGGCGGAGGACGCCACACGCTGGACGTCAGCTGGTCTCAAGGCGAGCTCCTGGGCCCGACGCTCATCAGCTGGACGGCGTATGAGGAGGCCGACCAGGGGGTTCAGCAGGACGCTCAGGGACCA
Source organism: uncultured Microbacteriaceae bacterium (assembly GCA_937124545.1). Lineage (GTDB taxonomy): Bacteria > Actinomycetota > Actinomycetes > Actinomycetales > Microbacteriaceae > Pontimonas. Next base: position 18,460 of record CAKZKU010000141.1, on the reverse strand, counting down.
GGGCTTGCAGTCGCCACGTCGACGTTCACCAGCCTCATGGACGGCGTATCCACCGCCTACAACGCGGACGCTCCCGGCTGGTCGGTGAGTGTCGGTGGGCACGGTCGGCTTTGGCGTGGCAACTCGGCCCACGCCCTAGGGTCGGCAGACGTCGCGTGTAGCGTGCCGGTGCGGGTGCGCGCATACCTCGTGTCGGGCGCAAACTACGGTGTCCCGGGGTCGGGGGGTTCCATCCTGCGCCTCCACACCAACGAGTGGAGCTTCGTCGAGCTCAGACAGGCCGCAGAGACCGAAGGATGGGTGGAGGCCTACGGGCACCTTCTCGTGGGCCTGAACGGGGACGATTTCGTCGTCGCGCAGATCTTCGCCACCTGCGGCCAGTTTGTGACGCTACACGCGCTGGAGATTCAGGTGGAGCATTGAGATCCACAGGTTTGGCATACCTACCCCTCGCAGCTCGCCGCGAGCGGGTAGGTCTCGAAGCAATCTTCGTCTGAGAGGCCTTCGGCTAGGCAGACAAATGCCTCTTGCACCTGCATGAGAATCTCCCTATCGACCGATTCCCAGTCTTCCGGGGTGCTGCCAACATCATTATCGATGAAGCAGTCGAGGTGGCTTGGTCCCTCGCGAGTCTCTTTGTACTGCCTGTGGACATCGCCGCACACCTCTTCTGCGATGTAGGCCCTTTCCATGCAAGAGCCGCGTTCGTAGCCTCCTTCTCCGATGCCGTCGTCGGTTGGCTCCTCAGCACAGGCCACGGCGAACAGTGAGACGATAGCGATAGCTACACCACGAAGGTCCATGCTCGTTCGACCGGATGCCTCTCGAGAAAATTCCTGTGCGCGGCGATTTTTCCCCATGAAAAATGGTCTGTCACGCGCGCAAGGGACGCGCAACGTCAAGTTCGGTACGTTTCCGAGCCTGCTGGCCAGCCTGTGAACTTTTTGTTCCCGATTTTGTTCTCAAGGTTGGCAAATCGATAGCCAGTGGCCGCATGAACGTTGTTCCTTGGCTTTCTGGAAGGTGACAATCCGTCAAGATACTATTAGGGGTATTCTCAGATAAGTCTCTGGGGACCAGCAGACACGGTTTTACGCAACATGCCTCCTGCGCCTTTTATTGCGCTGGAGATTTTTCGTTCCATCTTGTTCCAGAGGGGGGTTTTGGAACAACGTGCCCAAGACGAAGCTCAGCTGCACTCAGCAGCTGCGAAGCTGAAGTGCCAGGAAGGTCGCTCGAAAACGATCTACACCGACGTCTTGATGCGCCACTACCACGACGTAACACCGGAGGCGCTGCTGGGAGTCCTTCAGCCGAAAAAAGTGTCCGACTAAGACAATTCTCTGCTTGATGCGCCCATCAAGCGCACGTAAAACGAAAACACACCGCAACACAGAACAGCGACGACCCAGCCCCTTCCGCCTAGTAAACCGAAGGAATGTTGAGCCGCCGCCCACACTGAGGAGTCACAATCGTGAAAGACGAAACCGTCTCAATGCGAGACAAACTTACGGCCGCACTCAAGGCTTGTCAACAAGAGAACGACCTAAAAAACGGGTTCGCATCCCGTGCCGAACTCCAGCGATATCTTGGGGTTAGCGACTGGCACTGGCGCAACACCCTGCGTGAGGTCTTCCGCAAGCACCAGGTTGAAACCGTGCCTATCAACGGCCGTACGGTCAAGTACTCCGTAGTAGGAGCGCTGCAGGCGCTGCGCTCAGAGTTCGGAGGTAAGCAGCAATGATCCTGCCTCCCGGAGTCACCGCTCGAGTGGTCAAGCAACTCTCGCTGGCCGAAAAGCTCGACCTCTACTCTCAAGGTCTCAGCAAGTCCCGACGCGAGAAGGTCCGCCAATACACCGCAGGCCCTAGCCTCCGCCCACTGAAAGGCGGTGCGAAGTGATGTTCGTGGCGAGCATCTTCGATTACGACGCGAGCACGCCGATTTGTACAGCCTGCAAGGTGTCGCTATGACTCAAGAGCTATTCCCCGCAGGCATCCAGCCTACCGCTGAGGACATCGCTCGCGAGCTCAAGGGCATGCAGAGCGCCTGGAAGTGGATTGGCCATGGCGCCAACGCAGAGCGAACTGAAGAGCTCCTCAAGGCATTCGAAGTCTTCGTGAACGCTCAGCAGTCCGAGTAGACAATCAGCGCCGGACACTCCGGCATTCTTGGCACCGTGCCAGGCGATTCGCTTGACACGTCAGGACAGGTGCGTCCTCCGCGTGGGTGCTTTTTTGATGCTTTATCCCCCACGCGAATGACCGCCGACCGAGGTTCGAATCCTCGGGGTGCCACTAATCCACGCAGCGCTCCGCCTCGCAGCGCTCCGCTTCGCAACGCAACGCAACGAATAGCAACGAATAGTCGAAAGTCCGTGAGGCCTCTACGGGAGCTGACCTTCCCGTACTGATAAGATAGGTCAAAGGAGAACAACCCGTGAGATTGTTTGTATACGACACAGAAGGCCTTGAAGACGAGCTGGATGACTTCACCGAAGCAACAGGAGTGGAGCACATCCACCTGGATGCCGCTTGGTCCAAGTCCAAGGGGCTAGACCACGCATCGCCCAAGTCCCTTATGGCAGCAATGAAACTGGTCGCGAAGGAGCCTGACTCCATGCTCTTTATCGACTCCGGCACTGACTGTTGCGAGCAGCCCCGCGAGGAATATGCGGCCCGTAACCCTGGCAAGAAGATCGCTTACGGCATGGTAGACATGAGCATGGCGCCGATTGTTCGCACTCTCAAGGACGCTCAGTTTCACTGGGTCATGACATTTCGCCAGTCGGATGAACGCGACGAGGTCAATGGTGAGGAGCAGGTTGTTGGCAAGAAAGGCAAGGCCAGCAAGGATATGCAGTATGTCGCTCGGATCAAGGTTCACTGCACCCGTCCGCACAGCAAGTCCAATCACTCTGTGAAGGTCGAGATTCGCGACCAGCGAGGCCTTGGGGATAAGCCACCGATTCGCCTTGCTGACCCGAAGGTGGCCGACCTGATGCCTCTGGTGGAGCGCTACAGCCCTGGAGGCAAACGGAAGCTCCGGGCACACCTGTTTGGTCGAGAGGCCACCGGCAAGTCAGGTACCGCCCTGCGGCTGCTTATTGCTCTCGCACGACAGCTCAAGGGAGACTCGCCCAGTGAGTGACGTCCACTGGTTCGACGGACACGAGTGGTCCATTCGAGTCGAACGCGAACACGGAGCTACTGTGGTGACCACAGTCGACCCTTACGGTGAAGGAGCCATTATGGGGCCACGAGAACTGCGAGAGTTTGGAGACGCTCTTCATCGGGCTGCTGCGATTCTGGAGGAGAGACCATGACAATCGACAACGACGAACTTCTGACCAGTGGAGAGATTGAGGAGCTGAAAGCCTTGCAGCTCCGCATGGCAGAGGGAGACCCGTGTGCTGAAATCCGCGCAGTTCAAATGTGCGGTAGCACACCTCAAGGGATTGCCTGTCTCATTCTCGCTTACCACGACCAACTTGGGGATCTGACCAATGACCAAGGCTAGCCGAGACAAAGGCAAGCGGGGAGAGCGACTGTTTGTCCGCTTTCTCCGGGCTCTGGGACTCAGCACATCACGCGAAGGATGGAAGCAGTCGGGCGATAGTACCGCTGGCGATGTTGTGAGCCAGCCTCGCTGGATAAGCACCCTCCAAGCATGGTCAACCAGGTTCCCCGCCATCCACTGGGAAGTAAAAAACCGAGCCCATTTACCACCAAAGACATGCCGCAATGACCTCATGCAAGCCAGGGCCGTCGCTCAAGGAGGCCCTTGCGCAGTCGCTTACCGTATCCCAGGCACTTCGAACTGGGGCATCTACCTCGAGACCTCCGATTGGAGCTTTTCGGACTTCGGCCTCGAACACCCAGGAGCAGTCAGCAAATGACATTCCAAGAGAAACTGACGACACTCGTCAAAACCGAGATTGAGCGCACCTCCAATCACGGCGCAGTCGCTGCAGACTTGGCTACGGTTCTGGCAGAGATCGGTGTTCACTTCGTGTTCGAAGGAGCCTCTGATGGCGACCTGGAGCGCATGTGCAGCCTGCTGGCTGAAAACCTGATGGATGTCTCAGCTCAGATCCTGGAGCACTACGAGACACACTACGAGCAGATGATGGGCCAACCCTACGGGGGCGGCAAGTGGAAGGCGTTGAGATGGAACTGAATGAAGGATGGTCAATCCACCCTAATGGTGGTGGAATGGTTCATGACACTGCCTCAGTGGCGGAATCTGCTTATATCGGGCCGAATGCGCAGGTCTACGGCGATGCGCGGGTCTACGGTAATGCGCGGGTCTACGGTGATGCGCGGGTCTACGGTAATGCGCGGGTCTACGGTAATGCGCATGTCTACGGTGATGCGCGGGTCTACGGTAATGCGTATGTCTCCGGTGATGCGCGGGTCTACGGTAGTGCGCAGGTCTACGGCGATGTGCGGGTCTACGGTAATGCGCATGTCTACGACAATGCGCAGGTCTACGGTGATGCGTATGTCTCCGGTAATGCATATGTCTACGGTAATGCGCGGGTTTCCTGTGATGCTTGGGCTTCCGGTGATGCGCATGTCTCCGGTGATGCGTATGTCTCCGGTAATGCGCATGTCTCCGGTAATGCGCATGTCTCCGGTAATGCGCGGGTCTACGGTAATGCGTATGTCTACGGTAGCGCGAGGGTCTACGACAATGCGCATGTCTACGGTGATGCGTATGTCTACGGTGATGCGCTGGTTTCCTGTGATGCGCGGGTCTACGGTGATGCGTATGTCTACGGTAGTGCGCGGGTCTACGACAATGCGCAGGTCTACGGTGATGCGCAGGTCTACGGTGATGCGCGGGTCTACGGTGATGCGCATGTCTACGGTGATGCGCATGTCTACGGTGATGCTTGGGACCAATCACCACCGCAACTTCAGTGCGGACGATGGATGGCATGCGTTCCGGAGCGTGGAGTCGTCGCTGTCGGGTGCCAGATCCACCCGATCAACAACTGGAGCGAAAATATTGACGACATTGCTTCAGGCCACGAAGCCACGGAACAAGAGCTTGAGATGGTACGGCATTTCGTCACTATGGTGAAGGCTCTTGGGTTTGGAGATGAATCATGAGCAGGCACGGATACATCGAGTTCGACGGCAAGTGGAAGGCGTTGAGATGGCGCAGGAGCGGTGGCGAAAGCGGGTCACCATGATTTCTTCCAACGCCACACTGTGGGACCGAGTCCGAACTCTCGTCGACTTCAGTGCCTGGAAGGGCCATCTTGACCCTCAGGACGGGTTCGAAGACCCAACCCCGATGGAGGCCCTCAGGGCCACCTGTGAGGCCCAGGGATGGGGACTAGTCGACCACCGGCAAACCCCGCGTCGGGGTCGTGGTCGGGCTCGCGGCACCCGCAAGATCGAGGATATCTACGCACTGTGGTACCACCAGACCGGATGCCTCATCAGTTCGGAGGGGCTCAGCATCCCAGCACATTCTCTAATCCTCCGAAGGACCGACACTCGGCCCACGACCATCGTCCTGCTGCACCCTATCAGGGCCTATCTCTATGGCTCTCACCATGCGAACCCGTTCGCCATCACGATTGAGGTCGAGGCGTGTGCTGCCGGGGTCTCGGGGGACCCGAGGACACTGTGGACGCCCAAGGGGAAGACCGTAGCGGAGCACTGGGCGGAGGCGAGTGAGGACCAGATTATGGCGACCCGAATCGTCGGTCAGTACTACATTGACGAGGTTGCCGCCCAGGACGGAGCGGTCACCCACAGTGGCAATCACCGCAATAGCCACAAGAGCCGCGTTAGCGACCCTGGGCAGGAGATAGCCACCAGGTGTACCAGGTACCATGGCCTGCTGCCAGGCCCCGTGATTGGCTCTGGGAGGCCAGACCCGACGGTCTGGGGTGGTGATGAGGGTATTCCATACAGCTGGAGAGTGAGGGGTTGGTGATGAGCATGCATAGAAAACAGTTGCACCACGGACTGAACGAGATCGAAGAGATTATCGAGGAGATTCGCGACCACCCGGACCACGACGCCACCGCTGATGAGCTGGTCACATGGGCATACGAAGTAGCTCGTCTATCGGGGCTGATCGCGAGGGAGTCACGAGTAGGTTGAAGGATCAAAGATAGCCACCCGCCCCACAGCACCCCAAACCCGTACGGTCCGGCCGTCGGGTCATTGGGCGTGTGACCTACGCAAGAGACACTCTCGTTATCTGGGTGGACCACGAGAACACTCCGGCGATTCTGACTGGCAGAGTCGCAGAAGATGGCAGACCTGAGGTAGAGCCGCTGTTTGGAGGCGGCCAGTACTTTGCTGAGTGTGTTGAGATTGTCGCTCGTGTTCCCGGTCTGCTCAAGGCATTGGAGGAGCGGGACGCCGGATCGTACACAGAGGGCGTTCACGATGGCGCTGAGCTGATGGAAGGGAGCTTGTGCGATGGGTGCTAAGGCGAAGATGAAGCCCGGTGGTACCGCTGCCGGAAACCAGCACTGGTGCACGCCACAGTGGCTTGTGGACCTTGTTCACGATGTTTTCGAAGGGCCTCCAGAACTGGATCCATTTAGCAACAGGGACATCCTGGTGGATGCGGCCTTTGCGTTTACAGGTCCTGGAGGCTTCGATAGGGATGGCTTTGAGCCACGGGACGGGTTTTCAGAGCCCTGGTATGAGATTGGAGACACTGTCTATTTCAACCCTCCCTGGAAACATTCGGGTCGCGCTGTTCGACATGCTCGCGAAATGCTCCTTGATTCCACTGCTGAAATCACAGGAGTCATCCCATGCTCGATGAACTCTCAATACTGGCCTGAAGTCGAGGCTTCGCCGTCTCGATGCTACTTCCACAAGCGCCCTAGCTTCCTTGAGAGCGGGGTTGAGAGGAATGGCAATGCCAAGGATTGCTGTGCAGTGTACTGGGGCCACAGGCCATACAGGTTCGCTGACGTGTTCAGTCGCGTTGGCCGCATTCACTTTGGGGTGATTCGATGAGGGTAATCAATCGAAGTTACTGTCCAGTAACCCACAGCAAGCCTCTGTATCGCTTCATTCAACGTCCTGACGGGGCGCTAAAGCCGGGCACCAGGGCCAATCCTATCGTGGACAAAGGCGGTCCTGTGGTCTTCACAGTGTTCGAAAGAGAGGAAACATAATGCCCAGCCACTGCCGTACTGTAGAGACTCAAATCTGGGGAGACGAGCGGTTCTTTCCTCTTGAACCAGACTCAAAACTCGTCTTCTTCTACTTGATCACCAACGAGCTGGCCGACTGGTCGGGGCTTTATCGACTGTCTTTGGCTCTAGCAGAGGAGTCTATCGGCCTCACTCGGGACCGCATCAAATCGGCGATGGATGCGCTTTGTAAACATGATTTGATCATGTTCGACCATGCAACGTCGGTGGTTTGGGTAGTCAACATGTGGCGAAAGCAGGTTCGTTCGACACCCAACGAACGTCAGACGACCGGCGTCTTGAGGCATTTGGAGATGCTCCCGTACTGTTCAATCCTGGAGGATTTTTTCGAGCATTATCAGTCACTTGGATATTTCAAAAATACCCCCGCCGAAGGGGTCCCGAAGGGGTCCCCGAGGCGCATATATACCCTTGATAAAGGGTTGAGAAGAGAGAAGAGAGAAGAGAGAAGACTGAGAAGAGAGAAGACTGAGAAGTCGGCGCGAACCGCGAAGAGGAAGAAGCCATCGGGGTGCACTGGCATCAGCCCGGCCTCCGCGGAGCAGACCGCGCAGGTGTGCGAGTGGATTGCCAGGGCTCGACGCTACTGCGGCATCACGTCGAAGGGCCTACCAGTCACATACGCCAATCAGTGCTACGTCGCGCGACCGATGCAGACGCTTGGCGCGAGCATCGACGACTGGCAGCGGGTCATTGAGCGCAGCGCAAATCAGCACAAAGCGAAAGGCGATATCGAGTCCACTCGCATGTACCTGACCCTGTCAACGCTTAGCCGTGACGCGAACTTCAGCCGAATGCTGGAACGGGATGACTTGGACTAATGGGACTCAAGGACGACGAGCGAACAATCCTCGGGTCGTGGATGCTTGAGCCATCCGACGCATTGACCTCGAGTCTAACCCCCGAGCACTTCACCGATGCTCGACACCAACAAATCTGCGTGGCGATGAAAATCCGCGGTTGGACAGTCGCCGATTTGCAAGCGGCACTCGGAGTCAGCTGGCTCGACCACCTCGAAGCACTCGACAAAGCTGCGCGATATGCGGCGAAGGGTGATGCACAGAGGGCGGAGCGCAGACTGCGTGAAAACTTTGCCGTGAAGGCCGCTAGCGTCCACGCTGCTGCGTTTTTGAAACGAGTCCAGTCAGACACCGGTCGAAATCTGGAAGCCGTCAGGGACCTAGCTAGGGGCCTTGCTGAAGCTGAGGCTCTCGGACCCATTTCGAGCCGCACCCACGCCACCGTAGCGACCGAGGTCATGCGTACCTGGCTGGAAGGGATCGCGAACCCGCAGCAGGTCGCCACGCTTCCCCTGCCATGGTCCGGACTTCAGGAGCATATCGGTGGCCTGCCTATCGGAAAGCTCATCCTGGTAGGCGGCAGAAGCTCTGAGCACAAGACGACGGCTGCACGCACGATGGCAGCTCACCTGGCGAGCCTGGGCCACCGCACGGTCTTCTGGACACTGGAGGACTCTGACGCCGATATCAGCGGCAGGACACTGGCAGACGGCTCAAGGCTCCTGACGACCAAATCACTGCAGCAGCGCACCAGCCCACGTGATCGCGTTGGCCTCACGGAGGCCGAGATGAGGGAGCTTCTCGGCGGCGTTCAGCAGCAGATCGAAGGCGACATCGGGAAGCAGCTCCGGATTATCGACCGTCCCAACCCAACGATTGAGAGTGTCCTTGGCACGATCAAGTCCGAAGCCGGCAAGGGCGCCCGTGCGTTCTTCGGCGACTTCATTCAGCTGATACGACCCAATAGCCCAAGGCAGCCAGCGACCAATGACTGGTGGAGAGACGCTGTCGCCTCCATTGCTGGGCTCACAAAGCAACTGGGCATCGTGATGGTCTGGACCAGCCAGATCGAGAAGACGGGCACCAAGGAGTCTGCAGAGGCCGGCAGGGTGCCCAGGGCTGTCGAGATGCCATTCGGCGCCGTGCTCCGTCAGGGAGCCTTCGGGTGCCTCATGGTGGGCAAGTACGAGAAGTCCGCCGGCAAGAAGTCTGGAGGATTCAAGGTAACGGAAGAGCGCTCTTCCGACGAGAAGCCGGACTTCCGATTTGCCATCGTAGTCGACAAGTGGAAGAGCGCAGAGAACGGCGTCCAGTTCGACTTCGACATTGACGCCGCACACGACCGATTGACCGAGGTGAAGAGATGACTGACGAGAACCCACTCAAGAAGCTGCCCTCTTACCTTGTGCGGCTCGCGCGTGAGCAGCTTACTGCTGATGGTAAGCCCGCGAGAACAGCCAAGGCTGCCGCATCCATCAGCGCTCACCCGAAGATGTTTGTTGACTCCGAACGTGAGCCTGACGTCGACGAGCCAGCGAATGCCATCTACCTGCATATCGCAGAACAGTCGCGCCCAAAGACCCGTGGTGACTGCGTCAATGGAGTCAGGCCATGCCCGTATGTGACCTGCAAATATCACCTGGCGCACATTTCCGACTACAACATGGCGTCTGGCATCAGGTTCAGGTTTGCGGGTCACCCGGATGATGCAGCCGAGAAGGTCGTAAAGATGGGCTGGAGCTGCTCCCTGGACTTTGCAGATATGGTGAAGGCCAATGATGTCCCAGAGGTCGCCGAGGCCATGGGGATACCGTACAAGACGATTGAGCCAGCATACAGGTCTGCAATCAGGAAGCTGAGGGAAAGCAAGTCTGCACAAGACGTCTTCTCTCAGGCGTCGGACATGAGCGGCCCCGAGTTTGATTTGTTCGCACCTCCACCTGGCCAGGGTGAAAAAAGGTGACCCTGGTCCAGATTTGACCTCGGATGTTGTGATTCATAGACCCGGTGAGGGGGTTCAAGCGACACCTGGTCATTCCGGACACCCAGATACACAAGGACACCCCTGTTCACTTCCTTACAGCTATCGCTCGCTATATCGCTGACAGAAACGACCCCATCGACCATCTCCATCTGACTGGCGACTGGTACGACATGCCCTCGCTCAACAGTTGGAACAAGAAGGGGTCCCTGGAGACTGAGGGTAAACGCCTTCAGGACGACAGAGATGCGGGCTACGCCGCACTGGAGCTGTTTTTCAGCGAGCTAATGGCTCTTGGTGTCTCAATCGATTCGGTCGCTGTGACCGAGGGCAATCACGAACAGCGGCTTGACCGCATGCTGGCTGAAGACCCGAGAATGATTGGTCTGATTGACCGTGAGAGCTTCTACGGCTGGGAAGACTTCGGCATTGACGCACACCCAATGTGCAAGCCGTATTACCGCGACGGTCTCACCTACTGTCACTTTTTTGACTTGAACGCCAATGGTGCAACGACCGGAAGTAGAGCAGGTCAACCCAATGCGCACACGCAGGTTCGCAGAGTCCAGGGCAGTTCAATCGCAGGCCACAAGCAAGGCTACGACTGCGCAGTGCTAACTCACCCTTACTCACCCCACTGGTGCCGAGAGACCTTCGCGGTCATCGCCGGGTCATGCTACCTGCACAACGAGGGCTACCGGGGCCCCACAGACGGATACGAGAGACGAGGGATTGTGCTGATCAACGAAATCAACGGGCTTGGCATGGGTGTCCCCATGTTCGTGAGCCTCAGCTACCTGATGGAGAAGTACGGCTAAGTGGACGAGTACACAATCTTTGTCATGTCCGCAGTTATTTCGGCGGTCGTCTACACCATCTGGATGGTGCGTAGGGACAACAGCATGGAAGCCCACCTGTTCTCCCACGATGACCGATTGAGGACCCTGGAGCAGCTTGAGGCAGCTCGGGACACTGTCCTTCTGCCCGAGTTCAACGAGGCCGTCATGACCCTTCAGGGGGCTGTGAACGCCAACACTGAGAACCTGGACGAAGTCGAGCGGCGACTGGAGAAGCTGGAGGAAGTGGAGTGAATAGCTACAGGCGAACAACCGCCGGTGAGCTGAAGCTTGGCGACCGAGTTCTAGAGTTCTGCCCACATACCGGAGACTGCCTCGGATACTCGACAGTGAGGCGTATAGTCCCCCTTGGGCCGGTGCATCACGACACAGGGGTCATCCTGCTGAAGCGCTATGTGGAGCTCACGATGGAGTCGAAGACTCCAGAATCGGAGCGGCTGACGCTCCCAGTGGACACGGAGGTGATGTGTGGCTGCTGATTACGAGCTCGGGGGACCTGGAAGCTGTGCTGATTGGCCGAGCATTGAGGAATGGGAGCAAATACAAGATGCCATGAACAATGCAGGGGGGTCAGCTCTGGAAAGAGCCAGGCGCCCCAACAGGCCACACTACAAAGTCGGAGGTATCGAGTCCATCGACGTGATTCGCGCAAAGCTGCCCCCAGAGGCATACTATGGGTTCTGCATGGGCAATGTCATGAAGTACACCCAGCGCGCCGGACACAAAGGCGAGCGACTGGACGACCTGAAAAAGGCCCTAGACTACCTGCGATGGGCTATCGAATGCGAGGAGCAAAAAGAATGAGTGTGAAATTGATTGATGATTCCAATCGGAATATACCGGCAATTAGCTTGGTGACTGATGGGTCTTATCTGGATAAGAAAGGAGACCTTTGCATTTATTGTGAAAATGGCGATCTTGTCTACCCTGGGGGCGTACCCACTGGAAGCATTATAAAACAAAATGGCAGGCAACAGCTCGAGCTATTCACTCCTGTAGATCTCGAAATCAAGGTGGTTCGAAAATGAGCAACTCAATCCAGATGCAATGCCGACTCGGCAAGGACCCTGAAGTTCGTGAAGTCGGAGACGCCACGGTCACCCGACTATGGGTGGCTGAGTCCGAGAAGTACAAGGACAAGTCCGGAGAGATGCAGGAGCGCACCAACTGGTGGTCTGCAGAGGTTTGGGGAAAGCGTGGTGAGGCCCTTGCTAGGTACCTCAAGAGGGGCGATGGCGTTTTTCTGCGGGGAAGCCTGCGGCAGAGCAAGAAAGAGGACGTGACGTACTACAGCATCCACGTGAGCGACTGGGAGTTCTGCATGAGCCGCAAGGGTGATGGTGGTGAGAAGCAAAGCTCGGATGAAGAGGAGTCCTTCTGATGGACCGGGTCAAGAAGTTTGGATACCCGCTCCTCTACATCGCATCGTTTCTGATGGCATGTTTTCTGTACTGCATGGGTCGATTCGACGAGGCTACATGCTTTTTGGTGTCTGCGTTGATTCTCAAGACCAAAGACCCATGGTAAGCATCAAATGGCCGGAGACTGACGAGGTTCCGTCACCACCGCTGAACGACAAGGGGCGTCCGCGATGGCCCCATGCCCATCAGGCCAAGGTCACGTTTCTTGATACCGAATTCCTAGGCTGGGAAAAGAACGCGAATCTCTTCACCGAGATAGCCATCTGGCACCTGGAGTCACTTCTGCCCCAGGTGTGGAAGATAAGGCCGGCGCCCCTGGACCTCGCAAGGGCGATGGACACGCCGTACGCCGAGGCTAACATCCGCAAGGCCATGGAGCTCAACGGCTACAACGAGAAGGAGTGGGCTGATGCCCCACTGTGGGTTGACGTACGCATGGACATCGCCCGCGAGATATTCGGCCGTATCCTGTGCGGCAACAATGTCTGGGATGCCGACATCCTCAGGCTGAAGAACGGCTTGTATCCCAGGGACACGCAGTGGATACGGCCTACACACCTGGAACTCCAGGACATGGCCAAGATCGCTGGCCACAAGAAGACAAGCCTGGATGCCTTGTGCAAGGCGTACGGGATTGAAGAGGAGACAGTGCACCGAGCCGAAGGCGGAGTGCGTCGAGTGCGAGAAGTCGCAAGAAGGATGCTGGGAGTTGGAAGTGATTGACGACAGAGAAATAGACGTTATGCCCCGTGGCGAGCTTGAGGTTGAGTTCGCACGGCTACAGAAGGAGCATGCGAAGGAGCTGTCCAGGGGTGAAGAGAAGCTGAATGAGGCCCTGGAGACATATCAGAACGTACTTCGTAAATGGGGAATCCTATGACCTTCATAGGATGGATGGCTGTATCAGTAGCAGTGATGGTCGCAATGTACACCGGCTACGAGATCGGCCACCTGAGGGCCACGCTTGAGCTCTCGAACATGCTGATGGACGAGGCGGCTGAGGGTTTGCAGCGGGCCGAAGATGACTTTGAGCGATTGAAATGGGGCCCAGGGCTGGGGCTTGAAGAGGAGTCCGATGACGGACAATAGCTACGAACAAGGGTTCGAGGCAGGTAAGAACTGCGCACAGGAGGCCGTCTGTCGCTTCCTGATGGCCCGTGCCGACAATATGACGGCGTACACCGCATTCCAGATTGGCAAGCTCGTGGAGGATATAGAGCGTGGGGAGTACGAGACCCGATGACCGCACCGTTCAACTCCGTACGCCAGGCCCTAGCCTACGCATTCAAGCGTCGTGAAGGCCCTCAGGCGGCACGACAGAGCTACGACCGAATGCCCAGGGCCTATCGGTCCACATGGGACTCAAGCGCTGTGCGGGCCTGCTGTGCCGCAGCAGGAGTGACGGTCGACAGTCCTGAGGAGCGTGAGCTGCTCGAGTGGCTGTTCTGCGGTGGCACGCGACCGACTGACGTGTACAAGCGGGTGAAGGCTCAGCTTGGGCAGCATGGGCTGATACCTGATCAGGATGACGTTGAGGTCGCGTACACGAAGCTAGACCTGGTGGACGTGACCTGGGTGGACCCGGAGACGGGTGAGGAATGGACGACGAGGGGGGTGGGACGATGAGGTTCGTGCTCGATATCTGCAATGGAGAGAAGGAACAGAAGTGAAGATTCTGGATCACGGATACGTTGAGCTGGTCGAACACTGGGGGTCTGACGAGCGCTTCATCGAAGCAGCCCGGATGTCGACCAACAATGGATTCAAGGGCTGGGGAGACGCTGAGACCCCTGGAGACGAGCGCTTGCTTGGCTACCTCTACCGCAACAAGCACTTCACACCGTTCGAGATGGGCGGCATGGTGATTGAGGTGAAGGCGCCGATATTCGTTGTGCGACAGTGGATGCGACATCGGACTCAGAGCCATAATGAAATGTCGGCTCGCTACACTGAGCTTCCGAACGAGGACTACGTGCCGACGGTAGAGCGGCTGATGATGACCGGCGGCAAGAATAAGCAGGCTGGCGGCCGTGTCGTCTTGAGCCTGGACGGCGCTTCGGGATTCAGACACTGTCTAAAGTACAGTTCGGAGGTGCAGCAAATAGAGTACGAGGAGGCGCTGAAAAGCGGGGTCCCGCGAGAGCTCGCACGACTGCTCCTCCCGGTATCCCGCTACACCCGCATGCGAGCGTCGGCCAACCTCCGAAACTGGCTGTCGTTTCTTGCACTTCGCCTAGACGAACATGCTCAGTGGGAAATCCGGCAGTATGCTGAGGCCGTGTACAGCCTGGTGAAGGAGAAGTTCCCAAGGACTAGCGCGCTGTTTGCGGAGGGACTGGCATGACACGAGAAGACGCAATCGAGCTAATGCATCAGTATGCCGATAAACTTGAGGGAGCGAAGGATGATCCGCTAGCCCATGTGGCTGGGATGCCCAGGCGCTTTCCATCCGAAGGGAGCGAGAAAAAAGCCATGCGATGGCTTGGATTCGTGCGGGGGGTACTGTTTGCGGCTGGCACTTTCTCTCTTGAGGATCTGAAGGAGCATAGTCGGACTAGAAAGGTGGAATGGTGAGCCGTGTGGCCATCATCTGCGGCGGCAACTACCTGCCCAGCGACACTGGCCGAGAGGCCCTGATCGCCACGATGAAGCTCCACGACATCACCCACGTGATGCACGGGGCCCATGAGGGAGCAGACATGTTCGCTCACAAGGTCCTGAAGGCCGCCGGGCTCTGGGTGCTCGCGGTCCCTACTCTGCCACGGGTCCATGGCACAACCGCTGTGCTCAAGCAGCAAGAGGAGATGGCCAAGATGGCTGACCTTCTGCACGACGCCTGGGAGCCCAGGCGACCGCCTGTGTGCGTCGTGTTCGACGGTGGCAAGGCATGCGACCGCATGGTCGAGATAGCGAAGCGTCTGAAGTTCGAGATCGTGAGGGTGAAGTGAAGCTCACCGGACAGAAGCGCTACGTGATCGAGTGTGGCGGCAAATACTGGCGGTCCCGTGGCAATCAGCACCAGCCGCCTACATGGGTTGTGCAACTGGACCGAGCCACGATGTACCGGGAGGCTAAGCATGCGCTTTCCGCGGCAAAGCAAGTCCTTGTGCATCCTGATGAGGTCTTGTCAGTTCAAGAGGTGGTATTGGCAGTTACGCGCACCACACACCGATTGAGCATGATGGAGCTTTCCGAAAAATATGTATGATGGCTATGTGTAAATGTGAAAGCACATAGCTTTAGATGCCAAACAGTCTGCTATGCTCTCGCATGCGAGGGGACTTACTGAGTTCCCCGGTGACGGATCTCGGTGCCAGCCCGGCCCCCATTGGAGTGTCGGGCTGTTGCTTTTGCGCGCCCCGGTCCATGACCACTTATCACTATATCAACCCTTCTGTTATGGCTGACAAAGAGAAATACATTGAAGAGTTCCGCGAAGCTGTTGCCATCCTGACCGATGGGAAGCTCGACAAGCGCGACATTCGCGCTGTAGTGATGCTATTGGGCTCGCTATCCGGATTCGCATCGGCTGCCTACCTCGCACTCCAAGGTCTGAGCGTACTGTGAGCATCGCAGCCAAGGCCCTCGAGTTGGCCAGGCGTGAGGCCACGAGTCTCTTGGCTGACCTTGTCCAGTTCCGCCGGAACCACCCGTACTTCTTCTACCTGGTGCATGAACGTGAAGCTACGCGCCACAGGAAGGCCGGACGTCGCGTTCTGGCCTGGTTCCACCGTCAGCGTCGCCGGTACTACGAAGCGCGATGGAGGGCCTCTCAAGAGTCTCTGACCTGTGCTGTGGCTGAAGTGCGCCGCAAGAAGGCTGGTGTCTAATGGCTGTCATAACCAATGTTGACAACTCCGCTTGGAGCGCCGCTGTTGAAAACACCAATGACTTGCTTGTCCAGTGCGTGGAGGGTGAGATCGTGGTGGCTACCACGGCTGCGGCTCCTGCTGGCGCTACAGATGGCGTCGTGCTCACCACGCTTCAGGCATTGGTGATTCCCGCCGGCGGTGTGATGCGATATCGGGCCCGGGGCTCGGTGGGCGCCACGGTCTACTACAATGAGTTTGAGAGTGGTCCAGCTACGTAGCCCTATCGTGGCCGCTGTCGGCCCCAATGGCTGGCTGAGCCCCATTCCTCGCGTACCTGGCGCATCCACATCCACCAATTCTCTCACCATCACGTTCCCCCCTGTTGGGTGGCTGGGTGACGACGAGAACGCTGTATTGGACGGACAGCCAGGCTCCACTGGGCTTGGGCAGTGGCGAGCCATCTCCAGTACGCACTACATCTACTCCACCCATAACGACGGCACTGGCCGCTTTGTGGGCGTCGACCCTGGCGACTTCGAGACCGCGCTTGCTGGCATGACCGGAATCGAGGTTCAGCACCCAGCTGGTAACCGCACCTCAGTCCAGCATGCCACAACGGCTCAGGCAGCTCTGAACGCTGCTGGACTTGGCCTCACCATCTCTCGCACTGATGACCAAGTTGAGCTCTCGGGCAGCTTCACATCGCCCTCACAGGCGACAGGAGGAGCCTTCTCAACTCGAGGCTACTACGGCATCGCAGGGGCAGAAGACCTCGACGCAGGCGGTTCTGTCGCAAGCAATGGCGAGGGGTATATGGCCCCCGCAAACCTCCCATCGGGACGGTATCGAGTAATTGGAGTCCGAGTTCGGCGTGGAAACAACATTACCAACCCCGTTCGAGTGGCTGTTTCCACATCTCCTATCGTCAGTACGGTTGATGCCGACGTAGAGAGCGCTGTCCCTCAGTGGGAAGCGCCTGTTGAAGGAACAAGCACGTTTGGATGGGCCAGCTACCTGTTTGCACCATCTGACTGTTTCGAGGTCGACCCGACGACAACGAGGCTCTACATCGGGACCAAGGGCGATGGAGGCACAAGCTCCATCGCTGGAGGCTCTGGTGCTGCCAACGGCCTCGGCTTCCAGGCTGATGCCGGTGGAGACAACCTGTGGGTCACCAGTGGTGGCTCAGGCTCAGCGAACGCGTTCGCAAGTCCCGCAGGAGCTGTATCCACAAGCTTCAACTTCGGCATTCAAATTCAGGTGATTGTCCAGGAGGCGCCATACTACGGTAATGGCGCATTCCGTACGTACATGGGCTTCACCCCAGGGCGTCAGACTCTTGGCACTGGAAGCGGCTCTCCCACTACAGCGAACGAGATCTTTGTCGGCTGGATGTTCAGACCTCCCGATATCCCAGGCCTGCAATGCTACGACACTCGAATCAACCTGGACGCACACGGCGCTGACCCGTCCGACCAGCTGAGAGTCGAGTACTGGGACAATGCAGGCACGATGTCGCTCGCAGACTACAACGGAGACACCATATACCAGGACGTCGGGCCAACATCGGGAGCTGACACTGGATGGGTGAGCCTTGGGCACAGTGCTTTCTCCATGACCGGTGGCGAGCGCTACCGACTGACCATCAAAGGTGGCTCGGGAACGGCCCCCACAGCCACGACACTAGCTTTCAACAGCGACTCGGGCCAGGTGTTCGACAAGCCGCTGTGGGCCCAGGGAGGTAACATGGCGGACACTGAGATTGAAGTTGCCTCGAGTGCTGGTGAGACGGTCATCAACTTCGACCCTCAGGTTGCTACGGCGAGCCCATTAGCTCCCGACAGTGTGGAGTTCTTTCCGGACAATGAAGGTGGCTTGGCCATTCTGATTGGACACGATGGATTCTCGTAGGTGCGGAGCACTAGCATGGGTCACAAGCGCCTTGAGTACCTGCTAGAGCGCATGGGCCACATGGCACGTGCCCTCCAGACTGTAGCCGTAGAGCTCCATGAGTGCGGCCTTCCGCAGTACTTGATAGTGGGGGCAGCAGCAGAAGAAATGAGAGCCTTGGTGTACGAAGTCCTCGAACCTACGCCTGTTGAGCCGATGCCTACACGTCCACCAGCACATAAGAGACGAAGGCTGACAGCTCAGGACTTGAGTCTAGTGCCCAGTGGTAGGGACGAATCCTAGGGGTGCTGAAAATGGTACTGGCGTGGATAGTGTGCCTGTGGCAAATGACAATATTCCGATTGTCAAGTACTTTATTGAGACTAGGCTTATTACCATGGGTGTATAATGATGGTGGACACCATAAATGCAAATGATTCCATACACATACCCTCTGGGTTCATTTGCAGACATGTCATACACCTGCGTATTCCAGGG
>CAKZKU010000140.1 GCA_937124545.1 uncultured Microbacteriaceae bacterium | reverse complement strand
GAGCTCCTCTCCGAGATGCAGGAGGTCACCATCCAGGAGCTGCAGGAGACGAACGCTGAGCTAAAGAAGGAGACTCTATACGCGATTGAACAACGGAATACTCTCCTAATTCGCCGGGCCATCGGAAAGGGGGAGTACAAAGAGCTACTGGGGCCGGCGGCGTCGGCTCTGTACCAGGACGACCCGAACCCGCAGGTTATCGACGTCGGGGAGGGTAAGAAGTCTAGTAAAGTTACAGAAGCGGGGCCCGGTCCCGGTGACTCTGAGGAGGGGGCCGAGGAGGTTGAGCTTGTTAGAAACCTGTGGTCGTTCTACCCAAACGATCCAGGGGTTCTCTTTTCTTTGTTGATGCACCGCGTGGTCCTTGGTCGAGGAGAAGCACTCTTTGTCGACGCGGGAGTGGTTCACGCCTATCTTCAGGGCTTTGGACTTGAGGTCATGTTGCCCAGCGACAATGTCGTGCGCGCGGGCTTGACGGCAAAGCGCCGGGACGGACCGGAGTTCCTGAAAGTGGCAAAATTATCGTCAGAGGAGTTCCCGCCAGTAATTCGGCCAGTTAAAAAAGACAATGTTTGGTCGTACACGGGCTTACCTGCTGACTTTCACGTGTCGCACATCGTGGAGCCAGGCGATGTTTCTCTGAACGGTGCGGCGGCAATCGTGTTGGTTGAAAGTGGCGCGGGGCCACTATCTGGCAACCTCTCGGCGAGGCCCGTCGGTCCTGGAGAGGTAATCTTCGTGACCGGTGACGAAATGGAGCTCAGCGTTTCGGCGACTGATACGTCGCTCTGGGTGGTTCACCCGGCCCGTTCAGAGGATTAAACCGCCCGCAGAGATGACTCGTTGTCGACAAACCATCGATAGGCATCCACTATTCCGGCTCGCAAGTCCCACACGGGACTCCAGCCGAGTTTGTGAAGCCGCGAGCTATCAAGCATTTTTCGTGGCGTTCCATCGGGTTTGCTGGAATCGTTGACAAGCATCCCCGAGAATCCCACGACATCCGCGATCAGCTGGGCAAGGTCTTGGATCGATACTTCGTGGCCGGACCCAATGTTGATGGTTTGTGGTTCGTCGTAGTTCAGCAGCAAAAATTCGATTGCCGACGCTAGATCGTCGACGTGGAGAAACTCTCGGAGCGGGGTTCCAGAGCCCCAAATGGTCACCGAATCCTCTTTCGCCTTTTTTGCATTGTGAAACTTTCGAATCAATGCCGCAAGTACGTGGGAATTTTCCGGATGGTAGTTGTCGTTTGGCCCGTAGAGGTTAGTGGGCATGGCGGAAATCCAACGGTAGCCATGTTGCCGCCTCATTGCTTGAACCTGAAGAATCCCTGCGATTTTGGCGATCCCGTAGGCGTCGTTGGTTTCCTCGAGTGCGCCGGTGAGGAGAGCTGATTCCGGAATCGGCTGAGGCGCAAATTTTGGATAGATGCACGAGGAACCAAGAAACAGCAGACGGTCAACTCCGGCCGCATGTGCAGCGTCCATCAGGTTGACTTGCATTTGAAGGTTTTGGCTTAGAAAATCGGCCGGGAAGGTGTCGTTAGCGTGGATTCCTCCCACTTTTGCGGCAGCGTCAATCACGACATCGGGAGAAATTTCGCGCATCGCGGTGAGAGTGGCGTCCCTATTCGTGAGGTCCAGTTCATCGGAGCGCAGCCCGACCAGGTTCTCGTACCCAGCTTTTTCAAAGTGACGCCAG
>CAKZKU010000139.1 GCA_937124545.1 uncultured Microbacteriaceae bacterium | reverse complement strand
ACAAGGCCTCAGTGATGGTCAGCGTGGTTTGGTTGAGAAGGCTGCTAATGTTCAAGCTGGCACCCCACAACAACAAAACATTAACAACACATCTGACCCTGTTGTCGACCAGCTAAAACAAATTATGCAAGGCAACAGAGGTATGACATTTAAAATCTAAAAGATATGTCTTCAGCAGCACAAGGGGCTGGCCTTAACGAAAGGTCTCCCAAATTTTTGACAAGCCCAGACAAGTATGTCTCTATTGGCACTTTGCTTGACGATTACGCCAAGCCAGACGCCCGCGACCTTTTGATTGAAAGATTCGGTGATCAGGGTATCACTGGTTTCTTGAAGTTGACAGGCGCAACAAACAATGTCGGTAACTCTGACGAAGTGTACTACTTCGAAGAAGGCCGTCGCCACAAGATCATTGACACCACTGGTAAAACCATTTCCAACGGATCCACCAAAACCATTACGGTTGATATGGGCAGCGCGGGTGATGACAAGGTTGTCGCTCCTAACGATCTCGTTATGGACGTCGTCTCTGGTGATGTCTTCCTCGTGACTGACACCAACTCTCTCGGTAAGATCGGAGGGGGCGCTACTGCAGTAACCGCTGGCCAGTTCGTCATTGAAACTTTGGACGATGCAGCTCCCGCCCGCACTCTCGCCGCAGGTGACAAGCTCGCCATCGTGGGTAACATGCACGCTCAGGGTAGCGCAGAGCCCGGTAGCTTCTACGAGCCAGACGTACAGCGTCACACTCAAACCTTCGCTATCGTTAAGAACAAGTACGAAGTCAACGGTTCACAAGCAACCAACGTCGGCTACGTAAATGTTGGTAACGGTGACTACCGTTGGTTTATCAAGGGTGAGATGGAGGCTCGCAAGCGTTTCGAAGACTTGAGAGAAATGACTCTCTTGTTCGGAGAACAGACTGCCACTGCCTTCCAAGGCGCAGGTAACGAGGGTATCACTGGTTCTGAGGGTTACTTCTCTGCAGTTAACGACAGAGGTATCGTTGTTTCTGGAGCTACTGCTGACGGCTTGAACTCTCTCTCTGAGTTTGATGCGGTCATCAAGTTGATGGACAAGCAGGGTGCTCCTGCTGAGTACGCTATGTACGTCAACAGACAGCAGTCTTTGGACATCGACGATATGCTTGCTGGCGGTGTTTCTACGCAGTTGACTGCTGGCTTGGCTGGTCAGTTCGGTGCGTTTAACAACGACGCTGACATGGCTGTCCAGTTGGGCTTTAAGAGCTTTACTCGCGGTGGCTACACCTTCCACAAGCACGACTGGAAGCTCTTGAATGATCCTACTTTGTTGGGTGCAGGTACTGCATACCACGGAGCTATGGTTCCAATGAGCCAAGTTGCTGACCCTGTTTCTGGAAACAGAGCACCAGCCCTTGAGTTGAACTACAAGTCTGCTAACGGTTACAGCCGCGAGCTTGAGCACTGGGTGACTGGTGGCGGTGTTCTCGGTTACAAGACTGACGGCACTGACAAGGCAACCTTCCACTACCGTTCTGAGTGCGCTTTGATTACTCGCGCTGCAAACCAGCACGTAATCATTAAGGGAGCCTAATTTTTAACCTGAAGTAAAGAGTGAGGGCCTTCGGGCTCTCGCTCTGATCTTCATAATCTTTTGAATTATGGCAACTACAAAACACGTGTTTCCCCTGATTCTTGAAGCGGACGCTAAAACGTCTGCATCTGGAACCATTCCTGTGGATACTAGCTTTGTAAAGCTTAATCCCGGTTCTGCGGATGTGGCCTTTACGCTTCCTGACGGAACCATTCCGGGTCAGCTTATCTCTTTGCTTAATATTTCTGCTAGTAACGACGCGAACATTGCTGTCACAAATCCTTTGGACGCTTCATTTAGCGACATTGATTTGGAGGTTAATGACGACTGCGTATCTCTTGTTTGGAATAACTCTAAGTGGGTTTTGATTTCAGCTGGAGGTGGCGTAGCTATTTCCTAATAACTAACAAGTAATCGAGGGGGGAGAATGGCTCCCCTCTCCTTTACTACCTTTGAACTATGAATAAGTTCATCATATTTAAATTGAAAGAAATAAC
>CAKZKU010000138.1 GCA_937124545.1 uncultured Microbacteriaceae bacterium | reverse complement strand
CCCTCAAATACAGTGGCGGTCCCGCCGCAGCTTCCATTGCGTAGTAGCTAACACCTCGCAACTGGAGAGCGGCGCGGCCATGCCGTAAAACACCCAACTTCTGAATGTTGACCTCGAATCAGGTAGGAATACCCGCTGAACTTAAGCATATCACTAAGCGGAGGAAAAGAAACCAACAGGGATTGCCCCAGTAACGGCGAGTGAAGCGGCAACAGCTCAAATTTGAAATCTGGCTCTCGGGCCCGAGTTGTAATTTGTAGAGGATGCTTTTGGTGAGGTGCCTTCCGAGTTCCCTGGAACGGGACGCCATAGAGGGTGAGAGCCCCGTCTGGTTGGACACCGATCCTCTGTAAAGCTCCTTCGACGAGTCGAGTAGTTTGGGAATGCTGCTCTAAATGGGAGGTATATGTCTTCTAAAGCTAAATACCGGCCAGAGACCGATAGCGCACAAGTAGAGTGATCGAAAGATGAAAAGAACTTTGAAAAGAGAGTTAAACAGTACGTGAAATTGTTGAAAGGGAAGCGCTTGTGACCAGACTTGGGCTTGGTTGATCATCCGGGGTTCTCCCCGGTGCACTCTTCCGGCTCAGGCCAGCATCAGTTCGCCCTGGGGGATAAAGGCTTCGGGAATGTGGCTCTCTCCGGGGAGTGTTATAGCCCGCTGCGTAATACCCTGTGGCGGACTGAGGTTCGCGCATTCGCAAGGATGCTGGCGTAATGGTCATCAGTGACCCGTCTTGAAACACGGACCAAGGAGTCGTCTTCGTATGCGAGTGTTCGGGTGTCAAACCCCTACGCGTAATGAAAGTGAACGGAGGTGAGAACCGCAAGGTGCATCATCGACCGATCCTGATGTCTTCGGATGGATTTGAGTAAGAGCATAGCTGTTGGGACCCGAAAGATGGTGAACTATGCCTGAATAGGGCGAAGCCAGAGGAAACTCTGGTGGAGGCTCGCAGCGGTTCTGACGTGCAAATCGATCGTCAAACATGGGCATGGGGGCGAAAGACTAATCGAACCTTCTAGTAGCTGGTTTCCGCCGAAGTTTCCCTCAGGATAGCAGTGTTGAACTCAGTTTTATGAGGTAAAGCGAATGATTAGGGACTCGGGGGCGCTATTTAGCCTTCATCCATTCTCAAACTTTAAATATGTAAGAAGCCCTTGTTGCTTAATTGAACGTGGGCATTCGAATGAATCAACACTAGTGGGCCATTTTTGGTAAGCAGAACTGGCGATGCGGGATGAACCGAACGCGAGGTTAAGGTGCCAGAGTAGACGCTCATCAGACACCACAAAAGGTGTTAGTACATCTTGACAGCAGGACGGTGGCCATGGAAGTCGGAATCCGCTAAGGAGTGTGTAACAACTCACCTGCCGAATGGACTAGCCCCGAAAATGGATAACGCTCAAGCCGACAACCTATACTGGACCGTTGGCGTAAATGCGAAGCGCCAACGAGTAGGAGGGCGTGGAGGTTGTGGATCAGCTTTGGACGTGAGTCTGAGTGAAACGGCCTCTAGTGCAGATCTTGGTGGTAGTAGCAAATATTCAAATGAGAACTTTGAAGACCGAAGTGGAGAAAGGTTCCATGTGAACAGCAATTGGACATGGGTTAGTCGGTCCTAAGAGATAGGGGAACTCCGTTTAAGCTATCGAAAGGGAACCGGGTTAATATTCCCGGACAAGAGTGTGGATAATGCATGGCAACATTTGTGAACTTCACGACGACGGTGGGAGCCCTGGGAAGAGTTGTCTTTTCTTTTTAACATGCTATCACCGTGGAATCGGGTTAACCGGAGATACGGTTGAATGCATGGCAAAGCACCTTACGTCTTGAGGTGTCCGGTGCGCTCCTGACGTCCCTTGAAAAGTGAAGG
>CAKZKU010000137.1 GCA_937124545.1 uncultured Microbacteriaceae bacterium | reverse complement strand
TCAATTCGTTGAGATAGCCCACGATTTGAACCAAGCGCACCGCTAATCAATCAAACAATGACTGACCTGAAACGCGACGCCGGGCTCAACCGGCAGCCATAAGGTCTCGGCAGAAAATGGCGCTCTTTTCTGTCGATCAACTTCAACAATCGAGCGCGAGAGAATAAACGACTATGCCACAAGGATATACATTCAGTAAGCCACCAGGAAGCTGTCCGAAATGCCGGACTAGCGGAGCATGGCACCGATACTGCAAGAACTGCGGTCAATACCACTGCCCAAATTGCGTGAGAAAAGAAGTGAGACCGGGACAAGACATCGGTAACGTCTGTGCAATTTGCGGAAAGCATGGGGGGCTCTGCTACCGACCATAAACCGGAGATCACGGAATGATGATTATCAAAATTGACAACACTCTTGTGCCTCTGAAGAAGGATGAGACGACTGGTCTCTTCTTTGTCGATCTGGATGGCCAAGCTACCTCGGGCAACACGGAGGAAGAAGTGATACAGAAGCTTCAGGACTCTGGCCGCGAGGTTAGCAAGACACCACCGACGGTTGACTAGCGCAGAATCGAAAAGCCGAACAAGCCAGTGGTGGCAACGGCGGACAACGCCACTGGTTCGCTTCGCTCTGGAGGCCTTTTCCCGCCGTGCCACACTTCAAACGTTCGCTGTAGAAATGGATGCACACGCAGAGATTACCGATTTGATCGCAGCTGCGTTTGCTACCGAATCTGGACCTGCCCGATGCGGCAATCCGCGACACTGCGAGGAATGCGAGGAGGCCGATCAAATGCTTCTCGATCTCGATCCTCGCGATCTGAATTTCGACGATCTATCGGACGAATCTCGAAATTGGATTTTCTCCTTCGCGACGGATGAGAGTATCCGCTGGTTGACCCCCGGGGCTGTTCGTGTCGCGTTGCAGCAGTCTCCTCCTCAACCTCAACTGTTCTTCGATCTGATCAGCAGTCGCACTTCCGATGTCTTTTCCGACGAGCAATGGATCGCCGTGCTAGACCTTGCTGAGTATTGTTTCGACTCGGGTTGGATCAGGAGTTCGGACCTCGGATTCCTTGGGCCTGGGGCCTACCGAAGCAGCGAACAAGGCGTCGATCGTAAGCCTGATCACGTTCCGAGTTGATCGACTAACCTAATTTAAACCCATGCCCTTTTATCGAGACATCGCCCTCTGATCAGGCTACGATGACTCGGACGTTGCCACATAATTCCAAGGCCGCCGCTGCTTAAGTGTCTCTCTATTATCTATGAAAACCAGATCATCTACCAAGGGCATTGCTACCTGCCTCGCAGCCTGTTTCTTCGTGGGATCAAATCCGCTTTTGGCAATCATTGATCTCTACAAGGAGATCGGGCCATCTGAAAATGCAAAGGGGTATCACAAGAAGGTGGTGCTCACGAAGCAGCGGGATGACAAGTTGCTGCTGACTCTTCCCAAGATCGACGGCGACTCCGAGACTCGCGCTTGGCTCGTAGTGTGCGATGGTCCTAGAGGGAAGGGTCAACGAAACTTTCGCTACGAAGTTCATTGGCCAGACTCAAAGGCAAACAAGGCGGACATCCAACTAGTCGTTCCCATCAGGTTCGATGACCGGGGAACTGCCAACCTGCATATCACCACTGAGTTAGCCTCGAGATCATACGTGGTATTCGGTGGATCTTTTGATGACGGAACAATTTCGACAGTCAATCTACCAGCCTTTCTCGAGGCGCTTGACCGAGCGCACAAAGGCAAACAAGATGTTGCTGGCAATCCGTTAGACGCTCAGTAGTTAAGCTTTATGATTTTTAGAACCTCAACCCCTTCGTCGATCAGGCGCCGCCTATAGCGGATTCCAGAGCATAGACGGTCGCTGAAAAAAAATGTATGCGCTGGGAACCTAAGCAGATTCTCGATATCCTCGACGCCGGGTGCAGCGCGTTTTCGTTTCCAATGCTGGACAACGGACACGTCTATTTGGCAGCCACTCGGATGTCCCTTTTTAGATCCGATACGAATTGGGCAGTGGTGTTTGAGGTATTTGGGTTTTCACCTCGGGCAGGATTGCCGGACACGCACATTCACACGTTCGCGAGCACTCTCCACAATCGGGACAAGGAATCTGATTACGTAAATCCCGAGGCGCATCGCAATTACCTTGCGAACAATCCTCACAACGACAGCAGGTTTATCCACCCGATTGACGAGGGGTCTTGGCAGGACGAAGAAGAGATGGAATTGGTGAATCCTGACGGAGAGCTAAAGCTCCGTGACCGAGTGATCCGGCTCCCAACCAAGGCTGAGTATCAGCAGCACGGAATTGACCTCGAAGAAGATCGCCCGGCGGTGTTCGAGCTTTGCCGCTTCCTCGCTGACCGCTACCGGAGCGACGTTTTAGGAACCGAATCGGAGCGCCGGATTAGCGTTTTTCCGGATATGGAGCAGATTCTCCTGCTGGACGAGTGGCATCATCCTAATGTCGTGGAAGAGGAGTTACCCAGTGAGGTCGAGTCGTTTCGACAGCTTGCGGAGGTGTTGGCATCTGGCGACGCATCACAGTATTCTCCCGGCGAATCACCCAACACTCATTGGAGTAATTGGCCGGATGGCGGAACACTCTAAACCAAACGCCGCGAACAAGGGGAAGCCGGGCGAGGCTAACCGCGGCCTTGTCGAATTACGTTCTAGCAGCCTGTTGAAAAACCAGCGTGGGATGTGCTACACTCTCCCTCGTCATGTTTGAGAGTCGAGATCGTGTCAG
>CAKZKU010000136.1 GCA_937124545.1 uncultured Microbacteriaceae bacterium | reverse complement strand
AGGGCAGAGGTGGGGGCCCACCATGTAAGGGAACCAACCAACGCCAACACGAATGATGCGGGGTCTGCCGGCAGCGGGGGTGCGTCAAAACCCCATTGCGTTGGGGCCACCGTCCAAGCGTTTGCCCACAGGGTGCCGAGGGTATCCGACAGCGGCAGCGCGCCACCACCGATGAGCGCTGTTGCTCCCCACCAGGCGCCGAAGACCGCAGCTGCGACCGCTGTCAGGGCCAACGACAACCAGGCCAGCTGTGGGAGAGCGCGCGGAGCGGGATTCATTGACGCTTTTTCCTCGCGGCGCGCTACTGATTCCTCGCGAGCAATCCTTGCTTTGCGAAGCACCTCGCGCGAGTCCACGCGCAGGGCATCAATTGCGTCCCAGCTCGCAGCCCTGGAGGCCCGCAGTTTCCTTCGGGCAGCAAACACTGCACGGAGGCGAGTGATCGTTGCTAACGCGGCCAGCGGCTCCACCACCAGGCGATCGGGTCGCTTGAGAACGAGATGCCCGAGCCCTCTAACAACTGACCAGGGCACTAGGGCCACAATTACGAAGACCAAAGCCCACACCGGTGTGTAGACCAAACGGCGATGCAACCACGATTGCGCAGAAAGGTACTCGTGCACGAAGCGCGAAAGCTTTTTCCCTGCGTGCGCATCAGCAGAGCTGGACGGCACACTGATCACGGCTCGGGGCACCACGACCACCCGGTGCCCTTGAAGGCGAATTCGGACACTGAGGTCTAGGCCAGAGTCCAGCGCCGCCAGGGCTTCGTCAAAGCCCCCGACATCGCGCAATGACTCAGCATGGACCAGCATTCCCGCCTCGCCGACAGCCAAGACGTCGCTGAGCCGGTCGTATTGGCCTTGGTCTAGTTCCCGTTCTGCAAGCGCGACCCTACGCCCCCACGGGGTCATGGATTCGCCGAGCTCTCGAAGATACCCGGGTCGATCGGTCATGAGCTGCTTTGGCCCAGCAATTTTGATCAGCGGAGCGCCCTCGACACTGGAGGCTAACCGGCGAAGCGCATCGGCTTCGCCCACAATTCCCTCCCGGAGCAACCACAACCATTGATCGTTATCGACCTGCATGTCGGCCGGAAAGAGTGTGGCGAGCGCAGCGTTAACCGCCTCAGGGAATGATGCTTTCCGGGGTAGAGAAAGAATTTCACTCTCCCACGGACCTTCCGCTAGGAGGTTTTCGAGTGCAGCCGAAAAGCTACCGGTGCCGCTGGCATCGACCGCAATGACGCGGGCTGGTGCGAGGGACTGGACACGAAGGCTGTCGATAGTCGCAATAAGGTCATCGCCGCCGTGCCGGACGACAACAAGGGCTTCGATGCGGGAGCGCATCAAGTTCGACTAGGCGCGTCTGCGCAGACGGCGCCGCTCACGCTCGGACAAACCGCCCCAAATGCCAAACCGTTCATCATTCGCAAGTGCGTACTCGAGGCACTCCGCTTTGACCTCGCACTGGCCGCAGATTTTCTTCGCATCCCGTGTGGAGCCACCTTTTTCGGGGAAAAAGGCTTCCGGGTCGGTCTGAGCGCACAGCGCGTCTGCCTGCCAGGAAAGCGCACCCTCGTCCTCTTCGGGACGACGAACACCGGGGACTCCGAGCGAGACCGGGTCGACGAACCAGTTATCGGGAACCGAATTCCGGTACTCGCTCACTGTTACTCCTTCGTAGCCACTTACCGGCCTGAGACTTATGACTGCCCCAATTACACCGGTGTAATTCGTTTCCGTCAAGTCCGGATGTTTCCAACGCTCAGGCGCGACTTTAAGGGGGTCCGGAACGGCAGCTAGAGGGCTTTCAGGGCTTTGCTCAAAATTGCCGACGATTTGCTCCAGCCGGCACGGGAATCGACAAGCCGCTTTGCCCTCTGGGTAATCGACGAAACCTCAGCGTTGGATGCGCCAAATCGGCGGGACATCGCTACGCGCAGCGCTTCTGCGCTGCCCACCGGGAATGACCACCCGGTAACACCATCCATCACCCATTCCCCCGAACCTGACGTGTGGGAGGTAACAACCGGTGTGCCCAGAGACATTGCCTCCATTAGGGTCACCGAGGTCCCATCGGTTTGGGGAGTCAGCACGACTACAGCGGATTCTCTGATGAGCGCGTGGAATTCAGCAGAACCAAGCGGAGGAGCCCAGACAACTCGGTCCTCAAGCCCGGCCTCCGTCACAGCCTCCTTCACTGAAGGCACCAAGGAACCGGACTCCACGACCACCGCACACACGCTTGGGTAGTCCCGCACGAGCCCCGAGAACGCCTCGACAAAGACAAGCGGGTCATAAAGCGGCTCAAGCGCTCGAGGATAAAGGATGATGTGGCTGTCCGCGGGAACTCCGAGCCGCTTTCTCAGTCCCGAACCGGCTGTCGTGGACTCTGGCGCTTCCGGTGGTTCCGGCCCCCAGGGGACCCTCACAATGCGCTCTGGCGCCACTCCCATCGCCACGAGAGCATTCTCTGCAGCGTAATTGTCCGTCACGACCACATCCATTGATGCAACCGCGTCTTCAATTTGACCCGCCAGCTGGTGGGACGATCCGGCACCCACCATGAGGTCCGTAGCCCACGAAATCCCGACATGGCGGAAGTCACCCTGGGCGATGTGGCGGCTCACTGTGTCCAGGGGACCTGAAATTACCAGACCGGCATCCCCCAGTGACTCCCGGATATCGGACCACGAGGAGAGCGAACTGCCATTTCGTGTCGCCAGGGGGTTCCCGGCCGAATCAAAGACAATGTCGAGGCGCTCGGAGCTTGGGCTCAACTCCTGGAACAGCCGGTGAAACCGTTCAGCGTGGACATCCGTCCGGTCAGTAACGAACACCCACGGTGACTGCTTAGCCATCAAACAAACACTTCTCGCGTGACCACATCGTGGAACTCCACGCTCTGCGTGAGGGTTTTGCCAAGTACTTCGTCCAGATAGTCCGGTGTAACGCTTCCCGGGGTGGCAGGCCGCAGCGCGACCAGGTGCTCGGGAGCCAAGACAGTTCCGGCCGGAAGTCCCGCAGCAAAGCGGAGGCCTCGCCGCTGGATCACGACGGTCTCTCGTTCGTTGTCGGCAACCACCTTTTCGTGGTGTCCCATGGCGGCCTCCATCTGACGTGTCCGATCCACCATGGACCGCCATGTTTCTGGCGTCATCGAAAAGTGGTGGTCGGGTCCGTCCTGGGTGACATCGTCGGTGAAGTGTTTTTCCACGACCCGCGCCCCCAGCGCTACAGCCCCTAAGACCGTGACATCACCGTGAGTGTGGTCCGACAACCCCAGCACCGCGTCGGGATAGCGCTCGCGGTAGGTGTTGAGCACGTTGAGGTGGATGTGGTTCATGTTCTCTTCGACACCCGTGTAGTTCGTATTGCACTGCATCACCGAGTACGGAACACCATGAGCAGCGATAACGGCAACAGCGTTGTCAACCTCTTCAATGCTGGCGGCTCCGGTCGCAAGAATCACCGGCTTACCTTTCGAAGCGATGTGATCAATTGCTTCTAGCCACGTGATGTCCCCGGAACCAATTTTGTAAGCCGGGACAAATGGGTCGACGAAATCGATGGCTTCGATGTCGTAGGGACTCGTGAAGAAATCTATTCCTACTTCGGCCGCGCGATCGGCGAGCGGTTGTGTCCATTCCCACGGAAGTGATGCTTGCTTGTAGACCTCGTAAACGCTCTGCGACCACGACGACTGATGAGACTGCTGGCCGCCCAGCTCTCGGAAACCCTTGTCACTGACAATGTGGTCGGCCCGAAAATGTTGAAACTTGGCCGCATCGGCTCCAGCGTCAGCGGCCAAGGTAATGAGCTCCAGCGCTTTGGCCAGCACCCCGTCATGGTTAGCAGCTATGTCCGCGATGAAGTACGTGGGCTGATTTTCCCCCACATTCCGAATGCCGATTCTCATAGACGCCTATTCTCCCGGAATTATGCCGCTGCCGAAGTAATCCATGACCGCACCACGCTCGGCGAGGGCCATTTGTATTCCCTCCGCAGTGGATGGGATGGAGCGCCCGACTAACTTCTCCAGTTTCCTCACAGAAAGACCCAAATTATGGCCGCGATTCGAGAGAGTCGGACTATCCGCGAGCAGGCCTGGTTGGATCAGGTCAGGATCCGCTCCCATCGCGCGGGCCACGGTGACACCGAAGTCATATTTAGATAGCGGAGTGCTGGAAACAAGGTGATAGAGCCCAGTCCCATTCGCAGAAAGTGCTCCGAGCGCCAAATCGAACAGGTGGCCCACGTAAAGGCTAGAGACTACGTAATCGCGGAAGCTGGTCATGGAGATACCGGAGGCAAGACCACTCGCAAAAAAATCCAAAATCCCGCGGCCACCATTGTGGGACCAGCCAAAAAAATTGATCCGAAAGACCAATGCCTGAGGATTGGCAGCTAGCACTGCTAACTCCCCAGCCCTCTTTGTCCACCCGTAAACACTCGATCCACCCGTCGGATCCTGCTCGTCGTAAAGGTCAGTCGAGTCTCCATCAAAAACCGCGTCGGTCGAAAAGTGAATGAAATGTGATCCGTTCTGACCCGCCTCGTCCGCCCAGATTCCGGGAAGTTCATGATTGACCAAGCGCGCGCTCGCAGGATCCTGTTCACAGGCTTCGTGATTCGCGATAGCGAGACAATTCATCACTAAATCCCACGGTTCACGTGTAATCGCCGCTGAGACATCACGGAGCGAATCCAACCCAATTGAAGATGAATAACCGCGAAGCGCAGACCGCGAAGCGCCTGTGACCTGCCAACCCGCTTTCTGAAGGGCGTGGCCCGCGTATGACCCGAGGAATCCGGATGCGCCCAGTACGAGGGCCCTCATTCATCCTCCAGGACAAACGCGCGGTGCATCGCCTCAGCTACCAGCCAATCAGACGG
>CAKZKU010000135.1 GCA_937124545.1 uncultured Microbacteriaceae bacterium | reverse complement strand
GATGCCATAGGCTGTCGAGCTATGGCATCAATGCAAGAGGAGGTCGAAACCTCCATCATCAAGTCGGACCGGGTCGGTAGGAACCAGTATAGTCAGGAGTATAAGTCGAAGGTTTTAGCTGCCTTTGATCAGAGTGGCATGAGTGCCGCCGCTTTTGCCGAGCAATGCGGGATCAAATATCCCACCTTTGCGTCTTGGGTGACCAAGGCCCGGAAGAAGAACGATCAGCAAAGAGAGCCTCAGAACTCAACTCAAGCCGTCACAAATCCTGCCTTCCTGATCGCCGAGGTTTCCACTCAGCCGGAGTCCACCTCACTCCAGCTCGAGTTTCCCGGAGGAGCGATTTTGAAGATCACTGACTCTACTCAACTCCCTCTGGCTACTGCCCTGCTAAAGTCCCTGCGCTGACCTCATCGCCATGCTTACCTTCAACGGGAACCTCAAAGTCTACGTCTCCCTGCACCCCTGCGACATGCGCAAGTCCTTCAACGGCCTCTCCGAGATCGCACGCCAGACCATCAAAGTCGACCCGGCCAGCGGAGCCGCCTTCCTCTTCACCAACAAACGACGCAACCTCATCAAAATCCTCTACTTTGATGGCACCGGTTACTGGGTCGTCGCCAAGCGTCTCGAAAAGGGAACCTTCAGCTGGCCCAAGGACATCGAAGAAGGCCGTGAAAAACTCATCCTCAAACCCACTGCTTTGGCCATGCTCACTGACGGCATCGACCTGCGCGACGGACTTAAAAGACCGTGGTATGAAAGCTCATGATTGGCCTGGTATCTGCTACTCCAAACCATCGGCTCCAAAGACCAACAGATCGAAAAACTGATTGCGGAGAACGCTGAACTTCGCCGGGAGCTTCAGCTCCAAAAAGACATCGTCGCCGCTCTTCTCAAGAAGCTCTACGGAGCGACAAGTGAAAAGCTCAGCACCGACCAACTGCTGCTCGCCTTCCTGGAGGACGAGTCAAAAAAGCCCCACGCCGCCGAGCCCGACGACCACGGACCGGCGGCTGAACCAACTCCAAAGAAGCCACGTGCCCGTCGCTCCAACAAACTCAGCGACTCCCTGGCAAACCTCCCCACCACCGAGCGCGTCATCATCGCTCCCGAAGTACGAGACAACCCCGAGAACTACCGCCTCATTGGCGAAGAAGTCAGTGAGCGGCTTCACGTCAACCCCGCCACCTTCACCCGTGAACTCATCAAACGACTGACCCACGTCCGCAAGAATGACCCAGAAGCCGTTCCGGTGACCCCACCACTCGAACCTTGCCTCCTTCCCGGCAGTGTCCTCACCCCATCACTTGGAGCCCTTCTTCTCACCGAAAAGTTCTGCTACCACCAACCCTTCTACCGGCAAGAATGGCGACTCAAAGCCACCCATGGCATCGTTCTCACGCGCAACCTCATGTGCTCCTGGCACGACCATCTCGCCGGGCTCCTGAGCCGCCTCTACGAATACCAGGCCGAAAAATTCCGCCTCAGTACTACCTCCAGATCGACGAAACCCCGATCCGCTACCTCGAACCCGGAAGTGGCAAAGCCCAGCTAGGCTACCTCTGGGCCTACCATCATCACGAGCACGGCGTCCTCTTCGACTGGCATGCCAGTCGGGCCAACACCTGCCTCGACCCCATTCTCATCGGTCACAACGAGGAAGACTCATTTAACGGCTACCTTCAAAGCGACGGCCTGAGAGCTTACCAAACTTTCCGTGACCGCCACCAGGATCTTGAGATTACCCCCGTCAGCTGCCTCGCCCACATCAGGCGCAAGTTCACCGAAGCCCAAGGCGACCACTCAAAAATCACCGCCTGGATCATCTTACAGATCGGCAAAATTTACCGCCTTGAAGCTCGGCTGAAAAACCGCCGTGCTGGACCTGAACTTCGAAAACGAGCGCGCCAGATACTCCTTCGGCGAATCTACCGTCACCTCCAAGAACTCTTCAAACACCTTCAGAAACACCACCGTATCCTTCCCAAAAGCGCATTGGGCAAGGCCCTCAAATATGCCATCGACCAATGGCCGCACCTTGAACCCTGCTTTGAAGATGGCAGGATCGAGTGGGACAATAACCTCACCGAAAATGCCATCCGTCCAACGAAGTTGGGCGCGAAGAATTGGATGTTTATTGGTGGAAAAGAAACGGGATGGCGGAGTGCCGTCATCTTCACCTTCGTTGAGCAAGTGCGCAGCCACGGCCACGATCCCTTTGCCTACTTTGAGTGGGTGTTTGAAAAACTCATGCACAACCCGCCAGAGGACGAGTTGGAAGGGCTCCTCCCGGAGGC
>CAKZKU010000134.1 GCA_937124545.1 uncultured Microbacteriaceae bacterium | reverse complement strand
TGCCTCCTGTTACCCTCCAAGTCGTTTCCCAGTCGTTGTTTAAACGGCCCTTTTTCAGAAAAGTGCCCTTTGACCTCAGAGAGAGATCTCTAGTCCCTGGAAAACCTGAGGTTTCTCCGGTTCGTTCCGCTGGCCGGAAACCTCGGATTTGAGGTCGCTGGCCATGCGCTTCAGACGCTCGCGACTCATCTTATTGGCGAGCATTTCCAGGTCGGCACCGGCTTCGTCTTTGGTCGAAAAAATGTGAGTGGAGACGCGGGAGCGGGAGGCCTGCACATAAACGCTACTTCTGTCGGCCATTGCTGGGTCAGGAAGCACGTAGACCGTGCCATTGCAGGTCATGCCCTGGCTTTTGTGGGTCGTGACGCCGTAGGCCAGCTTGAGGTGATCGTAGTTCGACAAGGAGATTTCAACGAGTCGCCCATCGTCGACCCGGATCTTCAGCGAGTCTCGCGCCTCGTTGACTTCTTCCACTGTACCCAGGTTTCCATTGCGGATGCCACGCGGCCCCGAGTTCCGCGTGAAAACCACGCGGTCATTTTCGCGAAAGCGGGCATGTTCGTTTCTTACGAACTCGGACCCGAGTTGCCCCTCAGCCAGTCGCATCGCCTGGATCTCGCGGTTGATCTGGTTGGCGTCCTTGTTGGTCCCCGTCAAAACGAGCGTGTTCTCGGGATCCGCCATCCCGGTGGTCCGCCAGTGTTTGACTAAGTCTTCCACCGCCTGGCTGCGGTCTTCGGCGATGTGTAAGGCTCCCCTTTTGTCCAATTCTCTGAGGGCCTTCCCGGCTTCCCCTTTCGAGAAAGCTTCCACCATCTTGCGCTGCCATTCTTCCTTTTGACGAATGATGGTGGTCATGGCGGCGTCGCCAACCCGCTGGATGATGGCGCTGAAAGGCCCGCCTGCTTCGATCGGTTGCAACTGCTTGGCATCGCCAACCAACACCAATTTTGCTCCGGCTTCCTCGACCGCCTGGGTGAGACGCTGAAGCGACCGCGTTCCCACCATCCCAGCTTCGTCGATGACAAGAATGGTGTTTTTGTCGAGGACCTGCTTCCCGTCCTCCAACTGGTAGATCAGCTTGGCAATGGTCTGGCTTTCGATCCCGGAGCCCTGCGCCAAGCCGTCGGCGGCTTTGCCGGCCAGGGCCGCCCCGATCACGCGATAGCCGCTCGCTTCCCAGGCCTCGCGTGCCGCTTCCAACATCGTTGTCTTCCCGGTTCCGGCCATCCCTGAAACACACTTGTTGTGGCCAGACTCTTCGGTGATGTGCCGTAACGCCTTCTCCTGGTCGTCATTCAACCCGTCGAAATCCCTTCGCGTCTGGAAATCCTCCAGAACACGATCAACCGCTTTCGCCCGAATTTCAAAGCCGGGTTTCTCACGCGAGCGCTCCACCCGGTCCAGCATGTCGCGCTCGAGTTCCATCATCTCCTGAGTGGTGAACTGAGGATAGCCCCGCTCGGATTCCAACTTGATAGCTTCCTTCTCTAGGAACTCTTCGGCAGCTGCGATGACTCTGTCCGCGCTCAAGCCGCTTCCGGGAGCGACCTCGGCAGTCCGACGGATCAACTCCCGCTCTGAAAAATAGGCCTCGTTGGCGGTGATCTTCTCGATGGCTTCCTCGACGCAGCGTCTGGCGGCAAGCTCGGGGGACTCGGTATGGGATGGCTGACTCTGCTCCACCAAATCGCGGAAGGCCTCCGGCCCCCAGCCTTGCTCTCGCCCAATGGCCCGCCACTCCTTGAACAATTCGCGGCGGTCGACCTTTTCCTTCGCCTTCCGACTGTCCAACGCCGCGATTTCGGAGGCCTTGGCCCCGGAATAACCTTTCTCGGCAAGAGCCGCCTCGATCTCCTGCCGTCGCTTCGAAAAATGGGAAATCAATTCCTTGCTCACCCCCTTCAGCTCGAACCAAGTGCGAGTCTGTTCGGCTTCCAACCCGAGCCGGGACTCGAGTTGATGGGCCAACTCGGCCCGGTAAATGGCTCCGGCGGCCATCTTGTGCTCGTAAAATTCCTTACTGGTCAGGGCGCCCGTGAAGCCATTTTCCAAGACCCCGATGTTGAGGAGCAGGACATGCGTATGAAGCTGCGGATCATTCGACCGAGTCGAGGCGTGCTCGAACGCCGCCGCGACCAGCTTTCCTTTTTCCCGGATGAAGCCGCCTTTCCCTCTCCGGGTGAAGCCGCAATGGGCCTCGAGATACTCGAATGCCGCCTCCACCCCCGCCGTGTGAGCCGCTCGGAATTCCGCTCCGATTTTTCGGTCGGCCTGACTCCAGGCCACCGAAACCGACTTCGGGGCACTGAAGGTCAAATCCCATCCGGGCCGCCGCGTTTCCTCCCCGGCATTCTGGACCATCTTCCATGTGCCATCCGGAGAGAACCCATGAAACATAAAGGAGAATTCCTCGTGGTCGATCTCGCCCTCCAGTCCCAACTGCTGGGCCCCCTCGCCCATCCAAAGACCGGGTGGTTCACCGGATCCGGTGAAATACTCGGCCTGGGGAGACATCGCCAGATAGTATTGGGCTTGCCCGGTACTGAGTGCTGAATAGGAAAGCATGGATCATCTCGGTCTCAGGTTTTCAGCGACCCATTGCTCGACCTCGTTCCGGCTGACCGGCTGCTGGGATCCGGCGATCCGGAGGACCATCTCGACGGCAGTCGCGAAGTCCATGCGGAAGGCATCCAGTTCGACCCCGAGCCGGTCCAACTTGCGCGAAAGCGTGGCCGATTCGTCCAGCCGCTCGCGCACCAATTCGCGAGCCATCTCGCCGGGACTCAGTCCCGAGGCGGCTCCCAATTCACGCAAACGACGTTCGTCCGAACTCGAAATTCGGAACGAAATCGTGCAAGTCGGCTGACGAGATTTCGGCATAGGCGCTGTTTACGGTTTAATCATTGATTTAGAACGGAAACCGCGTTTTAGCATACAAACCGAAAACGTACAAGTCTCTGAACACAAGCGGATTCTGGCACCCGCGCACACAAGCAGGGTGCATCGGGTGTGGACATGAAGAAGGGGGAAAGAGGGGGGGATGGTAGACAGTGGAGCTGAGGAGACGAAGAGCCGTCGCGAGCGAGTGAAGGCAGTGAGGGAAAGTGACAGGCTGGGGGCTGGCGAGCCCAGCAAGAGAGGCGACAGGAAGGTGCCGGAGAACGAGCGAGACGGGAGTGTGAGGAAGTGGGGCATGGGGGGAGTCGGGACGGGGTGGAGGGATGTGGAGGAGGGCACGACGAGGAGCGAGGGGCACGGGCGTCGGCGAGGGCCGCGAGCGGGTCCCGAAGCTGATGAGAGGGGCTGGCCCGGAGCCACCAGGACTCCACTGAATTCTCCGCCACCCCCGCTAGAGGAATCGTCGGCTGACAATGACGGATCGGCTTGGGTGACCAACAGCCCTTCTAGTGCTCCTCCCCATCGAGAAGAATCCTGGTCTTGGATCGATCGGCCTCGGTGATCACCCGGAAGCGATTGCGCTTCTCGTCCTGGTAGGAAGACACCACCTCTGAGCCCTTCCAGAGAGCCTCGTCGTTCGCTTTCCAAGCCAGAGGGCCCACCTCCCCCCAATCGCCCCGCTCGTGGCGTTTGAGGGCCAGCATGAGGCTGGCGTGCGACACCCGCGACAAAGCCTGACGGCTCGCGAAGGCCCGGCCCACCCGCAAGCTCGGACTGTCCAAAAACGGCAAGATACGAATCTTCCTCTTCATGGTTACCCCTCCACTTTTCGCAGGTTATGGCCGCCGAACCAAACAGTGTTACATTGGGATGACAAGCAGCCGGTTTTGCTCGCAAAACCGCTACCAACCCCTTCCCCGAGGCACAGGGAGGCTTGACGCCGCTTCCCGCCTCGGGGTCATCTGCATCGGGGCACGGTCGAAGGCACAATCTGTGGAAGGCGGCCTCAGCGGGTTTGGAATGGTGCCCCGCTGAGTAAGTGTCCGCTTTCACAGTTTGTGCGCTTAGGTGCCTTCTTGAGTTTTACCTCGTAGTTTTCGATAGGGTATGTCGAACCCCCGATACACGCTTGGCGGTGTCCCTAACTCCTCAAGGACTTCGTTGAGGATTTTCGAAACTTCTTCAGGAGTAAAAACAGGTATTTTCACCTCTGCTTCTGAGGCTTCTACCTCTTCCGTGACAATGGAGAGCACCTTAGAAATCTTGCTTCCGCTAGGAAATTCGGATTCTTGATTTTTTTCCTTCCGCTTCCTGGACGGATCGTAAACCGAGGAGGACACTGTTGTATCTGACAGCAGGTCTTGAATTTTCGATCTTAGCCTCCTGCTGAATTCCTGGCGAGTCCTCGCGGCTCGCACGATATCTCTGTTTGATCTATCATCAGAAAAGGTTTTTGGCCTGCGCTGCATTCGCTTCTTGGAGATCGCGATGGCCCGTTCAAACTCATCGGCTTGCAAAGCCGAAGCCCGAAAGGTTTCCGCGACCTTTTGGTCTCTCTGAACGAGGTCAAAAATGAATTCGTCCTCCTCGGAGGTCCCGTTTCCAGCGAGCACACGGTGGATGAGGTCGCGCAGTTCTTCTTGGTTTAGGTTGGGTTGGTCTTTGCTCATTTCTCTATGGCCTTCTTGTATTGAGCGATGGCTCGGTTCCTGTTCTCGGAATTCTTCAATTCTTCGATCTCCTTTCTAAGCTTTTGATACGTCCTCTCAAGCCGATTGATGACAGCTTGGACCGACGTCCCCCCACGTCTGGCAATTTCTGTCTTGGTCAAACCCTCCGTCCAATGCTGATGAAGCAGCGACCTTTGGTCACAACTCAGTTTTTCTATGGCAAGGGAAAGATACTCAATCCTCTCGTCCCGCGACGTAAAGGGATCCTCAATTTGGAGGCCAGGGGTGGACTCACTGAGATCATCGATCCAGGAGGGATATCCCCCCCTGTACCGCCAATATCGAGCGTGGTCGATACTGAGATTCTTGGCAATCGTAAACAAAATGGCCTTAGGGTGCCTAATCGGATCCCGATAAAGATCCTCACGCAACTTCTTCGTGGCCTTGATAAAGGTCTCCTGGCAAAGGTCTTCCGCCAACTTCGCATCCTGGGTAAGAGCAAATAAAAGCCCTCGAATCCTAGGGGTGAATTCTTCCATCCACTCGTTAATCTTCCGGTCGACGGTCGCCTCACGCTGAGCCTTGATAAATTTAAGTATTCCATACATTTTGCAGAATGATAAGAGGTCAATGGTGTTGGTCTGCATGACGCTCAGCATTCACGAGAGTAACCCCCTTTTTTAATTTTTTTTGGCTAGCCCTGGCCTCCGCCAAACTGGCTGTCGATAACTCAAGGAATTCTGAATTTGATTCTGGTTGTCGCAGCCTCTTCTGCTTGTGAAAACGGCTGATTCTCATCGGGAAGCCAGAAAGATTCTCCATGATCCAGACAAGCTACCCCATCAGTCAGTCAAGAGGCTAGAAAATATCCCCTACTCCGGAAAATATTTCCC
>CAKZKU010000133.1 GCA_937124545.1 uncultured Microbacteriaceae bacterium | reverse complement strand
TGTTCCCCTCGCCCACGCGCTACCCGGGCTGTTTGGCGTTGTCGTGAACCGTTTGGCCAGATAGTGGTTCGCGCGCTGGTGGCCTCCACCCACCCGGGGCCGTCATTTGCTGTTGCCGCGCTCGCGGGAATACTCGCCTGGGGATTTCAGGTTCCTTGGCAGGTGGCACTGGTCGTCGTGGTCTCGGTGCTGATGAATCAGTTTTCGGTGGGCTTATCGAATGATGCGATTGACCTGGTCCGCGATCGCGAATCAGGTCGGATAGACAAGCCGCTGGTTCGAGGCGACATCTCACCCGTGAGCGTGTGGGTTGCCGCCGCGGTGTTGGGTGTGGCGTCCCTGGGGGTGTCCTGGTTCGTGCACC
This sequence comes from uncultured Microbacteriaceae bacterium, assembly GCA_937124545.1. Taxonomy (GTDB): domain Bacteria; phylum Actinomycetota; class Actinomycetes; order Actinomycetales; family Microbacteriaceae; genus Pontimonas. The sequence goes on along the minus strand of CAKZKU010000133.1, from coordinate 874 downwards.
CGGGGGTTTTTGTGGCACAAACCATCTTTTTGGTGGCCGGGTGGGCATACAACCTCGGCCTCAAGGCCACTGTGTTTTCCGCACTCGCGTATGCGGTGGGATTTGGTGCGCTGCCAGCAATCGTGAGTTTTGCGGCAATCCCGGCTCTGGCACCCCCCTGGTGGGTGGTGGTGATCGGGTCGGGTCTGGGTGTTGCCGCGCATTTTGGGAATGTCGTTCCCGATCGCGAGACTGACAAAGCCCACGGTGTCACGGGACTGCCCCAACTGCTCACCGCACAAACGGCGGCCGTTTCCCTGAGTGTGCTGGTGGTCGCTATGGCGACAGTCTTGGTGGTGGGAGCGGGCGCCCGATCTCTTGTTGCCTCCGTGCCCGCCGCTGCGATTGCGACTGGCCTCGCCATCGCAGGGGGCACTCTCGCCCTCCGTCGCCCGGCCTCCCGGGCGGCGTTTAGAGCGTCTGTTGGCGCTGCTCTGGTCTTGGCGCTTGGCCTGGCCACCGCCCTCGTTACAGGTGGCTAGCGGCGCTACCTTTTTCAGCGAAGCGGGCCTAGTGTGAGGGTATGGCTAAAGGAAAAGACACGAAGAAGAGCGTCATTCCGTCGCTGATGGCGGATCGCATGGAAGAGGTCTTCCACATTGTCCTCGGGGTGTTTCTTTTCGGGATTGCGCTGGCAGCGCTCGGCTTCTCCCTCGTCCGGGTGTTCACGACAGCGCCGTTTTTTCCTGATGGCATGATTCAGGCCATCAACGACATTTTGTTCATCATCATCATTCTGGAAATACTGCGCACCGTGATCGCTCGATACACCGATGGCGTATTCCAGCTTCAAAACTTCCTGATCATTGGGATCATAGCCGCTGTTCGGCACATT
>CAKZKU010000132.1 GCA_937124545.1 uncultured Microbacteriaceae bacterium | reverse complement strand
GCTAAAGGTTGAGGACGCCCCCACGGAGCTAAAGGTTGAGGACGCCCCCACGGAGCTAAAGGTTGAGGACGCCCCCATTGAGCTAAAGGTTGAGGACGATTGGCTCTATAACGAGCGGAATTCGGAAGCGCCCCTGTTTGGAGATATGAAAGTTGAGGACGCCCCCACGGAGCTAAAGGTTGAGGACGATTGGCTCTATAACGAGCGGAATTCGGAAGCGCCCCTGTTTGGAGATATAAAAGTTGACGACCTTTTCATACCGCCCGCACCAGGGGTCGAGTCGGAAATGTACGAATCCGAAGGCCTCAAATTTACTCTCGAACCAACTACTGAGGAAAAAGTACGAGAAAACCTGGTGAAAATTGATGGGGAAGAAATCGTCGTTGTCGAGACAATGGTGACGACCACAGACTATTTTGGTCGAACGGTGACCTCGACCACCTCAGAGTATGTTGACCCGAAAACGGGGAGTCTGGTTTTCCTCGAAACGCAAGATGAATTCCTAAAGGCTTCGATCGACGATTTGAGCATTGTGGAGTCGTTTGACTCGACATACCGTGAATCCGTCGCGCTGTCATTGTTGGGTGGAGCACCTACCGAATTTCGTGACACATTACTTGCGTCTTTGACCGACGCGGAGAAAGATTTCCTCTTTTCGGCGGAAACTTTTGGCCAAAAGACGTCGGCGGCCACAAATTTCGATTTCGGTCAGATTGAGGAAACGTTGGAGTTGCGCCCGGACGCCAATTTTTCCATCGGAGCAAGTGGTGACGACGATCTGGTTGTGCCATTCGAGCCTTTGGCATCCGAAAAGTCTGTTCAAGCGGTTACCGAGATTGCGGTGTCCGCCACCGTTGCGGCTGGCTCAGCCACGGCAGCGGCGGCAGGGGCGGCGTCGGTGGGGTCGGGTGGTGCCGGGATCGGTGCTGGCTCTCCTGGACCTAGCTCCCCGGCCGCGCCAAGCGCTCCTGCGCCGGGTAACCCATCGACCTCACCCTCGAGGCAAGGCGGCAGTTCACCACAAAGTCCGTCTCCGGGGACGCCGAAGGCCGGCGGAACGGGTGCGGGCGGTGGTGGCGGATCGCTTGATGGCGAGGCCGGTAGTGTCGAGAACGCCAATGAAGATGTTTACGACGCTCTAGCTGTAGCCGAATATGACGTCGACAGTTATGGCGTGCGCCGTACAGGCAGGTTTGAGAGATGGTTCGGTGCCCAGCGGTGGATGCGGCTGTTTGAATCATTTGACGCACTCTTCCAAGGAATTCAGGCTTCGCTGCGCAAGTTTCCTCTTCTTCACAACATGCTTGACGATTCGTCGTCTCTGCGCACAATTTCAGGGCCTCTTTACCTAGCTTTACCGATCGCAGGAGTCCTTACCGGCGTATTTGGGGCAATGGGGAACTCCCAGGGCATCCTGCACCCTCCCATTGAGATTTATCTTCTCTTGATGGTTATCGGTGTCTTGGACACTGCCTCTGGCCTTTTGGGCGCGGTGGTCTTCCTCGGGCTGTCGTCTCAAGTCTTCGACTTTCTCAACATTGCCGACTACCGCACCGCCTTCGGGTTCCTGATGTCCTGCATTGGGCCGGCCTTGATTGCGCGGGCCGTGGTTGGATTCCGCCGGGCCCGCACTCCCACCCCACTGTCGAGACTCCGCGACGTGACCGATGTCGCGTTGTCGATGGTCATCGGTGGCTGGATTGCTTCAATTATGGTGAGGGCTCTGCCGTCTCTCTCGGGCCTATCCCTGCCGGCAGCCAATCACGTTGACACGACGCATCTCATTGTTTCGGCAGCATTCGGTTTGCGATTGGCATTGGAAATATTCGCGGCGCGATTATTGCCCGGCCGAACTGCGCATGTTCGAACGGAACCGGTTGTGTCGGGCTCGGTTTCAGGGAGCCTGCTGTGGGCCGTCGGTCGAATCGGACTCACTTTCATGTTGAGTAGCGCATTCTTGGGAACGGGTTGGGAATCATGGGTGGTCACCATTGTTATTGGAGCGCCCCACTTGGTCTCGATCTTCAACCAGCGTCTCCCGCGTTTTGAAGCTCTCTGGAAAGTCTTCCCCTACGGGGCATTTTCGTTCGCGACGATTCTTGCGCTCGAGGTGGGACTGGAGACGGTCGTCGCCCGTTTCGCGGTTGGTCTGGACTTCTCAACGATCTTCATGCTGTGTTTAGCGCCGCTGACCGCCGTCTTCGCGATTGCACAAATGCTTGCGCAACCGAAGGATGAGTCGATTGTCCATTGGTGGGAGCGGGTTCCGAGTGTGAGCGTTAGGGCCGCAGCCTCGATCGCGCTGATTTTATTGGTTTTCTTCGTCACCAGGCTGCTGTAGGAACCGTGGTCAGGAGCCTCTAGACGGGTTCTGCATCAATTGGACGTCCCACGGCGATTACTTGGATCTCGTCGTAACTTGCCAGACGGTCGGCGGGGTCGACATTGAGCTCAGTTCTCCAACTCTCTCCGTCAAAGACCCGCCACCCGATTACCGAAACCGCGGCCCTCACACCCGCGTGGAGCACCGAGGAAAAAGTGGCTTCTGAGTCAGCGTGACGGATCTCGAAAATCTGAAGAGCAGAGCCTGTAGAGGGACTAAGGAGATCCTCTAGTGCATCGACTACGGCGCCGTTGGCCATGTTTTGGGTCAGCATCATGCCAGAAACCTCATCGCCCACAACGATGTCGGGGCTGGTCGGGGACTCAATTTCGAAGAGTCTTCGATTGCGTGAGGCCACAACTTCTGCGGTGATTCGTGTCGTTACCGGCGAATCCTGACGCCTCTGCCGCAAAAGTTCCACAAGGAGCAGGGTGCGTGCATCCACAGTATCTGCAGACTCGGCCGATCCCGGGTCGGCAAGCACGACGATGCGCGCAGCTGACGCTGGAACGCATTCCAATAAGTCGGGACTTACCAGATCTGTAACGACCTTCTGCGTGATCTGAAGACGGGGGAAAGTTGTGGGCGCCAGCACGGTTTCGCCGGAGGAAATAGTGGTGACTTTCGTCCTTGCAGGCAGAAAAGAGTTGAGATTGGTCAGCAGCGAGTCGAGATGGCCCGGAGTTCCGATTGCCACAATGTCATCTCGAGTTGCCGTGAGATCGTTCAGCTCGATGGTCAAGTCAGAACTCGGTTCTGTGTCAATGCTTACCGCGCTCGCAGCCTTTGAATCGGTGCCGACAAAGAAGAGGTTTTCCCCGGGCGCCACTTCCAGGCTGGGCTTGGGGTTAAGGATAAGACTCGAATTTTTCATGACCCCAATCAGGGCTCCGCCGCGAAAGGACGTCAACACGTCGCCATACTTCCTCGCATGGTCCAACGGGTAGGGAGCGCTGTAAATTTCCGCACCGCCGAAATTGAGCAGGTCGATTAATCCAGCAGTCACTGCGTCATGGCGGGCCGACTGCGCAATCACTTTTGTCACGATATCGAGCCCCGATACAGTCCTGACACTCCGTCTTGTGACCGAACGTGCGACTCTCGCGGCGGACGAGCTTCTCGCCTCCAAAACAATCTGAGGTCCGCTATCGTCGTCGCAGATCTTGGCAACCAGAGTTGCAATCGCGACGCCCTCGTAGGGATCTGGCTGGAGGGGGGAATCCAAGATCGCGACTGATCGCGCATCGTGAACATTCACCCGCTCGAGATCTTGAGTTCTTGCAGGGTTTCCGGTCCTCACAAACACCTGTGCGCGCTTTTTCAGCCGCGATCGCGTCAAAAATTCTTCAATTTCGTTTTGTATCTCGCGGCTGTCCTCAGGAGATAACAGGGCGATAACCGTTTTTGCGCGACCAGGCGAGGACCGAATAAGTTCCGCCATGACCGTCAGGGTCGTGGGTGTCCAGCCGAGAACGACGTCGTGGCCGCGGACATTCAACGGCGCGCGACCGGCCAAGATTTTTTGCTTGGTCGCCTCGAGCGCACTGGTCCGCCAGGCAAATATTGTTCCAAAGATCATGAGACCGATAAACCAGAACCAGAGGTTTGCAACGGTCTCAAGAACTGTAACGCCCTCGGGCACGCCGAGGCTCCGAACGAATGAATCCTGGGCAAGCTTCAGCGCGGGGCCGAGGCTGTCCAGTGGCGTGTCAACACGTGTCAGAAGTCCGGGTAGCAGCGCGATAAGCGCTCCAATGCCGATGGCGAATGCCACCGCCGCCATGGTCCAGAGCGAAAGTGCTCCCTTTTGATTGAGAGTGTTATCAAACCACACGCGCATTTTGCGAATAATCACAATATTCCTCCACACCCGCACCTTGGATGGCCTCGTCGATTAGCAAGTTCGAACGCCCCCGCTACTTCCGGAGCAATTCTGAATTTTCTCACGAGAGCGGCAATTCGCTCCGCAACATTCCTGGGGAGATGTCTTCTCGACAGTGGAACGAAATGACAGCCTTGTCCCAAGCCGAGTAGGTCACTACTCGTCCGGGTCCCGCGTCAAAAATGCTTTGTGGGTCGTCAAGGTCATTGATCAGACCCATTGCTTGGGTGGTTTCCTCCAGAACAAAATGTTCCATCTCTTTGCCTGAAATTTCATTCGCAATGGCTACAGTCATCCCGGTGATTGAATTACTCCCGTCCCAGTCGTAGTTGAAAAGGCCGACATTTCCGGGGACATAAACGGCCAAAACGTCAGCCATCCGTGCTTCGTCAACAAAGTAATAGTTCATGACAACGTCGCTCGGGCCGCTTATCTCGAGTGGAATCATCGGACATGCGGCGTTCCATTGAAAGAGTGCCTGGTCGAGAGCCCGGACCTGGTCATCCCGGTAGGTGCCATGTAATTGGACAGAGACGGGTTGGCTTGGGCGCACAATTCCTGCGGGGCACTCCGCGTACTCGCAGGAGAGGGCGACAGCAACATACCGCTCGATTGTCTCGCTGAAGCTTGGTTCGACGGTGCTAGTGGGGGTGCAACCGGCGGTGCTGCCCAGCACAAATACCACGAACCACGCGAGCCGCCTCATGACTTTTTCTGTTTGGCAAGTTTGTCTTCGCCCAATACCCACGCTGCCAAGAGTGCGGTAAGGGCTCCAAACAAACTGATGCCCAAAATCATGAGGAACGTTGCCACCAATCGGCCTTCGTGGGTTATCGGGTACATATCGCCGTAACCCACGGTCGTCACCGTTGCTAAGGACCACCACACGGCGTCCCCGAAACTCGTGATGCTCGCGCCGTCAACATTCTGCTCGGCTTCCAGCACTGAGACTGCAGACGTGTACATCAAAAGAGGCACGGTTACGAGGGTCACGATGCTCAACTTGTGGGTTCGCCGCCACAAAAACGGTTCGAAGGCCCGCAACACCACCAAGACGCGAAGGACACGGAGTGACCGGAACGCGGGCAACATCACCGCGATGACGCTGAGCCAATACATTTTGGCAAAATCCAGAGCTCCCTGTAGGGACGTCAGACTCGCCCGCTCGGACACTATACGCAACACAAGTTCGACCGCGAAGACGCCGTAGATACCCCAATTCACCGCCTCCAGCACGGAGAAAACTGCCTCAGAGGGCTGGGCGACGACCTGAAATGAGTAAATCGCCAAGTACAAGAAACCGAGACCCATCCAGAATGACTCGAGCCGGTCGAGAGCAGAGGCCAGTTTGCTCTCAATGTCCGACGACCGGTTCTTACCCACATTTCTCCTCAGTGCTTACCGCAAGCTTACGTACGATTCTCTCGATTTGGGAACCTATCGCGGCACCTTTTTGATGTCTCTGCCCAGCGAGCGGGACTTTCTTGGGGTTGTCGATTCCGCTTGTTGCGCATTTTCGTTGAGCTTGAGGTGCCCTCGTGTTTTGGCACACACATGGGCGTACCGGTGGGATTTGAACGCTTCGACAACCCTTCAACGCGACCCGTCAGCCTTCTGCCCCAATGATAATTCGACTCTAAAAACGGTGTTGCCACCTCGGGTGGCGGTCGTGAAAACGCGTCCTGAGCTCTTCATCTGGCTACCGCTGTGGCGACAAGGGTTCTCTGTTTTTAGGAATCAATCGAGTCTAGGGTGACTCGAGGGGAGCTAGGGAGATAGACAACCTCAAGCTGACGTTCGCGAAGTAGTCGATAGACCGAAGAGCAAAAATGCTGAGGTGTTGTTGGGCGTCACTGATTCTTCTCCTAGGTTTCAGGACACATTTACTGACATCTTCACGCCAGCGAGTGCTCGTTTTCAGTTGCGCAGGAACCGCAGGAGTGGCGATGCGGAGAGAACAAAATTGACGACAGTACTGACAATTTTCTCGTCTGCCCAAAGGTCTTCGGGAACATCCTGGCGGACAATCAAGTTCTTGAGCTTAATGAAATCAGAATGAGGATGCTTGGAGTAATCAGCAAAACCTCTCGGCATCATCGTGGTTGCTTCGGAACGGTCGAACTCCAAACCTTTATCCCCGAGAGACGCCAGCATTTCTGAGAACCCAGATTCGTCTTCAATCATTCGATTTCGCAAAGCCCGGAGGCTGTCGGTGCCTGGTTGCCATAGACCGGCCGCCAGGAAACCCCCGGACGAATCAAGATGGAGGTACACCAGGGGCTCAGTCGGATCCTTCGAGCCAGACTCCGTGAGTAGTCCAGCAATATGAGTCTTGTAAGGCGATTTATCGTGAGAAAAACGAACATCTCTATTGAGCCGAAAAATAGTTCCAGCACCCCCACGCAGTGGAGCTATTTCACCCGACAGGCGAAGGCTTACCTCTTCCAACAACGACACAAAAGGAGCCTTCACCTTTTGGTCAAATAGAGACTTATTTTCGAGGTACCAATCTCGATTATTGTGTCTGGACAGCGCGGCGAAAAACTCGAAGGCCTCTACCGGAATTGCCATGGTGGTCATCCCCAAAATCTATCGCTTTGCCACCGAAAGGGAGTGAAGATGTTTACTCGGAACATAACGCGGTTTCTGTAAGCGTGGTTTGACCCAAAGACAGGACCTCCTCGTGAGAGCAAGCCTTAGGAAAGGTGCTTCCTAGTGGTTCCACTCCGCTTCTTCATCAAAATCACTGCCGTAAGGGGTTTCCGGGTACGCCGTGTTGGGTGAACACCCGTGGCACGCCCGGAGGGATTCGAACCCCCAACCTTCTGATCCGTAGTCAGATGCTCTATCCGTTGAGCTACGGGCGCAAG
>CAKZKU010000131.1 GCA_937124545.1 uncultured Microbacteriaceae bacterium | reverse complement strand
GGCGTCCTGAAATAGAATTAATACCCGCCAGGCTCTAACTACCATAATACAACAACATGACAACAACACAATACAACGAATTTAAAATGAACATTTACCACACCACAACACCATCAGACCATAACACAAAACATTAGCAAAAGATACCAATGCAAAGCGAAATCACAACACAAAAACACAGAATAACAACACTCGACCTTAACATAAAACACAAAACTTCGACACATATCAAATTTACACACTAACAAAGTAATCTACACGACAGCAACAAAGAACACCAACATAAACAAGCTACAACTACCATAATACAACAACATCACAATATGGAACTCTGATTTTTCAAATACAACTACTACAACATAAGACCATAACTAGAATAGAATAGAATAGAAAAGCCTAGCCTGCGGTTGTCAGGGCATCCCGGGGGAGATCTGAAGCTGTTTCCAAGAGGACAGGTGTCTTGCCCTCTCCTGATCTACCAAGTCGCCCGTGCTAAGGCTCCTTAAAAGGGCAGAACTCCAGACCCAAGGCTGTGAGAGCACAGCCCCTTAATGCAAGAGAGGGGAGCGCAGTGAAACGCAAAGAGTACTGACACACAGTGCCGACTAGACCCACTCGAAACATTAACCATTACGGAACCAATCCTCAAGGAGAATCTGGTAGGGGAGCATCTTCCGTAAGCTTTCGCATCGCAGAACCTAAAGAGGGTTTAAGGACCCCAACTAGAACAGTACAACGGTGGAGGCCGCAGCGATTTGCAAGGAACACGCGGGCAAAGACGGTTGTAAGCACCTGTCCCTTGAAGGCAGCCTCAAAAGGTGAGAAAGATCCGCACATGAATAATAGTGACGGGGATCCAAAAAAGAACCCTACCGGACGCCAGGACGAAACCAGGGACGAGACTGATTTTGAGGGAGAGAATGAGACGACCTCATTCTGCATCGAGGCATATTACAAGGTAGAGCTCCGGAGAACACAGAAGTAATTCTCGAAGAACTGGGACGACCGACCGGAAACACACGGTGCGGCGCCAGCAGTTGACAACAATGTGTACAAAGAGACTCAAATTGTTTAGCAATGTTCACTCAAGACCCGGACAGCGCACGGGGCCGTTACAACAACGTGCCAGAGCCAGAGAACCGATAGCCGGCAGACCTGGCAATGCGTACCCTCGAGGACACACGCGCAGTGAGAGGCTGATCAACTTGAACACAATGGGGGACAATAGATAGAGCGAGACAGGAGCACCAACGCCAGGAGATCGGACAGACCCCTTAGGCGGGTTCAGCTTCACCATCACCACTTACCGAGTCCGAACCGCATCTATCCAGGATCAAAAGTTCGCGACGCCATCGATCCGCGATGGCCGCGGAACTCTCAAAGGCACGGATCTTCCGGGTGAGCGCCAGCAGTTGCGTGTGAGTGTAGGAAGCATTGCACGGGGGAGTCGAGGTCGCCGACGGAGGCGTCAGGTGCGTCTGCAGAAGGGCCGCATCCGGAAGACCCAGCGGAACCTCGAAGCAGACGGAAGCGTGCTGGAGACTATCAGGTTCTCCGCAGCGAGGACAGCGGGTGCGAGAGAACCCATCCTCCACCGTGAGGCACTTGAACCGGGTCGCTCCTAGCAGCGATGCCAGCACCAGCTGGGCAGGCCGGTCGTTTTCGAGTTGCCGAAACAAGGACTTGACCCTGTTGCGGTCCAGCTGAAGCATGGAGAGAATCGAACTAGATTGCGAGCCCTTCGTTTCCAGCTCCTCTCGGAGCATCTGTTCGTCCTCGCGTATCCGGTTCCGGAGCGCCTGGCGCACACAGCGATGCGTCGCTGGAATGAGGGGCAAGTTGTAGCTACCCTTTATCGGGCGGAATCCCAGATAGGCTTCCTGAAGAAGACTGTCGATCGCTTCGTCCTCTTCGATCTCGGCATGCGAGCGCACTTTCCTGAGGATGAGTCCAGCGACGCAACCCCGGCTGCGGCAGTGCTCGAGCAAACTGATCAGTGCCATTTCCTCGGGACTCCTCTCCCGGAGAAAACCAGTGGCGAGGGTCTTTTGAAGCCAGCGGAGGATGGATTCACTGTCGGTGAGAATGACGACTTGTTTCCCAGTCCGAACTAGCGAGAGTGCGAGCAGGAGGCCCTTGAGTTCAGCCAGGTAGGAGGTAGCCTTTCCTAGCACCACGAGTTTGACCGGGGACAGCTGGAGCCGTACCGACGAAGCCGAGGTAAAGGCCAACCAGTCAATCGCTCCCGCCAAGGCGAGACCGTCCTTGCAGCTGCCGTCACACGAAATTACCTGCGTATCCGCCGCTAGACCGGCGCGGAACGACTCCATCGCCGCAGGGGTCTCGATGCCCACCGTGTCAACCTTCAGGGTCCGTAGTTGCGGCGCAATCGGACGGGCTGTGGCGTACGGTGGAATCACCCCCGACCACGTGGGGAGACTCCGAAGGTCGTTCGCGATGGACTCGAGCCAATCGGGGCGCGGCGCATGGAGGATGCTATCGCGCAGCTCCGGAGCCCGCGATGGCACGGAGTGAGCATACTGATCGGGGAGGACCGGGCTCTTCTGGTGAGGAACCTGCAGGTGAAGCGTCAGAGTGGAAATCCATCGCCAGGCCGGACTCGCCCGCTTGTCCGCAGCGACACGAATGGGATGGCTGAAGAAGACGCACGGCACCTCCTCTTGTCGGGACCGAAACGTGAGACCCAGGCGTCGGAGAGAGTCCCTAATTCGTTCCGCATACGGCCTGTTTTCGGTGCGCAGCATAGAGTCGACCAGGATCGCACCTCGCCATGATATGAGGCTAGGAGGGGGCAGGGAGTCCGCCAGCACATGCAGGGATTCCCGCCTCATCGTCCCGCTCGAGCCAAGGACGAGCCGACTCATGACGTTGGTGACTTGGACTTCTAGCCGTGTCATCACTTGCTGCGGATAGCAGCCCCCGATGGAACTCAGGCCGAAGACCAGCGGCGACGCAACCAGCGCATGGGACAGGACACTCAGGGAGCGGACGCATGTGCCCCAATGTGAGTTGCAAAGACGCTTCAGTAGGTGAATTCGACTTCTCACCTTTTCTGCTATGCGGGATGCGTGGTCCAAGATCGAGAAGAACGGGTCCAGGTAGAAGCCCAGAAGACGCATTTTTTGGGTCTCCGTCCAGGTGAAGCCCCCATGGAGCACTGCGCTGGAATCCAGAAGCGCCTTGAGGTCCGAGACCTTCGTTGACGGGCAGGGAACGTCGTGCTTCCGGCGGAAGATAGAGTCACCCGCAAGGGCGGTGGAGGTTACTAAGGCTAGGGATTTGTCATCGTCCACGTCCATGGCCCTGGTCTCCAGAGACTCCTTGATCAGCTTCGCCGCGTAGCTGGGCTTTTCGCGAAGCAGGGGAATGCCTCGCGCCTTGAGAACGCTGTGCCCGTCGTCCGCATAAAATCGGAGAAGAAAGTCCGTGTCCTCCGGGAACCGCTCCAAGTATCGGGACCTCACTTCCTCTGGCACGTCCCGGATGTAGAAGACAAACAACAGGGGCGGGAGAAGACCGCCATGAGGCACCCCGACCCGAAGTCGGAAGATGCGACCACGCCCCCCCAGCACCTCCACATAGCAGTGCCTCTGTCGGAGCCAGGTCCAGAGCACCCGGATCTCATCGCCAGGCAGCCGCGTCCCCCGTGGGAGATCCAACAGGAGGCGCTTGTGTTCCACCGTGTCGAAGGCGCCGCTGATGTCAGAGGAGAGTATCGCCGTATGGTACCCTGCCCTGCTGCGCGCATCCAGGTCGGGCAAAGTACTCATCATGAGGGACTCAACCCCCTGATGGGGGCGGAAGCCAGCGTAAGCCCCGGGGAGAGAGGGCTCGAGCGACCAGCGGAGCCGCAGTATCGCTTCTACGAGTCTGGACCAGACCGTGGTAATCGAGATCGGGCGCTTCTTCGTACTACTTGGAGGAGTTTTTTCTAGTGGGACAACCCGAACCCTAAGCCACCCGGGCGGCCACGCCCTCCCGCGCCAAATAGCATTTATGATGCTGAGTATCGGACTTGTCAAGGCGGGGAGTGCCAGGAGAGGAGCCGTAAAGCCGCAGGCGCCGGGAGCGGCTTTAGATTTTAGCAAAACCTTGGCAGCTTCGAGCTCATCTGCAGAAATAGGCGGACTGTCCGGGATGTTACGATCGAATTCCTTACTGTCTATGTCACAGGAGTCTCCGCTGCGTTGCCATTTCTGTGTAAGGAATTCTGCTTTGGCCGCCCTAGACGTAGCCGGCCCCATAGCACCGACACAGGCCGGCTTCTTCCGGGAAGGTCTGCGCCCCTCTGTTACCGCTAGGAAGGCATAGCATGCTTGGAGGTCGGAGACTGAGACCAATGAGACGAAGGTGCGCCAGGCCTGTGCCCGTTCGCGTTTCTCAGTTTCGAAACCCGCCGCGTCCTCCTCCGACAA
>CAKZKU010000130.1 GCA_937124545.1 uncultured Microbacteriaceae bacterium | reverse complement strand
CACACTCTGGAATTCGAAAGCCACAGCAACCTCCTATAGACCAAACAAAGGTCCGGTGTCGTCATCATCGTCGTCATCCTCAGGAGGAGGATCTTCCGGCTTGTTGATTGCACCACTCGACTTGTACTTTCGAGCGAGTTCCGCAAGCTTCGCAACCTTGGCCTGAAGTTCTTCGACTTGCTTCAAAACCGCATCGGCGAAAGGTCCGCAATCTGGAGCGTCATCGTCGTCATCATCGCCGTCGTCTTCGTCCAGATGCGCCCAAATCGGGAGCTGTGTAATATTGGTCTCAGCGAAGAAGCCTGATTCGAGGTCTTGCGCTCGATTGTCTTCATCTGCCAGTTCGATAAGCCCCTCTGGCCTAGCAAAACCAACAGCAGCACGATTGACGTATTGGAACCAGATAGAACGGCACGTCTGGCCAGCGCCGTCACCTCCCCAGCTCCATGTTAGGAGGCCTCGTTGCAAATCGTCATCAACGGAATGGACACCGGATCCGCTTTGCCCACCGATCGAATTCGGCTGCCAACGCCAGACGGTTCCATTGTGCGTGATACGTCGCGTCTGGATCTTCTGGAAGTACGGCCCTCGACAGCGCGGATAGCCGGCGGTGTAGTGCCCTCCACTCGGGACATCGATTGAAAGCTTGACGTGTGGCAAGTCAACTTTCTCTTCGAGCTCCAGTACCGCCCAATCCATCATGACGCGGTCGGAGTACCCCGCCATAATGACGCGTCCACGAACGTTCTTATTGTTCGCGAATGGGAACGTGCAAATCACCGTGTGACCGATTCGTGTCCCTGCAACGTGAGCATTGGTCAGTACGATAGACTTCCCATTACGAGTACCAACGAGTGAACCACTCCCGCAGGAGTTGCGGTTGGTGACCTTGCAACATCCCTGACTAGATGGACCCACCGGCCCGCTCTCGAAATTGGTTTCTTCTGATGTATCTTCCAACGGTTCCAAAGGCTGCATCAAGAACTCCATTTAGTTGATTTGCGAGACGTTTTGAACGCTTAGCTGAGAACTCCGAAGGCCTTCAATAATTCAAGAATCAAAGGCAGGATCCTCTCTAGGAAGTCAGCGAACTCTTCCCAGTCAATCGCCGTTCGGTCGATACTTCCGTCTTCCGCAATGGGTAAGTACTCACTTCCCTGGTCACTGAATGCCATTTGCGTGACGCAAAGGTCTTCAACCCGATCCATAAACGATGGAGCAAACGTAGCAACGCGAATCGCAATCGCCTCTCGGACGCTGAGCTTCCCAGCCTTTCGCGCAGACACGACAGCCTTGAGCAGTTCACGCCTCAGTCCTGGCTCTTTGGCCTCAACGTCGAACGACTCAGCCTTTGCTTGAACGTTCACAAGCACAGAAGGTTCAGGAAGCGGTGGGGCCAACGTCTGCACAGGTAACGCCTGAACTACAGGCGGAGAAGCGACTGAGCACCGAGGCCCCACGCATTGCGTAGTAGGCGTTGTGGTCTGCTTGGCTGCGGCAGGCTGAGCACTGCCTCTTCGCTTTTTAATCAGGTTCCTAATTGGCCCCTGAGCTACTGCGGTTGACCCGAATACGACGCCAACCAGAATCACTAATCCAAGAATTCGGTCCCTCATCACCTCTCCTTATTTCAATCCTTGGGCCCACGCGCTACCACGCACAGCGAGCCAAACCGTTATTCGCTTGACCCAGCTAAACCCAAGCTTGGCCATTGCCTCGTAAAGAACCGCGTCCGCCAACCATCTCGAGTAGCCCGATTGAATTTCTTCGTCGTCATCCGTGAAGTCTTCATTACACATATAGTCATGCACAATCGCCGCCTGACGTAGTTGCACAGGTGAAACCCACCAAGCCAACCAGCGTGGAATGGTGCCAAAGTTCGTCCGATACCCAGCAGGCACAACGACAGAACAACCCGGCCCAAGAAAGTACGGATACGGATGAACCAACTCAAAGATCGGCCGACCCGCAGAATCGTTCTCGTCTGTCAGTTTTAGATTGGCAAGAACCACGCATCACACTCCATCTAGTGCAATGATTAACGCTCTCGCCTAAGTGTCAAACAGAAACCTAGTCTCGGCTAAATTGGGCAAGTCTACGGAAGCCGGGGTTGAATATCGTGCGCTCAGATTCGAGTTCCGTTTCTGCGCACAAATGCGGAGTAGGTTCCTTGTCGAACTTTATCATGTAGAAAGGTCTGTCCTGTTTTAGGAGGCATGCTTTCACCACCCCTCGACCAAGACCCGGAAATGAAACCCTATCGAGTTCCAAGAATCGAAACCTGTTTCGCTGCACCATCCTTGCACCCCTAGTACCGGCTTCTCCAGCCTTCAATCATTACCGCAATCACAAGCCAAACAGTCTGGACCAACCAGACCAAACCGAATGGATCTCTAACCCGCATCGATGTTCTCCTCCGCCACTTTGATTCGATCCATGTAGCCAATTCGTAGCGTCACCAATTCCTCTAGTTCAAACTTCCGGCTGACTTGATTGTTTAGCATTCGCAGCCGGTCGATTTCCGCCTTACCTCGAACTTCAAGCATCCACCGAGAGTACGCTTCAACCATGCCATGATTGTGCCGATTGCAGAACACGCACTGCGGGGCAACGTTTGTTTCTTCAAGCAGAATGGAAGCACGCCTACCCGCGATGAAGTGGCCAGTATCTATACCTTCAACGCCAGACTTCTTATCTGCTTTCCACCACAGAACCTTGCCGCAAGTCACGCAAGCACAATATCCAGTGTGAGCCCGAACCTTCTGAATCGTCCCCTGGTGAATGACAGTTTCTAGTTCGTCTCTCGCAGCGTATTCCGCTCGAACCATTAGCTGGAACTTCGGAGCTACGTACCGATTGAGATACGTGCTCGGCATGAACTCTTTAGCCTTGGCCAGCATGCGGTCGAATCGTTTTGATTTTGTCAGCACTTACGCACATCCCTAAACAATTTCAAAATCTTTTCTGGCATCGCAAATTGCCGCCCGAATTTTTTCCGGGTTTCCCAGTAAGCCAACCGTTCAGCCTCTGACTTGTGAAGCCCTCCGCAGAATTCCATGATTGCGGCTCGCTCCTCAAAAAACTCAACTATTTGCTGTTCAAAATGCTCTGCCCTATTTCCTCGATGCTCCTCCCCTGATCTCTGCCCTCTCCTTTTCTGCCTGCAGGCATTAGACGTTTCTGGCATTGCTTCAAGACAATCGGAAAGATCGTCTGACACTCCTCTTCATTAAGATTGAACCCAACAGCGAGCTCACCAACGACATATATTGCATTGATGAAAATGTCTTCCTGCGGAACGGCAGGCACCGCCTTGCCCGTTTGCTGACGCTTCGATTCGATCAACTTCGCCAAGTCAACTGACACCGCTCAGTTTCTCCCCTGTCTTGCAGCTAATTCCATTCTTGTCGAGAAACCACTGATAGCGATCTCTCTGCCGCTCTGCACGCTGGACTTTTTGCTCTAGGTTGCGGATCTGCTCCCTAAGGCTCGCAACCTCACTCGGATTCGACACTGTGCAGCCTCCTCATAACCTCCTGACGCATAACCTCCGAATCTGCCTCAGTAACTCGCACTTCTGGGGCCCGTCGTACCATGTTAGGCATGCCCAAGCTGTGTTC
>CAKZKU010000129.1 GCA_937124545.1 uncultured Microbacteriaceae bacterium | reverse complement strand
GCTTCGATCGTCGCCACCGTCTGGCCTTCCGCCACGCGGTCTCCCTCCTGGACACCGAGTGTCACGACTCCGGAGAAGGGCGCACCAATGTGGCCGGCGGTCGACGGGTCAGCTTTTTCCGCAGTTACCACTGTCACCTTGATGGCTTCATCCTTAATGCTGACGGGCCGTACCTGACCATTCAGGGAAATCATTACCGTGCGAATGCCGTGATCGTCTGGTTCGGAAATGGTTTCCAAGGAGACATAAAGACTGACACCCGGTTCGACCTCAATCACGGTCTCTTCCCCAAGGCGCAGGCCGTAAAGGTAGTCCTTCGTGCCGATCACCGAAATGTCGCCATACTTGTCCCGAAGTGCCTCAAATTCGGCGGTGGGACCGGGAAAGAGCAGTTCGTTGAGCAACGTTTGCCGGTCTTTACCGGCCGTAGCAAGCCGCTGCTCTTGTTCGGATGTGATGGGTGTTTCGCCCAGCTGGGGTGTTTTCCCAGCCAAAATTTTTGTCCGGAATGGCTCAGGCCAGCCACCTGGGGGGTCACCCAACTCTCCAGCCATAAAGCCCACGACAGAGTCAGGAACGTCAAAGGCGCCGGGGTTTGCTTCAAACTCTTCGGGGTCAACGTCCATTGCCACCAGGTGCAAGGCAAGATCTCCCACAACCTTGCTCGACGGAGTCACTTTTGTGGGACGACCCAGCATGATGTTTGCGCGGGCGTACCAATCTTCGATCTCCTCGAACCGATGGGCAAGCCCCAGCGCGATCGCTTGCTGGCGAAGGTTAGAAAGCTGGCCCCCGGGAATTTCGTGATGGTACACCCGCCCGGTCGGACCGGGGAGGCCGGATTCAAACGGCGCGTAAACCTTTCTCACTGCCTCCCAATAAGGCTCCAAGGCACCCACGCTGTCGAGGTCCATGCCCGTATCGCGCTCGGTATTGGCCAGAGCAGCCACTAGGGCAGACAGCGAAGGCTGGCTTGTGGTGCCTGACATCGGCGCGCTCGCAACGTCCACCGCGTCTACCCCGGCGCGAGAGGCGGCCAAGAGAGTTGCTAGTTGGCCACCTGCGGTGTCGTGGGTGTGCAGGTGAACGGGGAGGTCGAAACGCTCCCGCAGGGCGGTCACCAGAGTCGCTGCCGCCTCAGCGCGCAGCAGACCGGCCATGTCCTTGATGGCCAGGATGTGCGCCCCCGCTTCCACCATGCCTTCCGCCAGGCGCAGGTAATAGTCCAGGGTGTAGAGGTCTTCGGAGGGGTCAAGCAAGTTACCCGAATAACACAGCCCCACTTCGGCGATTGCTTTGTTTGTCGCCAGCACAGCATCGATAGCGGGCCTCATATTGGACACGTCGTTGAGCGCATCAAAAATCCGGAAAATGTCTACTCCGGTCGACTGAGCCTCCTCAACAAAAGCGTCGGTCACGACTTCCGGGTAGGGCGTGTAGCCCACGGTGTTTCGGCCGCGCAACAACATTTGGAGGGTGATGTTGGGGACCGCTTCCCGCAGCGCTGCCAGGCGCTCCCAGGGATCTTCACCGAGGAATCTCAAGGCAACGTCATACGTTGCCCCTCCCCAGGATTCCAGCGACAGCAGTTGCGGTGTCAGGTGAGACACCGCAGGCAAGGCCGCAATCAAGTCTTTGCTGCGGACTCGTGTTGCCAGTAGCGATTGGTGCGCATCGCGAAACGTCGTATCCGTTACCGCAAGCGTTTTCTGTGCGCGGAGTGCTGCAGCAAAACCCGCCGGTCCTAACTCGTCAAGCCGCTGTTTGGAGCCCGCGGGTGGTGCTGCCTCCGGGACTCTCGGCAGCTTGAGTGCGGGATCTGTTGCGCCCTCTCCGGCGCCATGAGGCTGGTTGACGGTGACATTTCCCAACCAAGAAATCAGTTTGGTCCCGCGGTCTTTACTGGGCCTCGAGGCCAGAAGGTGCGGGCGCTCCTCGATGAAAGACGTGGAGATATCTCCCGCGGCAAAAGCCTCGTCCTCAACAACAGCCTGGAGGAAGGGAATGTTGGTGGAGACACCTCGAATACGAAATTCGGCAAGACCCCGTTTGGCCCGGGCGACCGCGGCCGGGAAATCACGTCCGCGAGTCGTCATTTTTGCGAGCATCGAGTCAAAATAGGGAGAAATTTGGGCGCCTTGGCTTACGGTTCCGCCATCCAGCCGAATACCGGCGCCACCGGGTGAACGGTAAGTGGTGATTTTCCCCGTGTCGGGCCGAAAGTCTGCCGCGGGGTCCTCCGTTGTAATACGACACTGCAGGGCAAAGCCGCGCGGGGTGATGGTTTCCTGGGATAGCCCCAAACCTTCCAGGGTTTCCCCCGCAGCGATTCTCATCTGAGTGTGAACCAAGTCCACATCAGTAATTTCTTCGGTAACCGTGTGCTCGACCTGAATTCGCGGATTCATTTCGATGAAAACGTGCTGCCCTTTGCGTGCCCCTGCAGTATCGACCAGGAACTCCACGGTTCCCGCATTGCGGTAACCAATGGACCGAGCAAAGGCCACCGCATCGCGCAGGATTGCCTGGCGAATGGCGTCATCCAGCAGCGGTGCTGGGGCAATCTCGATGACCTTTTGGTGCCGGCGCTGAACAGAACAGTCCCGCTCGAAAAGATGGAGCGTGTTACCCGTCGCGTCAGCGACAATTTGAACCTCGATGTGCCGAGGTCGAACAACAGCCTGCTCCAGAAACATTCGGCCATCGCCAAAGGCCGTCTCGGCCTCTCTGGCCGCGGCTTCCAGCGCATCGCGCAGGTCTTCCTTCTTCTCCACCCGACGCATTCCGCGACCGCCACCGCCCGCGACAGCCTTCGCAAACACCGGGAACCCGAGCCCCTCTGCCTGAGCGACCAGCGAGTCGAGGTCGGTGGTCGCTTCCGTTGAATCCAGCACCGGCACTCCCGCAGCACGGGCAGAATCCTTGGCCGTTACTTTGTTACCCGCCATGTTCAAGACCGATGCCGGTGGCCCGATAAAGACAATTCCCGCATCTTCACAGGCCTGGGCTAGATCCGGGTTTTCGCTGAGGAACCCATAGCCGGGATAAATCGCATCGGCGCCAGATTCTCGGGCCACACGCATAATCTCGTCGATGTTGAGGTAGGCGCGCAGAGGATGCCCTGGCTCGCCTATTTGGTAAGCCTCATCAGCCTTCATCCGGTGAAGCGAATAGCGATCCTCGTAGGGAAAAACGGCCACAGTCCGCATCCCCAGCTCAACGGCCGCCCGGAACGCGCGAATAGCAATTTCCCCGCGGTTTGCCACGAGAATTTTCGTAATCATGTACGACCTTTCGTGCGAAGAATTCCCCGCGCCGACCCCTATAGCCACTCTAAATACTATCGAAGGCTAAACTTCAACAATGCGGGTCGTGAGCTTAAGTTCCCTCAAGGGCGGGGTGGGCAAAACAACGGTGACTCTCGGACTCGCCTCCGCGTCGTTTGCGCGAGGTTTTCGCACCCTGGTGGTTGATATGGACCCACAGTCCGATGCCAGCACGGGTATGGATGTGACCTTGGGAAAGCACCTCAACATTGCCGACCTTCTCTCGGCTCCGAGACCGTCGCAAGTCAAGAATGCGATTGCCCCGAGCGGGTGGACCCGCTCTCACAGAGGGAATGTGGATGTATTGCTGGGCTCGCCTGCGTCCATGGCCCACGACGAGCCGACACTGACCAAGAAGCAAATTTGGCGAGTTGAAGAGATCCTTGCGGCCGTGGAAGACGATTACGACATTGTCCTCATCGATTGCCCGCCCTCGCTCAATGGGCTCACGCGGATGGCGTGGACTGCCAGCGACCGTGTCGCCATCGTCACGGAACCAGGACTCTTCTCCGTCGCAGCAACCCAGCGAGCTTTTCGGGCAATCGACGAGTTGCGTCGAGGAGTGTCGCCACGGTTGCAGCCTCTCGGAGTTGTGGTGAACCGTGTACGGCCGCAATCCATCGAGCACCAGTTTCGGATTGACGAGATGAAAGAAATGTTCGGGGCTCTGGTGATGCAGCCCGAACTACCGGAGAGAGTTGCGCTCCAACAGGCTCAGGGAGCTGCCAGCCCAGTGCACATTTGGCCCGGCGAAAGCGCCGTGGAGATGGCCGCCAATTTTGATCTCATCCTGGACCGTATTGTTCGGTCCGTTCAGTTGGCTGAGCCGGAAAACGCCGTTTCTTAGCTGGCGCGTTGGTTACGTCGAGCAGCCAACTCGTCCCGCGGGTCTTGTCCCACGGATGTTGCCTCAACAGAAACAAGGGACGTTTCTACTTCCCGAAGAACTTTGCCCACGGCGATTCCGAAAACTCCTTGGCCCTGCGACACCAGGTCAATGACCTCATCGTTGGAGGTGCAGAGGTAAACGCTCGCCCCGTCACTCATCAGGGTGGTTTCCGCAAGATCGCTGATCCCTGACACACGGAGTTGGTCCACGGCGACCCGAATCTGCTGGAGGGAGATACCTGTGTCGAGCAGTCGTTTCACGAGTTTCAACACCAAAATGTCTCGAAACCCGTATAAGCGCTGGGAACCGGACCCATGGGCAACCTGAACGGTTGGCTCAACGAGGCCTGTGCGCGCCCAGTAGTCCAACTGGCGGTAAGTGATGCCCGCGGCGTTGGCGGCAATGTTCCCTCGATAGCCCTGCTCTTGTTCGATGACCGGCATGCCATCTGTGAACAGCAAATCCTGGGCGTAACGCTCATTAGAAATGTCTGAGGAAACCATGTTCGACCTAACCTTCATCCTCTAGTTGACCCTCAAGGGTGCCCGCTCACGATACCCCTCGCGAGAAAAAATCTGGGGAGAACCGCCCGGCCGCGACCGGCGTGTCGGCCTCCCGTTCGCTACGACTCTAGCCGGTCGATGGCGTCCCTCGTGAGAACACCCCGCATGGTCAAGAGAACTTCTGATAATTCGCTTGCTTTGTCCTGAAACTCACTGGTGGACATTTTCTGTGACCCCCGCGCGGAGGCGGCAACAGCCTGAGACACGAGGCTCATTTCGCGGTCAACGGCCAACCTCATCCCGCGCAAATGGCGTGGTTCTATACCAAACTTGGAGGCCTCGACAACGGCTTTCAAAATGACGAGATCCTGAGCCAGATAAACCTTTTTTGCTTCGATCAGACCCGAGGTGACAGCGGCATCAAGAACACTGGCGAGCGCACCGGACTGCTGCAACAGGTCCTGGCGCGAATACCGGGCATTGGAGCTTGCGCTGACAGCGCCGGTGGCCTTGGTGCCATTTGGGAGACTGGGGTTTTTCCCCGCGTCGACATCATCGAGATAATCCTTGATCACACGCAGCGGCAAGTAGTGATCGCGCTGGACGGTCAGGACAAACCGTAGCCGCTCCACGTCAGCCGGACTGTACGTCCGGTACCCCGCAGGGGTCCGCTCCGGCGACACCAGTTGCCGATCTTCGAGGAAGCGAAGCTTCGAGGGGGAAAGGTCAGAAAATTCAGGGGTCAACTTGGCGAGCACTTGCCCGATCGAAAGGAGCGTTAAGCGAGGAGAGCCGGCTACCTGCCGGCGAGCGGAGGCGCTCACGCCGGACCCTCTGCCGCAACACTGGATCGCGACGCGTAAAACGTCATCCGGAACTTGCCCACTTGAACCTCAGCACCATCGTGCAGGAGTGCTTGGTCCACCAAGACACCGTCAAAGTAAGTGCCGTTCAGCGACCCTAAGTCCTTTACTTCAAAGGACCGGTGGTGGCGGACAAACTCGGCATGACGACGGGACACGGTCACGTCATCGAGAAAAATATCGGCTTCTGGGTGCCGGCCGGCGACCGTGGAGTCCTGATCGAGCAGGAACCTCGCGCCGGCGTTCGGACCCTTGCGGACAATCAGCAATGCCGAGTCCTGGGGAAGCGCGCCGATGATTTCTTGCTCTTCGAGGGAGACACCAGACTCGAGACTCTGCAGCTTCTGCTGAAAATCCGGACCAAACTTGATCGTCTCGTCGGGATTATCCGACGGGCCAGACCCGACTGGTGTTTCGTTCATCAGACTCCTTCGAAGACGTCCTTACACTACCCGAACTTTTGACCCGGTCGTGACTCACCCATGAGGTCGACTTTTTCTCTCCGACTGTGATTGCGGTCGCACTATTTCCAGCACATTCCCAGCAAAACGGCGCAGCGAATCCGGGTGTTTTCGGTACCGGGTCATAGTGTGTGGGTATGTCGTGCATACGTTTTAACACCACAGCCCAGCGTGAACAGATGGCAGAAGCTGTCGCGAACGGCCGAAGCGAAAGCCCCGTCGCTGCCTTCCTCTCCCCCGCCATCACGGAAACTAAGATCGCGAGAATCACGCGGATGGCATCGGACCCCAACCCCAAAATTCGTGAGAGCGCAGCGCTCTCCTACCACGCGCCCCTCGAGGTTTACGAAGCACTCGCAAAAGATTCGAACGAAGGTGTGCGCACCTGCCTTGCTCGCAACGCCCAGGCGCCATGCGATGTGTTGCGCACACTTTCCCAGGACCCTTCCGAGACTGTCCGAGCATTCGTGGCGGTGAACTATTCCGTGCCGGAGGACGCGATGGAGCGACTTCGCGAAGACAGCAGCCCGACCGTCCAAAAGCTGGTTGCCTGGAAGGCATCGCTGAAAGAAGAAG
Source organism: uncultured Microbacteriaceae bacterium (assembly GCA_937124545.1). Classification (GTDB taxonomy): domain Bacteria; phylum Actinomycetota; class Actinomycetes; order Actinomycetales; family Microbacteriaceae; genus Pontimonas. The sequence continues at coordinate 26,277 of CAKZKU010000129.1, read as the reverse complement.
CGGAGCTCGTCCTCGCCTAGGTTCCCCACTGGTGGGTGCGCGCCGGAAGAATTTTCGAGACTCTAACCAGTAGCCGGTAACGAATACTGGGGACCACGACGGCCCGCCCGGCCTCCACGCCTCGAAGCGCGTCTCGGACGACCCTTCCCGCACGCAACCACATCACCTCAGGAAACGCATCAATCGACATACGCATGCGCTGATGGAACTCGGTTCGAGTGAAGCCAGGGGCGACCGCGCTGACGTGAACGCCGTCGCGTCGGTGGGAAGCATTCAGCGACCGGGCCAAACTGAGGCCCCAGGCTTTGTGCGCTGAGTAAGTTCCCCGCGCAAGATACCCGGCAACGCTGGAGACCAAAATGATTCGACCGTCCTTGCGTTCCAACATTCCCGGCAGAGCGGCTTTTGTCAGCTCCAGCGGCACGGTGACGTGGATGGACAGGTGGTCGCGCTCCTCGAGGAGGTCACTTGTTGCCAGAGAACCGTGGATCCCGTATCCCGCGTTGTTAACCAGAACCCGAATCGGGCGGTCCGCTGACTGAAGTCTGGTTGCCACGCGCTCCAACGCGGAGGGATCGTGAAGGTCCGCCACGAGCACTTCCGAGTCAACACCCATCGGTGCAAGGCTTTCGGCCACGGACTCGAGACGGCTTTTGTCTCGACCCACCAGGACCACAGAGTGACCGCGACGAGCCAGCTGGAGAGCAAACTCCGTGCCCAACCCGCTGCTAGCGCCGGTCACCAGTGCCCAGGGTAAATCGCCCATAGTTGTCAGTGTAAAAGCGAGGGCGCTATTTCGGTGCCAAGAGTTCAGAGATAAGGCGCACTACGCGCGCTTTAATGTCGTCTCTGATCGGACGAATATCCTCCACAGCCAAGCCGGCGGGGTCAGCAAGGTCCCAATCCTCGTACCGCTTACCCGGAAAAATCGGACACGCATCACCACAGCCCATCGTGATGACCACATCACTTTCCTGCACCGCGGAAACTCCCAGGAGCTCGGGCACCCGATGGGAGATATCAATGCCTTCTTCGGCCATCGCGCTCACCGCCGCGGGGTTGAGCGAGTCTGCCGGCTCCGACCCGGCAGAGAGAACGCGGATTTTCCCCAAGGAAAGGTGACGAAGAAACCCTGCTGCCATTTGTGAGCGTCCAGCATTGTGGACACACACAAACAACACCGTGGGCTCCATAGACTCTGCTCTATTCACTCCGAAGACCCTTGCGAAAATGAGTTAACGCGCGGTGACAGGTACCTTTCTGCCACGAGAAGAGTAATGACGAACACCATTGCAATAACTGTCGCCAATACAACGCTGCCGGCATCCTCCCCGGGTGCAATCAGGTCGCGCTCCTCTCCCTGCCACGGCCACAGCGCCCGGAGAGAACCCGCCATCAGCCCGGTCATGAGCGATAGCGTCAGAGCTCGAAAAGTAGTGAGAAGGTATTGAACGACACGGACAAACAGTGCTAACCCCACTATGGCTCCCAGCACAAACACGCCAAGGTACGCGACATCTCGATCGTTAACGGCAGCCAAGGTTGGTTCGTAAAGGCCGAGAATCACGAGGAGGAAGGAGCCCGAGACGCCGGGCAGCACCAGGGCGCATACCGCCAAGGCGGCCGCCGGAGCAACCAACCACAGCGATGGATCTGGTGTCTGCAACGATGGCACACCTGCAAGAAAAAACATTCCTACCGCTGCTGCAACGGCCACGGCGAGCATTCCTGGACTCCACGATCCAGCCATACGGAATGGAACCCACAAAGACGCCAGGATGAGCCCCGCGAAAACTGCGCGAACCACTGTTGGCTCTGCCTCAATCAGTGGCTCAAGTACGGCAGCACCCGCGACAATTCCCACCAGCATGCCGAGCCCCAGGGGAAGCAGCACAGCCCAGCGGACGCGGGCCCAGTCTCGGCGGAGTGCAGAGAGGTCTCCGCGCACGGCCGCGAATAGCCCTCGGGAAAAATACGCCGCCGAAGAAATGACCGTTTGATAGACCCCCACGACGAGTGCGACAGTGCCGCCACTCACGCCAGGCACTACCTCGGCAAGACCGATAAGCCCCCCACGCAGGACGTTGAGCGCCGCAGAAAAAGGCTTCACTTACGCCCCTGTCACGAGGTCCAGTAGCTGAGGGCCGGCAACCACCACGATGGCGATGACGAGAAAAACCCACCCCACTATCCGCCAGAGACGCGCGTTTCGTTCCATGTCCTGCATTCTCAAAGTCTAGGGAGCAATTCTCGGTTGGCCCTCAGCGACTCCACACGGGAGTGCCTAGACTGATAGCGATCCACGATCGGGGAGTAACCATGGACGTCACTTTTGCCACGTGGGCAACGATTTTTGGCGTCATTACTGCTCTTCTCGTTCTTGATCTCCTGACATTCAGCAAACGTCCGAGAGACATCAGCTTCCGTGAAGCAGCGTGGTGGTCGGTTTTCTATATTGCGGTGGCCCTTGCTTTCGGGATGTGGGTGTGGTGGAGCGCAGGCCCTGTCTACGGCACGGAATATTTCGCGGCTTACCTGGTTGAAAAGTCACTCTCTGTCGACAACGTCTTTGTCTTTGCCATCATCCTCGGCCAGTTCGCGGTCCCGTCGAAGTATCAACAGCGGGTTCTGCTTATCGGAGTACTCTTGGCGCTATTTCTCAGGGCGATCTTCATTGCGATTGGAGCCGCAGCTCTGGCCTACTTCGCTTTCACTTTTGTCATTTTTGGAGCCATTTTGATGTGGACCGGCTTTGGTTTGATGCGCCACTGGAACGAAGACCCCGACCCATCAGAAAACTTTCTGGTTCGGCAACTCAAGAAACGCGTTCCCTTTACCGAGGAGTATGACGGCACCAAACTGTTCACCCGGGAAAACGGCCGGCGCCTCGCTACTCCCATGTTTCTGGTGATGATTGCCATCGGATCAACGGACTTACTCTTCGCCCTTGATTCGATTCCCGCGACCTTCGGCGTGACGCAGGAGCCTTTCCTGGTTTTTGCGGCCAACGCTTTTGCCCTGTTGGGGCTCCGCGCGCTGTATTTCATCCTCAAGGGCCTGCTCGACCGACTCATTTATCTTTCGCTGGGCCTCTCGTTCATCCTGGTCTTTATTGGGGTGAAATTGATTCTTCTGTGGGCACACGAAATTTGGGCTTTTTTGCCAAAAATCGAAACCAGCACCAGCCTCTACGTCATTGGAGCCATCCTGCTCATAGCCATTGTTGCGAGCGCCATCAAGTCGAAGCTTGACCCGGATCTGGTGGCCACGGCTGGGCGCATGAGCTCTCCCTTCGATGACGACTCCCCCGAGCCTGACACCACAAAAGAGCCCGAGCAGTGATCGTGACCGCACGGAATAACTTGGAACGCTTCCAGTCGCTCGCCACACCCGGAGCGAACTTCCTCTCGTGGTGAAAGAACAACCTCGGGTTCTCTTTGCCGACCAGCTGGGGCCGCACTTTGATGACGGTGGAGCCATCATCATCCCTGAAGTTCTTTCTCCGCTGAAGCGCCGGCGGTACCACCGGCAAAAAGCCCACCTGATTCTCTCGGCCTTGCGCCATCGCAGCGCTGAGCTCGGCGACCGTGCCACCGTCGTAACAGGCCAGGACTATCACAGCGCGTTGGCGGGGCTCGATTTCTCTGTGGTGAACCCGACGTCCCGCGGACTCCGACGCCTACTAGATGACCTCGCGATGACCAGCAATGTGAAGGTGGAGCCTTCCCGCGGGTTCGTATCCTCCGAAGAGGATTTCGCTCATTGGGCGGAACTTCAGGGCGGCAAGCGCCTGGTGATGGAAAACTTTTATCAGGACCGACGCAGGTCCACCGGCATCCTCATGACACAGGACGCCTCCGGCACACCCACCCCTGAAGGTGGTGCTTACAACTTTGATAAAGACAATCGCCAGCCACCCCCTAAGGGAGTCGACACGTTGGGGGTGCCGACCGCCTGGTACCCGAGCGAAGATGCCATTGACGAGGAGGTTCGGACCTATTTGGACGAGTTGGAGGCCCGCGGGGAAGTCAGCTTCATTGGCGAGGATGGGCCCCGCTTATTCCCCGCCTCCCGTGCAGAAGCTTTGGAAGCGCTCGAAGTTTTTATGAAAGACCGGCTTGCCACTTTTGGTCCCAGCGAAGACGCCGCCATGGTGGGCGACTGGGCGATGTCTCATTCGCTGCTCAGCCCAGCGATGAACCTTGGATTGCTGGATCCAAGAGAAGTCATCGACCGCGCGCTCGAGGAATATCGCGGCGGAGGCGTTGATATTGCGAGCGTGGAGGGCTTCGTGCGCCAGATCATGGGCTGGCGGGACTGGGTGTGGCACCTTTACTGGCATCTGGGCGAAGACTTCGTTGAAAAGAACTACTTCAACCACCAGGCTGAATTACCCCAGGCTTTTGCCGAGCTTGACTCCTCCCTGGTGCAGTCCCGCTGCCTATCCCATGTTTTGGCGGAGGTTCGCCAGCGTGGGTGGAGTCACCACATCAACCGTTTGATGGTGTTGGGAAGCTGGGCCTTGCAACGACAGGTCAACCCCCGGGTGCTCAACGAATGGTTTATCGACGCGTTTGTGGATGGAACTCCCTGGGTCATGCCGGCAAACGTCATTGGGATGAGCCAATATGCCGATGGGGGCATGGTGGCAACCAAGCCGTACACGTCCGGTGGCGCCTACATCAACACGATGACGAACTACTGCAAGAGTTGTGTCTTCAGCCCCAGCGTTCGAGTCGGCGAAAAAGGGTGCCCGTTGAGCGCCGGCTACTGGAATTTCTTGAGCGAGAATCAGGACCAGCTGCGCACAAACCACCGCATGTTCAAACCTTTGGCGGGTCTCAAACGACTTGCGGATTTAGAAGACGTTGTAGAACAAGAAAAACACCGAAGCAGCTACTAGGCCGAACGCGCCAAGCTCTCGACCTTAAGTCACCTAGGCTCGAGCGGTGGCACATTTACTCGGGGCGCATAACCTCCACCTGGAATACCCCACCCGAGCGGTGTTTGATGCTCTCACGATTGGGATTGAAGAGGGCGACCGGATAGGGGTGGTGGGGCGCAACGGCGAGGGAAAATCAACGCTCATCCAGCTGCTGGCCGGACGCAAGGCGCCTGATGGCGGAACCGTTACCCCGCGCGGCGGTGTGCGGATCGGAATGCTTGACCAGAGCGACACCATTTCGCCTGATCTTACGATCGCCCAAGCCGTTGTGGGAGACCGACCCGAGCACGAATGGGCCGCAGACCCCAAAATACGGGACGTCCTCAAGGGGCTGCTTAGCGACGTGTCCTGGGATACTCGCGTCGGTGACCTCAGTGGAGGGCAGAGTCGGCGAGTTTCACTGGCGGCATTGTTGGTGGGCGAGTGGGACATTCTTTTCCTGGACGAACCGACCAACCACTTGGACGTGACCGGTGTTGCCTGGCTTGCCGAGCATATTAATTCTCGCTGGAGCAGAGGCTCCGGGGCGCTCGTTGTGGTGACACACGACCGATGGTTTCTCGATGCCACCACGTTGAACACGTGGGAAGTGCACGACCAAACAGTGGATGTTTACGACGGTGGGTATGCGGCCTACGTGCTTCAGCGCGTTGAGCGCGAGCGCAGTGCGGCGGTGACGGAAGCAAAACGCCAGAATCTGCTGAAGAAGGAGCTTGCGTGGCTGCGGCGCGGCGCGCCGGCGAGAACCGCAAAGCCTAAATTTCGTATCGAGGCGGCCAACGCCCTGATCGACGATGTTCCAGAAATTCGCGACCCGGTGACACTCAGCAGGCTCTCCACGACAAGGCTGGGCAAGAAAGTCATCGAGCTGGAAGACGTGTCCGTATCCCGCGACGACAGAGTCATCCTGAAGCCTTTCACCTGGCGACTGGCGCCGGGTGAAAGAACAGGAATTCTTGGCGCAAACGGAGCCGGAAAAACCACCGTCCTCAAACTCCTGGAAGGAAGCCTCTCCCCCACGAGCGGCCGGATTTCCCGCGGATCCACTGTGGCCCTAAGTTTGCTTGATCAGCGCCTCGCAACTCTCGATGAGGTTGCCGGGGACCGTGTGAGCGAAGTGATCGCGCGGGAAAAGACGACGTATCAAGCCGACGGAGTCGAAATGACCCCTGGGCAACTACTCGAGCGGCTGGGGTTTTCTTCTCGCCACCTTTCGGCTCGTGTTCACGAGCTCAGCGGCGGCCAGCGCCGCAGGCTCCAATTCCTCTTAGAGTTGCTCAAGGAACCGAACGTGTTGCTTTTGGATGAACCGACGAACGACCTCGACACGGAAATGCTCCGGGCAATGGAGGACCTGCTGGATACGTGGCCGGGAACCCTCATTGTGGTTTCCCACGACAGGTATCTCCTCGAGCGAGTAACAGACCAGCAATACGCCGTGATTGACGGCGAATTTCGTCACGTTCCCGGAGGAGTGGATCAGTATCTTGCCTTGGAGGGCCAGCGCAGCTCACCCAGCGCGGCACCAGCACCGCAAGAGATATCGGCGCCCTCGACAACACTGAGGCCAGGAAGTAAAGAACACCGTGTTGCGGAAAAAGAGCACAAAGCACTCCTGAGAAAAGTTGCCGATCTCACTCAACAGATTTCGGACAAAGACCAGCAGCTAGCCACACAGGACCAGACTGACCTCGAAACTCTGACAACGCTTGCCGAGGAACGCGCCAATCTTCAGCAGCAACTCGTTGCAGCAGAGGAGAGGTGGATGGAACTAGAGGAACTGCTCGTTTAGGCACAGAGCGACCCAAGCACCGGAGAGTGCCGCAACTAACATCCACTGCGATTAGGTTGGAAAGATAGTCACACCGTAGAGAAAGTGGTCACCATGTCCCTTGTTGTGGTTGGTAGCGCCAACGTTGACCTTTTCGTTCGAGGGCAGCGCCTCCCAGAACCCGGGGAAACAGTTTTTGCCGATACCTATGACGAACTTCCGGGCGGCAAAGGCCTTAATCAAGCGGTAGCAGCCGCGCGTGCGGGTGCTGAAGTGGCGTTCTTTTGCGCTGTCGGCGAGGATTCTGGGGCCGATTTTCTGGCTGGATTTCTCGACACAGAACCGCTGACGCTCAGTGCGACCGTAACGTCCGCCCCCACCGGACGCGCCATCATTCAAGTAGACGCCAACGCAGAAAACTCGATCATGGTCGTGGGTGGAGCAAACCTAGCGGCCTCATCCTTTGATGGCAAAGATTTTAAGTCCCGAGTTGCCGAGGCAAGCCATGTCATTTTGCAGCAGGAAGTGTCGCTCGCACTCAACCTCCAGGCCGCAAAACTAGCCCGCGATGCCGGCACCCTGGTTGTGCTGACTCCCGCGCCGGCAGAAAATACGTCGAACGAGCTACTGGAATTGGTAGATATCTTGCTGCTCAACGAGCACGAAGCCCGCATTGTTGCAGGGCTTGATGATTCCGAGGAAGCCGCCCGGTCGCTCAGCGCAAACCGCACCGTTGTCCTCACGCAGGGAGCAGCCGGTGCGGCGCTATTCAGCCACGGAGCCCCTGTCGGTTTCGTTACCGCGCCAAAAGTGGAATCCCTCGACACCACGGGTGCTGGCGATTGTCTTGCCGGGAATTTTGTGGCCCACCGCGATGCGGGTGCCGATGATCTGGATGCCCTCGATGCAGCCTGTCGCGCAGCATCCGAATCGGTGAAAACTGCGGGGGCGGCAACCGCAATGCCTCACCGCGCTGTTCCTTTGCCGACCCAGAGCGCTGGCACAAAAGACCGTTAGCGGGTGTTAGTCAAAACCCTGGGGCCACTTCTGTGCCTCAGGCAGTTGTTCAACGAGCTGCTGAGCAGCCCCCATCAGAGTTCCGTCTCCTCCTGGGCGGCCAATGAGTTGGACCCCCAGTGGCAGGTCATGCGCGTAGGTAACCGGCACAGCAAGGGCCGGCAGGCCCGCAACGTTCACAAAACTCGTCCACGGCGTGAGTTCAACCTGCTGGCGGAAATTACGTTCCGGATCCAGGGGGTCTAACCAGCCCAGTGCTGGGGCGGGACCATTCAGCCCCGGGGTCATCACCACATCGCACCCGCTAAAGGCTTCGATTGTGCTTCTTTCGAAGAGGCGCAAGGCCGCCACTGCGCCCGCTAAATCCACGACACTGGTGCTCTGTCCTCGCTTGCGAAGAAAACGCGTTAGCGGCTCGAGAGAGTCTTCCCTCGCAGCGGGTACCGCAACACTGGCCGCTGACGCGGCCCAAACCGTCAGGAAATTCTCCGCATAGGACTGGTCGGGCTGCCAGGGAAGTTCCCTCACCGAGTGCCCGGCATCAACAAGAGCCTGCTGTGCAATATCGAGAGCCCTGACAGCTTCCGCGTCGGGCCCCACTCCCCAACTCGCAGGCCATGGCATCGCCGTCGTCACTCCAATGGTGAGACCTCGCGCGGGCGATTCGACTGCGCGACTAAAGGTTCGAGCTTCCCGTGGTGCCTGCGTTGACCAGTGAAGATCACCGTGGATCAGCTGCTCAGCAACGTAGGCGAGATCTATCACCGACCGCGTGATGAGCCCGGGGACAACCAGGGCGGTTATCGACTCCCATCCTGATCCTGCGGGGATCAATCCACGGGAGGGTTTCCACCCGACCAGACCACAGGCAAGCGCCGGGATTCGGATGGACCCTCCACCGTCAGAACCCGGCGCGAAGGGCAGCAAACCGGCAGCGACCGCGGCGGCGGCTCCCCCGCTGGAGCCTCCGGCCGACCGTGTGAGGTCGTGGGGATTGCGTGTTTCACCGGTAGCGAGGGATTCCGTTGACGCGGACATTCCAAATTCTGACGTGGCAGTTTTGCCCACGCTGATGGCACCAACCTGGTCTAGCCATAGCGCCATAGGATCAGAGGCCGTGGCGACCGGGAGACCTTTCGAGGTGAGGGATCCGTATCCTGTGGGCATTCCCGCCCGCGCGACAAGGTCCTTGTCAGCGCTGGGAATTCCCGTCAAGGGCGGCGTACCCTCCGCAGAAATACTCTGCTGCGCGCGTTCGGCCTGCTCGAGGGCGCAGTCCCCGGCGACATGGACAAGAGCGTTGATACTCGAGTTGTGTTGTGTGATGCGATCCAAGTAGTGGCGAACCAGATCGGCAACCGCAATGTCCCCTCGGCAGAGCGATGCGTGCAGCTCATTTAGCGGCGCACGGTGCCAATCGCTCATACCTCGAGGGTACCGGCAGGCAAGGGCCGAGCCGCGAGTCCATAGGTGGGGTCCGAGTACGCTGGTGCCCCATGAGCAACTACAGCATCACGAATATTGGGTCGATGGACACCTGGCGAGCCCATTACGGCGGGTTCGTTCCGGAAACCACTCGCACAGGTCGCCGCGTGATTGATCACGAGTTAGGGGGCGATGTCATTGGCATGACAGCAACCGCCTACGAACCAGGCGAAGAGGCCGGTTACTGGCACAGCCATTCGGAGATCGATGAGGTCTATATCTTTCTCGAAGGTGAGGGTCAGATGGGTCTCGATGATGACGTGATCGATGTGCACCCGGGGACCGTAGTTCACGTGGGGATCGGGGTCATGAGGACGTGGCGATGTATGCCGGATAGCCCCACACAGCTTCGTTGGTTGTGTATTCGAGCAGGGGTGACACCGCTTCCCGCGATCCCTGATGACGCTGTGCCAATCCGAGACATTCCCATGCCGTGGGCCGAACAACCAGGAACTCCCTGAAAGACAGGCGGTTAGTATCGTGTCGGGAGGCCCACAGTAGGCGACCCGGTGTCGGCGAACAAAGGAGACCACATGCTAAAGAACATTGATCCTGTCCTCACAGGGTCTCTCCTGAAAGCGCTCGATGAGCTCGGTCACGGGGAAAAGATTGCGATTGTTGACCGAAACTACCCCAGCTACGCCTCAGGAGCGCAGGTCATCCACCTCGGTGAAATCAGTATTACGCGGGCTTGCGAAGCAGTCTTCAGCGTTTTCCCTCTCGATACTTTTATCGACCAGCCTTTGTCACGAATGCAGTCTGATGACCAGCAGCCGGCAACCCCCACCCACGAAGCGGTGCTGAAAATAGCGACGACGAGTCATCCGAACGAGCTTGAGTTTGATCTGATTCCGCGCCTGGACTTTTACAATCGGGCCAAAGAGTGCGCGGTCATTGTGCAGTGTCTCGAAACTGCCCCCTACAGCTGCTTTATTGCGCAAAAAGGAACGGTATAGGCGGTGCGCGGCACCCACGCATCACTAGATCTGCAGCAGGTCGAACGACTGATTGACTTTGCCAAAAAGTCGGCGAACGCCGAAATCGGCTTTGGGCACCTCGGCACTGAGGGTTCCATCACCCAGGACGCTGCCCCCTCGATGCTCATCACCGCGAGGATGACCTTTACTTTTGCCATTGCCAGCACACTGGGTTTTTCCGGGACCGCTGATCTCGCGCAACGCGGCATTCTTTCGCTGTCGAAGGATTTTTATGACCGTGAAAACGGTGGCTTCTTCAGCATCGCGCCTGGCTTCGGTGATTCCGGGCGAAAGAACGCGTATGACACCGCGTTCGTGCTTCTCGCTGCCTCCACCGCCCAGGCTCTGGATATTCCGGGGGCTGCCACGCTCACCGACAGCGCTCTCGAGACTCTTTTCGACAAGTTTTGGCGAGACGACCTCGGCATCTTTGCGAACTCCTTCAATCAGGACTTCTCACGTGAGGAGCCGTATCTGGGCGCAAACGCCAATATGCACGCCGTCGAAGCCCTGATTTCTGCCCACGCGGCGACCGGAGACGGCTCGCTGCTGGATCGGGCGCTGGACATCAGCAACTTTATGGTGAATACCCACGCTCGCTCACGAGACTGGATGATGCCCGAGCATTTCGACGCCGACGGGGCTCAAAACACGGGGTTTAACGAACAATCCCCTGCCGATGAATTCCGCCCCTACGGCGTCACGATCGGCCACCTCTTCGAGTGGTCTCGTCTCTTGCTGGAACTCCACGGAAATTCGCTTGCCTCAGCTGACTGGGTTCCTGATGCGGCTCGCAGCCTTTACGAGAAAGCGCGCAGTGTGGGATGGGCAGCAGACGGCCGAGAGGGTTTTGTGTACACCCTCGACTGGCAAGCACAGCCCGTGGTCACCCAGCGGCTGATGTGGGTGGTTGCGGAGGCCATCAGCGCGGCAGCTCAGGTCGCCTCCAGCAAACTCGTCAGCGACGCGCCCGAAGACGTCCTTCGATGGTCTGAACATCTTCACGCCCGGTTCAAAGACCCGACGCACGGCAGCTGGCATCATGAGCTTGATTCCTCAGGCTTGCCAGCGTCGACAGTAGCCCAGGGTAAGCCAGACGCGTACCACCTGTTACAAGCTCTGTTGATCCCCCAACTTCCGGAGGGGAACGGCCTGCTCGACCGGATCAATAACCTCTAACTGAGGACTCAGAGCCTAGAACCAGGCTCCGAACTACAGTGGTGAAAGCTGCTGGTCCGTGTCAGGAATGTCGATAGCGCCGGTCATGATGCCCACCGAGTCGTTCATGGAAGCGGACTTTGGAGTCACCACAGCGGCGCGCTTGCCGAGGCGCTGCACGTGAATACGGTCAGCAACCTCATACACCTGGGGCATGTTGTGGGAAATCAAGACAACCGTCAGCCCGCGATCCTTCAGGTCTTTGATGAGGTCAAGAACCTTTGCTGACTCGCGCACACCGAGCGCTGCCGTTGGCTCATCCAGGATGATGACCTGGCTTCCAAACGCAGCGGCGCGCGCAACGGAGACCGCCTGGCGCTGACCACCCGACAGGGTTTCAACGGCCTGGGTGATGTCCTGAAGGGTGCTGATGCCCAGGCTTTCCAGAAATTCAGCTGCCTGGCGACGCATACCCTTTTTGTCTAGCTGGCGGAAAACGGTTCCCATGAAACCTTTTTTGCGTACCTCGCGCCCCAAGAACAGGTTCGAGGCGATATCCAGCGCAGGGGCCACCGCGAGGGTTTGGAACACGGTTTCGATGCCGTGAGCACGTGCTTCCTGGGTGCTCCCAAAAGAAACTTCTTCGCCGTTTACCCACATCTGACCCTCATCGGGAGTGTGCGCACCCGCGAAAACCTTAATCAAGCTGGACTTGCCGGCACCGTTATCACCGATGACGGCGAGAACCTCGCCTTTGAAGAGGTCAAAGTCGGCACCGTTAAGAGCGGTAACACTGCCGAACCGCTTGACGAGTCCTCGAGCCTTAACAATGGGTTCGCTCATGCTTTAACCTTCCTAATCCACTGGTCGACTCCGACGGCGATGATGACCAAAATTCCGATAGACGCTGTCCTGTAGGCCTGGTCTACTCCGGCGAGCGACAGTCCCATTTCGACGGCAACAACGATAAGCGCACCGATGAGAGCTCCCACGACGGCACCCCGTCCACCAAACAGCGAGATACCGCCAATCACCACAGCGGTGATGGACTGCAGGTTGAGCATGGGGTCGACGTTCGGGGAGGCAGAGCCGACACGGCCGATGGTGATGATCGCGGTGATGCCCATAATCAGACCAGCGACCAGATAGACGCTAAACAGCACCCGGTTGGCGTTGATACCGCTGAGCTGGGCAGCTACCGGGTCATCACCCACCGCATAAACGTGCTTACCCCAGGCGGTGTTGCGCAAAGCCCACGCGACGACGAAATACATCGCGAACATAAGAAGGAGACCGTAGGTCACAAAGAACGGACCCACGGGGAAGCCCTCGCCGAGGAAAAGCATTTCCTCGGGCATCTCTGGACCTTGAATGGTTCGTGCCCGGAAGAAAATCAGAGTGAGACCCATGAAAACGCTCCAGGTGCCGAGCGTCACGATGAAGGGTGGCAGCCCGAACCGCACAATGAGGAAACCATTGATTGCTCCAGCAAGACCTGCTGCGATCACTCCCAGGAACATAGCGACGTAGGGGTTTTGTCCGGCAATCGGAAGAACGTTCGAAGCGACCACGTAGACGGCGAGGTTGGCCATTAACATTTGGCCGAAAATCATGATTGACCCGATGGAGAGGTCGATTCCAGCAGTGAGGATGATCAAAGCCTGGGCGATCGCCAGGCTTCCCACGATGACTGTCTGCTGGACCATGAGCGAGATCGTGGCGGGCAAAAGGAAGCGCTCATTGATGGCGCCAAAGAAAATAACCACCGCGAGGAGGACAACCAGCGAGCTCAACCAAGGATAACGGTGGAGAGTCATCTGGATCCGCCGCAGCAGGGTCCGCTCTAATTGAAACTCTGTGCCTACAGCATCGTTGCTCGAAGACTGGTCGCTCACTCTTTTTGCCCTCCGTCAGACGGTCACTAGAAAACTATAAGCCATGGTTCACGAATCATTTACGCGCTGGCTCTGACGCGCAAACTCCCTGAGAAGAGCTGTTGGGGGGCCAAAAGCGGCCCCCCAACATCCCTAACTACCGCTAGGAGAGATTATCCCCAAGCGTTGTCGATGCAGTACTGCGAAGTTTCCTGAGCAGCTGCTACGACGTTGTCCTGCGGGTCATCGGTACACAGCGCAACGCCGGTGTCGAAGAACTCGCCGTTTGCCGAGGTGTTGGCCGGAGCCGGTCCACCGTTAGCAATTTCGAAGATGGCTTCAACGCCGAACGATGCCATTCTCAGGGGGTACTGCTGAGCAGTAGCCTGAATCTGGCCGTCAGCGACTGCCTGTACACCAGCAAGGCCACCGTCAACGGAGACGACGTAGACGTCCTCACCGATGGTCTTACCTGCGGCCTCGAGCGCTACGTTAGCGCCGAAGGCGGTGGGCTCGTTGATGGTGTAAACCACGTTGATGTCAGGGTTCGATGCCAAGCAACGCTCCATGCCACTGCGGCCACCTTCTTCGTTCGCACCGGTTGCCTCGAGGCAAGCGATTTCATAGTCGCCACCTGCACCACCGGTGTATGAACCAGAGGTTGCTGCGCTGTCCATCTCCTCGAGAACAGGAACGTCAATTCCCATACCCATGAGGAAGCCGTTTGCGCGGCAGAAGTCAACGGGCACAACGCGGTCATCGAAGATGACGAGCTGAGCGATGACAGCCTTTTCACCGTTGAGCTTGCCAGCAGCCCACTCACCAATCGACTCGCCAGCAAGGCAGTTGTCGGTAGCGAAGGTGGAGCTGACGATGTCAGCAGGCTCGGTGGGTGAGTCAAGAGCAATCACGTAGAGGCCTGCTTCGCGAGCCTTGGTGATAGCAGCGTTGACGTTGGTCGACATCGGAGTGATGAGGATTCCAGCCTGACCCTGAGCAATTGCTGCCTCAATCAGGTCGATCTGGCCCTGGTCATCGCCCTCTTCTTTAGCAGCGCCAACGGTGAGGTCAACACCGATTTCCGCAGCCTTAGCTTTTGCGCCCTGTTCCATGGCGACAAAGAAGGGGTTGGTGACGTTCTTCAGAATCAGCGAAACTGCAACAGTCTCCTGCGCTGCTTCTTCTGTTCCTCCAGAGCTAGCTGGAGTCTCCTCGGTTGCAGCAGTGCTACAACCCGAGAGGATCAAAGCGGCTGCTCCAGCAGCTGCGAGACCCGCCACAAATCGGTTCTTACCGAACCGCTTAGTGATAGATGTTCTCATCGGCGAGATACCTTTCATTGTTTTTGCGCCAGGTGTTCCTGGCACATTGCTGAAACATATCCCATCCGTCAGGACTGCAACAAACGGGCAAGCGCCCCGATACCGAGTTGTTACATTGCCGACTTCACCTTCAACCAATAGGTGAGGGAACCTCTTCGGATGGAGCCGAAATGTGGCGGTTGCCCGGACGGTAAAGCCCGCGGCGGCGCTACAGTACTGGCTGTGGCGTCGTTGGGTATTGATCTCGGAACCGGCTCGGTGAAAGTCGCTGTTGTCTCTTCCAACGCCACAATTCTTTCTCGCTCAAGCGAGCCGTACCCCATCACTTCACCGCTACCCGGTTGGGCCGAAAGCGATCCAGCTGATTGGCTTCAGGCCTGCGAAAAAGCGGCACGCGAAGCGTTGGGCGGCTCAGCTGAACGACCCCAACACGCGGGCTTTTCCGGACAGATGCACGGCGTTGTCGTTACCGATGCTGCACTAAATCCCCTCAGGCCGGCGATTTTGTGGGCCGACACCCGCTCAGCCGATGAGGCCCAGAGAATGAACACTGAACTGGGCGCCGAACAAATGGCGGAGCTCGGGTCAGGTGCCGTTGCGGGTTTTGCCGCCACGACGCTCGCCTGGCTTACTCGTCACGAACCCGATGTCATGCGCAAAGCCCGCTACGTTCTCCAGCCCAAGGACTGGTTGCGAGCAGCTCTCGGCGGCTTCGTCGGAACGGAGCCCAGTGACGCCTCAGGAACCCTTCTCTGTGACGTATCAACCGGTGACTGGGCTGAAGTCCCGGTGTCATGGTCGGGGGTTAACCGAGAATTACTCCCCCCAATTGAGCCCTCTCATCAGGCCGCCGGCGAAATAACGTTGGGTGGCCTGACCCTGCCCTGCACGTTCGGTGGAGCTGACACCGCCTGCGCACTGCTCGGATTGGGCCTCAACCCCGGGGACGGCTTTGTGGCTGTGGGTAGCGGGGCGCAAGTGGTGTCCGTTATGGATACCCCAACACTTGATCCGTCGCTGGCGACGCACACGTTCGCCCGCGTAGGCCACAAAGGACATGGCTGGTACCGAATCGGAGCGGTACAAAACGGAGGCCTTGCGATGCAGCCGACTCTGGCTCTGCTGGGAAGCTCGTACGAAGAAGCCCACGAGGCCCTCAATGAGGGCGTCACCGCAAACGACCCACTGTTCGTGCCCTACCTCGCCGGCGAGCGAACACCCTTTATGGATCCGCATCTGCGGGGGTCATTTCACAACATTTCGCTGGGCACGACGCGGAGCATGATGCTCAGAAGTGTTCTCGAAGGCGTCGCGCACGCAGTGGCACTCGCCGTGCAGGCGGTGAGCGATGCGGGCGGCACTTTGCCGCAGAACCTCCCCCTCATTGGAGGAGGCGGAGCGAACCCAGTATTCCGGCAACTGCTCGCTGACTGCACAAACCGGTCTCTGGCGAACATCGAGGCGCCTGATGCGGCGGTGGCCGGCGCAGCTCTGCTGGGCTCCGGCGCTCAGGAAAACCCGCACTCCGTCCAGAGTTCCGGTGTGACCGTGCCCCGTGAGGAGCAAGCGGCTCTTCTCGCCGACCGCCGTGTAGAACTTTTGGGCCGCATCGAAAACTCGCGCGCGCGCGGATAGTCCACGAGAGGTGAGATACCGCGCGGTTACACTGTGGGCGTGACCACCTTCCTGAGCGCCCTCACCGGATCCTTCTCACAGGGCGCGGGCAATAACCCCACCGTCTCGATTATGGAAGCCGGGTTCGAGGCGGCACACATGGATGTCCGCTACATCAACTGCGAGGTCGCGCCGGAACACCTAGCTAACGCGGTCAAGGGAGCGATCGCCATGGGGTGGCTCGGTTTCAACTGCTCACTGCCGCACAAAGAAACGGTTCTTGAGCACCTCGACAGCGTTGGGGAGAGTGCCCGCCTGATCGGTGCCGTCAATACCGTCGTCATCAGGGACGGACAACTCACCGGGGAGAACACTGATGGCAAAGGATTCGTTGAAGCACTCCGCACACAACGGGACCCTCGGGGCGCACGCGCCGTAATTTTTGGTGCCGGCGGCGCTGCGCGAGCTATCGCGATCGAGCTGGGCCTCGCTGGCGCAGCATCAATCACGATTGTGAACCGCACGGCGGAGCGAGGCCAAGCCCTCGCTGAACATGTTGATCAAAACACCGAAGCCGAGTGCTCTTTCACTCCATGGGGGTCCCACTACAGGATTCCCGCAGGTTGTGACCTCGTCGTCAACGCCACCTCAATAGGTTTTTCACCACAAGAAGACCAGACACTCGACGTAGATTTTTCTACGTTTCCGACAGGGGCCGTGGTCGCGGACGTTGTGCCGAATCCACCGATGACGCGATGGCTTAGGGCTGCCCAAGATGCCGGATGCATCCCGCTGACGGGTGTGGGAATGCTGGTGAACCAGGCTCTGGTCAATGCCAAGCTGTGGACGGGAGAAACTCTCGACGCCACCGTCATGCACCGAGCGCTCGAAGAAGCCCTCGGAATCTAAACGGTTCCGAGCGGAAGGGAACCTAGTCAGCGAGACCGGGGTGCTCGGCCAGCACACGATCGAACTGTGCTCGCGCAATCCCGGCGCCGTCACCAGTCTCCAGCGTGATGGATGCGGCCGCCCACGAGGGTTTCTGGCCCGTCAACGCCCAGGCGGCCTGTTTTGCTGCCCCATAGGCAACATATTCGCCAGAGTCGGGAACGCTGACCGGAATTGCCAGCTGCTCGGCGACGACGGTCTGAACTCCGGGGTTCTGGGCGGCCCCGCCAATCAGGATGAGGCGAGAAGGCGGCTGAGTTTGTTGGGCAATCGCGTCTACCCCTCGAGCAAGATTCGCAATCACTCCCTCAACAACGGCGCGCGTTACGTTTTCCGGGGTGAGGGATGCGCGGGTCATTCCGTGCAGTGACCCTTTCGCATCCGGCAGATTGGGCGTTCTCTCACCGTCGAAAAAGGGAAGCACGGTGAGACCACTCGATCCGGGGTCAGAAAGGGTCACCGCGTGAGCGAGCTCATCCCAGCTGAAGCCAAAGAGTTTGCGCACAGCGTCGATGGGGCGTGCCGCGTTAAGAGTGGCGACGAGTGGAAGATACTCGCCGGTGGCATCGGCAAATCCAGCCACAGCACCGGATGCATCGTGGGCAGGTTTCGAGGTCACAGCGAATACAGTGCCGCTGGTCCCGAGAGACATCACAACATCGCCCAGTTCTGTTCCCAGCCCTAGGGCCGCCATGGCGTTGTCGCCACCGCCCGGACCCATGACCCAGCCGAGTTCTGTCTCACCTGCGCGCTCCCCCGGTCCGAGAACGGTGGGGAGAACCGGCCGGTGCCCGAGGGTAAAAGAGAGGATGTCATCGTCGTAGCGATTCGATGAAGGAGAAAAGTATCCGGTGCCGCTGGCATCGGATCGATCGGTCACCAGTGCCGTGAGGTCAGGTCCCCGGCTGGATTCACCACGAGGGCCGTACCCCTGAAGCCTCCACATCAGCCAGTCGTGAGGCAATGCCACCGCGGCAACCCGTGCCGCAAGGTCGGGCTCGTTCTGCTTCATCCAGGCGAGCTTGGTGGCGGTGAAGGATGCCAGGGGAACCGATCCGGTGCGTTTGGTAATCCCCTCACTGCCAAACTCCGACACGATCTGCTCCGCTTGCGCAGCGGAGCGTGTGTCATTCCAGAGCAAGGCGGGGCGGACCACGCTCCCGGACTCATCCAGTGCCACCATCCCGTGTTGCTGGGCCCCTATAGAAACCGCTTGCGCGTGGGAAGTGTCTACCTGAGCGAGCGCTGTCTGAAGCGCATCCCACCACGCTTCGGGGTTCACTTCGGTGCCATCGGGATGTGAAGTGGAGGCCTCCGAGACGATGTCGCCCGTTTCCAACTCAACGACGAGGACCTTGCAGCTCTGCGTGGAGGAGTCCACGCCAATCACAGTGGGCATAGGGCCTCGGCTCCTTCGGGCGGTTCGTTCCCACATGCTAGCCAACCATCACGGGCCAGCGAGGCTTGTGGCGCAGGCATGCCTTAGTTCTCGCGCCCACCAATTAGGGGCCTTCGACGATGGAGTACCCTCTCACCATGAACTTTCCCTCCCCTGTCGAACTGCCCAAAGACGCCATCCCCTCCCTAAACTGGGGCATTGCTGCTCCCGGAGAAATCGCTAGCATTTTCGCGGCAGCGGTCACCAGCTATGGGTCACAGCGAATCGCTGCCGTTGCTTCGCGTTCGATAGAACGCGCTCAAGCCTTCGCCAAGCAGTACGCGATCGAGAACACTTTTGGCTCGTACGACGAAATGTTCCAGTCAGACACGGTTGATGCCGTCTACATCGCCAATCACATCGACGGCCACCTTGACCTTGCTGAAGCTGCGCTCAATGCCGGCAAGCATGTCCTGGTGGAAAAGCCCCTGCACTATTCATCGGACCGGTGTCAAGAGACCTTGGCGCTGGCCCGCAGCAAGGGACTCTTCATGACCGAAGCCATGTGGACTCGCTACCTACCGCAGTCCAGCGTTATCCGGCAGATTCTGGACTCCAACGAGTTTGGCGCTCCGGAGGGCCTGCTCGCCAGTTTTGCGGTTGATAATCGAGGGATCGATCGACTGTGGCAGTCAGGCACCGGCGGAATCACCTACGACATGGGGATCTACCCGATTGCCCTGGCGTACGAAGCTTTTGGGAAGCCATCGACGATCACCGCCTCAGGGCGATGCACAAAGGACGGGCTCGACGAAGAATCGCTGGTTCGCCTCGAATACCCCTCTGGCGCGATTGCGACGCTGGTCATCTCGGGTGTCGCAACCTTCCCTTGCCAAGCCACTATCTCCGGAGAGCACAAAGCCCTCACCCTCGATCACCCGTTTTTTGTTCCCACAACGCTGCGCCTCTCCGACAAGGAGCTGTACCAAACAGAAGAAAGCTGGTCCGATGGGACCGATGTAAACGGTCATTCAGGCCTGTACTACCAGGCTGAATGGTTCGCGTACTACGTCAGTCAGGGCTTGAGTGAGTCACCGGTGCACACCCACGAGGAGATCGTCACCAACATCGAGGTCGCCGAGGAAGTGTGCCGCCAACTTGGCTCACACCCCAGCTTGGCCCAGGGCTAAACCACCCAGTTCAACACCTGGAGTGCGCGAAGTCCGTCATCAATGGTGGCTAACTCGGTAGAGGGGATCCCCCTCAGAGTGTTGGTCCACGCCTTGAGCTCGTCAATGTAGGCCTGACGGAAACGGGCAATCCAGTTCTCCCCCAGAGCAAAAGCGGGATGCGCGGGGTGTTCATGATTCTGGACAATCGAAACATCACCCCAAATTCCCACCCGGACAACGCCGCGCTCGAACGTGAGTTCGCACCGAACGTCATACCCATACGAGTTGTTGGCAAAAATGTCCGCCACAATCATCACGCCTGCCTCGGTGGTGCCGGTCAGGACGATGGGATCTCGCGTGTTTTCCGGGGCTGCTGAGGTGGGCCTGCCGCTGAGAACACTCAGCTTCGCCCACTCGTCCTCGAGCAGCCACCGCAGGGTATCGACCTCATGGATGGCGATGTTCGTGAGAAGCTCATCGCTCGTGATTCCCGGCGAGGCAACATTGCGCGTCGAGGCATTGATGTACAGAACAGACCCGAGGTCGCCGGATTGAATAAGTTTTTTCACCTCAACGAACGGAGGGTCAAACCTGCGCATAAATCCCAGGTGGATGAGAGGCCGCCCCGTCTCGCTCAGGGACACCTGAGCAAGCTCAGCGAGCTCCTCGCCGTCCTGGAGAGTTTGCGCCAAGGGTTTTTCGCACAGCGCCGGCATCCCGCGGGATAAACACAACTTGATGCTCTCGGCGTGAAAACGGTCAGGTGAGGCGATGACCACACCGTCCAACTCGGCCCCATCGAGCATCTCTTCGAGGGCCCCAAATTCTGCACAGGCAATCCCCCACTGCTCGAGGACACTGCGCCGTAGAGCCTGATCCGGCTCGGCCACGGCAGCAACCGTCACACCGGAAACTTCTTGCGAAAGGTATTCAAGGTGTCCGGAGCCCATGACGCCTGCTCCGACGACACCGATGTTCAAATTGCTAGTTGTCACCTAAGGCTCCTCTTCGAGTTATCCGGACAGACTACCGATTGGTTCAAACCGAACTGCACCCCGCAGCAGTTGTGGGCCTCAGTCGGTCGCTCCCAACCGAGAAGCAACCGAGTCTCTCGCTTCTCGATAAATCCTGTGTGTCTCCAATGCTTCGTGCGGGGTGACGCAGCCAAAACGATCACCCAGCAGCCCCTCTCGCTCAGCGAGGTAGGCAGCCCACATCTGGAGTATCGAATCGGAGAAGCCAAATTCGAAAATCGGTCCGGTCACAGTCGGCCATACCGACTGACTGCCTGAATCAATGTGCTGCCAGACCTGTTCGCGACCCTGGCCCGGCACATCAACGACATCGAAAACCTCCACCAACTTAGGGTTTTTGGTGCTGAAGCGGACCCCGCCGTTCATACCGATTGCCTCAAAAACCCAGGTGTTTTTTTCGCCCGGGGCAATCCGTTTGGTTTCCGTTGTTAGCGGGAAAGCTACCCCCTCGTGGCTTGCCCAGCTGTGAAGAACAACGTTTTCCCAGGTGTCGCACTCCACCACCGACCCGTCCGGGCCTGGCCGCTCGGGCACGATGTTTTGGAAGACACCAAACACCTGGTCTGGAACCCAACCCAGCCGGAGGGGAACATGCCAGGTATGCATCCCCAAATCGTTGAGCACCCCCGCTTCTCCGCAGTACTTGTTTTGCCGCTTCCAGCCAATCGGCTTCGCGGGGTCTAAGTCACTGGAATGGAGGAAGCTACTGCGGGCCTCAATAATCGTGCCCAGCGCGCCGCTGCGCACGTAATTGAGGGCCATCTGAGCCCCTGGGAAAAATGGCATCTCGCTGGAGCATCGAACGAAACTCTCTGGATGCTCCTCGACAGCGGCCACGATTGACTTGGCGGCGGCCTCATCGATGCCAAAAGGTTTTTCTGCGAGAAGGCCCTTACCCGCGGCGATTACCTCGCGATAAATGCTCTCGTGCAGATCGTGACGAACAGCGACGTAAATGACGTCAATCGAAGGGTCATCCAGTAATTGGCGGTAGTCCGTAACTTTGGTGGCCACCGAGACGATCTGGTCAAACCATCCCAAAGCCGCTTCGTTGATGTCACACACTGCGGTGAGCTGCGGTCGCACGGGGTGATCAATGAGTGAGGGCCAACGCTGCAGCGCTGCAGCAACTTCACGGCCCATGAGGCCGCCTCCGATGATCGCGACATTGACGATCCGGGGGGTCACGAAGAGCTCGGTTCTATGAGAGCTAGTGCCTCATCAACTCCAGCGTTCCGGTGCAGAATCGCCATAAGAGCGGCAGTTATCCCAGCGGGATTCGGATGCTGGACAATGTTTCGTCCATAAACAATGCCGCTTGCGCCGCGTTCCAGGACCGCCACGGTCCTCTCCAACAGCGTCCGGTCGTCGACACGGCCTCCTCCTCGGACGAGGACCGGCACGTCACCAGCGACGGCAATCACTTTGTCGTAATCAGCGACGTTGTCGGTGGGGTCAGCCTTGATCAAGTCAGCACCGAGCTCCGTTGCTTGACGAACCAGGGTGACAATCTTGCTGGTGTCGCCATCGACCATGTACCCACCACCGGCCTCGGCGTTATCTCTCATCACCAGCGGCTCAATCATCAACGGCATTCCGAACTGGGTGGCCCGTTCACGCAACGCCATGATGGAGCGAATATTGGCTTCGCGTATTTCGGGGCGACCGGGCAGATGCATCAAATTCGCGCAGACAGCCACCGCGTCTAGTCGAACCGCTTCTTCGATGGCGTGGGGAAGGTGGTGGCTGAAAATGTGCTCATCCAAGGGGTTGCCGTAGACATTGGCCACATCGGTTCGCAAAACCAGTGCGGGCTTGTGTTTGCCCGGGAAGCTCTGCAGGATACGGGCCTGTCCGATGGTGAGCTGAACCGCATCAGGGTTGGCTTTCACGAGAGTGCCGACAACGGAATTCATGTTTTCGATACCCGCAATAAATGAAGGCTCACCAAAAAACCCGTGATCCACTGCGACATCCAGGGCGCGACCCGAGTCCGGGTTGAAAAGTCGATTAAGGCGGAACTGTGACATGGCGTTAGATCTCCTTCGTGACCGAACAGGGTGGCATCGAAACCAGGCCCCAGATGTGTCAGAGTTTATCCGCTGGGATACGGTTGTCGAGCTGAGGCAGAACCTGGTCCCTTGGCGAAAAATGGGAGGAAAGCGTGCACTCCATTGCTGTTGCAGGGCACATCTGCCTCGATGTGACGCCACTGCTCGCGGATAAGGCACGAATCGATCCAGGTGCTCTTATCGAAGTGGGGCCACTGTCCATCAGCCTGGGCGGCGCCGTTGCGAACACCGGCACGGCACTAACCAACCTAGGAATCAAGACGGTTCCCTACGGAACTGTCGGAGATGACGAGCTGGGGCGCCTTCTGCTGGCAAAACTTTCTCAAGAAGGATTTCGAGACCCTCACCTCGCGGTATCGGAAAAGCTCGCAACGTCGTACAGCTTGGTTGTTGAACACAGCGGCACCGATCGAACGTTCTGGCACCACACGGGAGCCAACGCGGAATTCGATGGTGCTTCGGTCAGTGCCAACGGCCACGGTGTGCTTCACGTCGGGTATCCCCCACTGTTGCCGGGACTGCTCGAAAACTCTGGATCACCCCTGCAGGAGCTCTTCACGCGTGCCCGCGCAGAAGGCGTGACGACCTCATTGGATCTCGCGGTCGTCGATCCTCACTCGGCGGTCGGAGAACTGGATTGGGGGGCTATCTATTCCTCTGTGTTCTCCCACAGCGACATCGTCACCCCGAGCTTGGATGATCTAACTTCAGCCCTGCGCATTGAGGAGCCCTATTCGCCAGCGTTGGTCCAGCGACTTGCGGACCAGCTCATCGTCGATGGAGTTGCGATTGCTGTGATTTCTGCCGGCGAGCACGGGCTCTATCTCAAAACGGCTTCCGCCGAGCGCCTGCGCTCGGGCGGGAAAGTATTGGAACCTCTTGCTGACCTGTGGGCAGACCGAACATTGATGATCGCCCCACTGCCCGTGCCCCACCCCGTGACCACCACCGGTACCGGCGATGCCAGCACAGCGGGACTGCTCTACGGTTTGTGCGCCGGCGCTACGCCCGAGCAGGCTCTGTCCCTCGCCGTCGCATGCTCCGCCGCGGTCATGGACGGCCGCGGCGTCACCGTCGATAATCTCCTGCGCCACGACGCCACACTCGCCTCAGTCCTCGATAACCGGTAGCGAAAAGGATGCCCATGGAACCCATCACACTCTCCGCCAACCAACCGGCCGCCAGGTTTTATCATGGCGGAGCACAGATTGCTGCTTTCCGCGGGACTAAACGACACGAGCCAAACACACCAGAAGACTGGGTCGGTTCAACGACGAGCGTCCGCGGCAAGGCGCCCGAGGGAATGACTCGTCTGGAAAGTGGAGAACTCCTGGCCGACGCCATCGCGAGTGCACCCGAAATCTGGCTGGGGCCCGAGCACGTTGCAAGGTACGGACACGACTGCATGCTGCTCGTGAAGCTCCTTGACGCGGGCCAGCGGCTACCCGTGCATGCGCACCCCGACGGGCATTTTGCGCAGACCCATGTCGCCGCTGCTCACGGCAAAGCGGAAGCCTGGTACATCCTGAGCCCCGGGACCGTTTACCTCTCCCTCACCACAGACATCGCTCCCGACGACCTGCTAGCTCGGGTGAAAGATCAAGACATCAGTTCTGTGTTGCCGTTGATGCACGAAATTCACGTCGAAGCGGGTGATTGCGTTTTCGTGCCCCACGGTGTGTTACACGCCATTGGTGCAGGGATCTTTTTGGCCGAAGTCCAGGAACCCGAAGACCTGTCAATTCTGCTCGAATGGGAAGGTTTTGATCTCGACGGTGAGAAAGATGGGCATCTTGACCTGGGATTTGAACTGGCGCTAACCGCTGTCGAGAACTCTGCGCGGTCTGCAGAAAATGTGGAGGCGCTCATTCGCCGCGGTGGACAACCGGGAAACGCTTTGGCCCCCGAGGCGGCAAAGTTCTTTCGACTGGACCGCGTCGAATCACCCACGGAAATTGCCGCAGGCTTCGCCGTAGTGATTGCCTTGGACGATGGCGTAGAGCTCACTCTCGAGAGCGGTACGCAGCACACCCTGTTACCAGGGTCTACGACACTGATGCCGTTTGCCGCAGGCAATTACATCCTCACCGGCCCCGCACTCGTGGCTCGTCCACCCGTGGCCTAGTCGCGCAGTATCAGTAGTCTGAAAAGCATGAAGACTGACCGTCTTGTGCCAGCCGAAACACAGGGTGCTCTCGCATCGCTTCAGGATGCGTTGGGGCACCGAGTTAGTGTCGATCCTGAGGACACGGAAGCTACTCGCGCAGACAAGTCTGGGCACCGCAGCTCTGGGGATCCCCTGTGCGTGGTATTCGCCGAATCGACCGAAGATGTTGCCACTGTGCTGCGCATCGCCAACAGGACTCAGACGCCAGTAGTCGCCCGGGGCGCTGGGTCCGGCCTCGCCGGGGGCGCAATCGGTTCACCGGGAGAAATCGTGCTGAGCCTCGAGCGGATGAATCGCATTCTGGAAATCTCTGCTGAAGACCGCTGGGCGATTGTCGAGGCTGGGGTCATCAATGCCAACCTGAACGAGGCGGCCCAAGAATACGGTTTGTGGTTCGCGCCAGACCCGGCGAGTCGGGCCTGGTCCACTGTGGGAGGCAACATCGCCACCAATGCGGGAGGGCTGCTCTGCGTCAAATACGGCGTCACCCGAGAAGCAGTGCTCGATCTCACCGTGGTTCTTGCCAGTGGCGAAATTATTCGCGTAGGTCATAAGACAGTCAAAGGAGTCACCGGCTTTGACCTTGCTGCATTGTTTGTTGGCTCCGAGGGGACTCTGGGAATCATCACGGAAGCGACCGTAGCGCTTAAACCCCTGGACACCTCCCCCGTGTGGACTATCAGCGGGGTCACATCGGAAACCACTGTGGCAGCTCACGCTGTCGCCGCGACAATCACCGCTGGGGCGAGGCCCGCAATCTTGGAGCTGCTGGATGCCAAAGCCGCTGACCACATCTCGCGCTACCTAGCTAGAACCGACCTCCCCCTGGGGATGACCCACCTGATTGCACAAACCGATGGCCCCAGCGCCGAGCAGGACGCCCGAGAAATAGCGGAAATCTGGCTGGGGATCGGACTCACCGTGGACATCGGTCAAGACCGAGAGGACCTCATTGCTTTCCGTAGAGCGATGCATCCGGCAATGGAGGCAGTGGGGAACGTTCTTATCGAGGACGTTGCTGTGCCCCGGTCACAACTAGCGGCCATGTTTGACGCGATCCGACGCATCGAAGAAGAGTTTCAGGTGGAAATTCCGACGGTCGCGCACGCGGGCGATGGAAACCTGCACCCCAACTTCATCTTCCCGGAAGAAGAAGCCCCCGAACATATTTGGGCAGCCGCCGACGCCCTTTTCCGCGAAGCGGTGGCGCTGGGGGGAACCCTCACTGGCGAACACGGTGTGGGGCTTCTCAAGAGCCGCTGGCTCCGAGACGAGCTGGGTGATGAGCAATGGCGTCTCCAACGGGAAATCAAGGCCGTTTTTGACCCGACGAACATTTTGAA
>CAKZKU010000128.1 GCA_937124545.1 uncultured Microbacteriaceae bacterium | reverse complement strand
TCAAGATGGTGAGTCTGTCGTAGGAACCGCTGGCGGCGACGGTGGCGATGGTCAGACCCTCACTTTCACCGGGACTAACATAGGGGTTTCCGGCGGTGGTGGCGGTGGCGGGAACGGCAACGGAGACCCAGGGGGCGCGGGTGGTGTGGCCAACAGCACTACAGTGGGGGGTCGTGGCGCTACCGGTAATGTTCACATCGCCGACGCTGGCGTTGCGAACACCGGTTCCGGTGGCGGCGGTGGTTCCGACACAAGCAGTGGCTCTAGCTACCGTCAAGGCAAAGCTGGCGGTTCCGGTCTAGTAATCGTAAGGGTGGCTCAATAATGGCTCATTTTGCTTATATGAAAAACGGGTTCGTGTCGAAGGTTCACGTCGTGGAAAACTCTGTTATTACGGACGCTGACGGTGTTGAACAAGAAGAGCTTGGTCAGGAGTTTTTGGCTGGACTTCACGGCTACAACCCGAGCGACGTAATCCAATGTTCTTACAACGCAAACATTAGAGGAAACTATCCTGGTGTTGGTTACACCTACGACGAGATTGAGGATGCTTTTATTGCACCTAAGCCTTTTGAGTCTTGGGTTCTTGACGATAACTATGATTGGGTTGCGCCTGTCGCTCGGCCCGATGGGGATTACATGTGGAACGAAGGAACCCAGAGCTGGGACCCAGTTAGCGAGGCGTAATGCTCTGGTATCAGCTCGCTGACCAGTGGGGCTTCGTTGGTGGCACATGGTCACTAATCGACAACCTCGTGCAAGACCCCGGCGGGGACATCTTCGTGCGCCTGTCGGGAACCGGGCGCTTTGCTGGGCACGCATCTAACGTCATCAACTACTCGTACACCGAGGGCTCGACCCCGCTGGTGCCGGGTGACGAGTCTGGTGCCATCGGTGATGTTAGCATCGAGGTGCTCAATGACAACGATGCGTCAATCCTTCTCTATAAGGACGAGTTCTACCTGCAAGACAATTTTCACGGTTCCGTTCTCGGAGATGTGGAATCGGTCAGCGGCAACAACGACACCGTTACGATGGGTGGTCGTAGCAAGCTAGCACTGCTCAACGTGGACACGATTATCCCTCCGCGATCTGGTGCTATCGGTGACATCCTCGAAGGCGTATTCAACGACCTGGGTATCACCACGAACATCCTCAAGGACGCAGGGCTCAGCGCCGCCACCGTTCGCGTACCCGGCTTCGAGGGCGACGCCTGGGTGTACGTCAAGGACTTGTGCTCCGCATACGAGGTGGAGGTCACGGTTATCCGCGACTACATTGTTGTGCGTCCTGCGCGTCAACGCCTCATCGACGCAACCAACATCATCGACAAGAGCTGGCAGATTCAGGACATCGAGCTGGCCCAGACTTTCGACGTGGCGTACTACAACTACGTTGCGCGCACGGACTACCTGGTCTACCCCGAGGGCGGTTGGAACTCCGAAGTGCAGGTGTACCAGGTTGCGGCCAACGAGACCACAGAGTTTGAGATTGACCTGGAGTTCTTCCTGACTTCCGTGCAACAACCCACTGTGCAAGATACGGTTACCAAAGAGTACGACATAGCTTCCGTTTACTCGGTTTCCGGTAACGACAACCTGCCCGTGAGCGCTGCGTTCTGGAGCGACTACGGCGGGGACATGGCCTTCGAAATCTTGGGCGATGGGTCCAGGGTCAAGGTCACCATTACTGGCCCCACATACGAGCCCCTGTCGCCGTACAGCATTAGCATCAGCGATGGCTCCACGAGCTACTCCACGCTCCGTATTGTCGGCACGGGTATGGACTACAACCGTCAGCTTTACACGGAGAAGACTGGCCTGACAGTAAGCGACACGCCGACGGTCAAGGGTGACGAGATTGACAACCCGGCTATTGACACTCTTGAAGACGCCAAGCGTTACGCATTGTTTGCACGGCGTCTGTACTCTTTGCCGACTCAAACGTACAGCACCAGCAGCAACACGTTCCCCCGTCTTGAGGGCTCGATCCCGTCGATCTTCTACCCGACGTTCGATGACTTCGACGACTCGCTGGCGACCGGCTACAGCTTTAGCAATTTCAACGCCGACTACTCGGGCCTGAGCTTCGACGAATTCACCACCACGCTGGGCAACGAGGTGCCCCAGGGCTTCGGTGAGGTTGCTGGCTCTAGGGTCCAGCTTGATGACGCCATGTACCGCGTGCGATCGACCACCATCACCCCCGACATCGTTTCGCTGGACGCTGAGTACGACACGCTCTTTAGCGACTTGGACGATGTGTACGGCGCTGCCACCTGGTCGGACCTGGAAGCTGGTTGGTCTGGCCTGGCCGCAACATGGGATGACGCTGTTATCTTTGACTACCCGCCACTGGTGTTCTCGGACTTCAATGCGACATTCGGTGAGGTAAACTTCAAGGACTACGCACTGATGCCGCTAAGGCGCGATGAGGTTTATGTATGAGCATCCCCGATTCCTATCTACCGCCACCCTCCCAGCAGTGGGGGCGTTGGGTAACCAGCACGCTCCGTAACTATCTTGG
>CAKZKU010000127.1 GCA_937124545.1 uncultured Microbacteriaceae bacterium | reverse complement strand
AGGTTTCGCGCTTATCAACACGGTCGAATATCTCCCTAGACGGAATCCGGTCACCCTTGAATATCGGGCGCTTGAAATTGGTGTACCTCCAGAAATCCGCACAAGCCAAAAGCTCTTTTGCGCACTTCTCCCGATTGCTACAGCCATCCTCGCAAGGTGCGGGTGGTTGGGCTTGGAATGCCTCTGCTAGTCCGTTGTTCATGCTGCCTCCAAATTGATTTTCTGCTTCCGTGATGCGGGCGCTGTGCCCTCGTGTTTTGCGAATCTGTAGCAGTGAAGTTCCTGCTTCAGAAACAATCTAAAATTCTCGCCGTGTCGGTATTTCTCCGAGTAGAGTTCGGTCAATCCCTCCCATTGGGAATCGTCCAGATACTTGGATTCGTCATAGAGAAACAGAACCATGTCGGAGTCTTGCTCTATCGCTCCTGACTCTCTCAAGTCTCGAAGTCGTGGCTTTGGGTTGTGGCGCTTTTCGTGTTCGCGTGAGAGCTGCGAGAGAGCGATGACAGGTATATCCAAATCCATCGACAAGCCTTTCAGCTTCCGAGTGATGTTCGCCACTTCGCGCTCCCTGCTCGACCCATCTGACGGAACCAGTTGGATGTAATCGACCACAATCAAGTCCAGTCCGTAGCGGTTTTTAGTTCGTCTTGCGTGGGCGCACAGTTGGTCAATGTGCAGCGTCTTGTCGGTGATTCTCAGATTTCCGTGAGCCTTCAGCGTCCGCGAACTTGCCGCTACCGCATTCCAATCCGAGGAGGTCATTTCCTGATCCCTCATTCGCTGATATGGCACGTTGCTCATGTTGGATTGGAGTCTTGCGATTAACTGACTCGCTGGCATTTCGTACGAATAGAAATTTACGGACTTGTCCAAAAGGTTCTTGACGATGTTCAGCGCAAATGCTGTTTTGCCCTGCCCCGTTCCGGCAGCAAGCGCAATCAGTCCAACAGGAATACCGCCTGTAAATCCATCGAAGAATCCCGATTTCATTTCAGGCTCTTTGCGCTCCAGCCACCCCAAGAATTCACGCATAGATTCATCAATTCCCTTCTCGGTGCTTTCGCCTCCAGTCTGGACAGAGGTGATCAGGGCTTGCGCCTTCGCCAGTTTCTCCTCGGCCGAATCCTCACCCTGAGCCATTTCGACAATCTGGGAATTAACCCTGAGCAACCGGCGAACCAGTGCAGCGTCCTTGACGGCTGTGGCGTAAGCAATCGCATTGGTCGTAGTCGGTGAGTTCTGGGCGAGGTCAGAGATATACCCATGCCCCCCGACTTGGTTCAGAATCTTCTTAGCACTAAGTTGTTCAGTGACCGTCACCGGATCAATCGCTATCCGATCTTCGTGAAGCTCAAGAATGGTCTGATAGATTTCTTGGTGCGATTGGCTCTGGAATTCATCCGGGTGCAAGTCCAACTCTGCGAGTACGTCAGCGCCGCCCATCAAGACAACACCCAGTACCGCCTGTTCTACGAATTCTGCGCTCATGTTCTAGCCTCCATGCAAGCGTCAATGTAATTTTGGGCATCGGGGATCCAGTTGACGATGCGGGTGTTCCCCCGCTTCCATCCGGTCGATGCTCGTGAGTTGAAATACTTGGTCGCCAGTTCCCCAGAAACCCCCTTGTCGGTCAGGAAGGTAATCACCTCGGTTTTCTCTGGCGGTTTCCTCAGGGTGGCCGTGATGTACGCAACAGGGTCAACAGGATGGTTGGCTAGGGTGACTTCGATTGCTTCGAGTACAGACTCCTCTCCGTGATCTTTGATGAGCTTCCCAATGAGCGATCTGGTTTTGTTTCCTGCTAGGTCTGCCCATTGCTTCCAAAGTTCTTTTTTGCGGTCAGGAGCGACTTGCTCGCTCTCCGAAGGAGTATTAAGGGAATCAGGATGAGGGATGAGGGAATCAGCCGGAGCGGTTCCGTCCTCGTTCCGTATTAATCGCGATTTATCTGGATTTATCGTGAGTGTAGGTAAATCAACAACTTGCGAGAGAGCATCTGAGTATTCAGGAATATCAGTGCCCGCAGCCTTTTCATTCTTGTGCGGGTTCTGATGTTTGGTGAAATTGACGATATGGACATAGATTTTATTGCCGTCCGAGTAGAACCGAAAAAATCCAGAGCGCTCCAGATTTATCGCGAGTTCTGAAATATCGCAATCGTCATACCCCAAAAGAGTCAGTTTTAGCTTCTTTGGTCGCCACTCAAAATTGCCGTTGTAATCTGCTATTGTCCAAGAGAGAACGAACAACCAGCGAGCGAGAGGATCAAGCTCGTTCAGCTCCTCGTTGGTGGCAATGCCGGGCTTTATGTTTCGTGATCTAGCCATTAGATACCCGCTCTCCTTGCCGCCTGTTTTGCCAGCCGCTCGTATGTCTTGTGATCCACTGAGCCGATTTCTCGTTTCAGTGCTTCGTAGTGATTAAAAGAACCCCCCGCTTCGGGCC
>CAKZKU010000126.1 GCA_937124545.1 uncultured Microbacteriaceae bacterium | reverse complement strand
TATTCGGCGGTGTCGGAGAAGGCGCTGAAGATGAGCACCTTGTTGTTCCCTTTATTTATGGGGTTCTCCACTTTGTCGCGAATGAGTGCCTTGAGGTCTGCGAGTTTCGCGTCGGTCGAAGGATCAACCTGTTTGATCTGAGACAACAGCTCACGGAGCAAAGCGGCATCACCCTCCAACTCTGGACGCCAACGCATGAGGTCGATGTCCTTCAGGAGAACTTTAACTTTCTTGCCCACCATGAAGGGAGCATAGTCGTCTGCCTCTGGATCAATCTCGTTGATGTCCAGTTCCTCAAACTCTTCGAGGCTCTGATCGTCGAGGCGTGATAGGATGCCTTCGATCATGTGAAGTAGTTTTTCCAAGGTCAGCTCAAAGGCATGGATGGAGCTTTCGAGACGTTTGAGCAAGTTCACCCGCATGAGATGAATTAGGCTGCTTTCGCGGTCTGCCTGACTGAAGACAGAACCGCTCTTGAGCTTGTAGTCATAGCGCTCGGCGTAGTCGGCCACTTTGTCCATCTTCAGATAGCTGATCGGCGAATAAGCGCAGAGGCTTAGCTGTAGGATGGTCTTATTGATATCTTTGATTTCTGGCAAGCGGCCTGCCGTATCGAAGTCCGGTTTCGGGTTCTGCGGCTGAAGACGCTCTGGGAATTTGCCGACTTTCGGATCGTCGTAATATTTCTCGATGTGCTTGCGGGAGCGCGAAATGGTGAGCAACTCCAGCAAGCGGAAGAAATCATGTCCAAGGTTATCAATGAGGCTGCGGGTGGTTTTGTCTCCATCACTGCTTTGCCACTCGTTGAACTTTGCCTGAGCACGGCGAAGTGTCTGCTCGTAGCTTGGAATGCCAGATTTCTCAAGTGCAGCTGGATTGTCGGCGGTGATGAATGCGATCTGATTTTTCAGGTCATTCATTCGGTTATTCACCGGAGTCGCTGAAAGTAGCATGACCTTCGTTTTTACACCTTGCTTGATGACTTCCTCCAATAAACGGCTGTAGCGCGTAATGCCCTCATTGCGGGCGGGGGCATTGCGGAAGTTGTGTGACTCATCGATTACGATGAGGTCGTAGTTACCCCAATTCAGAGTCTCCAGATTGATGTCGCCCGAAAGTCCGCTCGTGCGCGTCAGGTCTGTGTGATTGAGGATGTCGTAATTGAATCGGTCGCGCAGGAGAATATTGCGCCTGTCGTTTTCGCGGTAGAGCGACCAGTTGTCTCGAAGACGTTTCGGGCAAAG
The DNA here is from genome assembly GCA_937124545.1 of uncultured Microbacteriaceae bacterium. GTDB lineage: Bacteria > Actinomycetota > Actinomycetes > Actinomycetales > Microbacteriaceae > Pontimonas. Next base: position 651 of record CAKZKU010000126.1, on the reverse strand, counting down.
CACCAAAACTCGGTCGTTGCGAAGCTCGTAGTATTTGATGACTGCGAGTGCTTCAAAAGTCTTACCAAGCCCAACACTGTCCGCGAGGATGCACCCGTTGTGTTTCTCGATTTTATCAATCGCTCCAAGCACGCCGTCGCGTTGGAAGTTGTAGAGTTTGCTCCAGACTGCCGTATCTTTGAAACCTGTGCGCGTGAGGTTTTCCTCGTCAACATTGGTGAGGATGTCCTGAAAAACTTTATAGAGTGTAGTGAAGTAGATATGGCGAGCGTCACGGTCGCGGTAAATCTCCTTCAACGCCTGTAGCAGTTCCTCTTTGCCTTCCTTCACTGCTTGTGAGTCATTCCAAACGGCGAGAAACCATTGTTCCAATGCTTGAACTTGTTTTTCGTCTGAGATGAGCATGTTCATGTCTCGGCGCTTGCCGGACTTAGCACCGAGACCAGCCAGAGTGAATTCTGAGCTGCCTTGGATCGCGGCCGGAGAAGCGTTCTCGTCTTTAACCAAAAAGCAGTTGGATGGGAGCGTTCCCGAATCCGCAATCCGCACCTCAGCTCTCTTCTTCAGCCAGTCAGCAAGCTTCCTCGCAAGATACGGATTGGCGAGCTGATTATGTTCCGCAAGTTCTGAAGTTGATCCAAGGAGTTTTGA
>CAKZKU010000125.1 GCA_937124545.1 uncultured Microbacteriaceae bacterium | reverse complement strand
CTTCAATCCCCCTCCGGGCGGGTCAGAGACGCCGTTCGGCTCAAAAACAAAGGCCGGGTAGTCGCTCAAGATGGAGTCGAGCGAGTCCAGTTTGGAGGGACCAAACGACGCAGCGAACCGCTCCCCGTTGATCTCGAAAACCTCCATACGGATCACCCCGTTGAGTTGAAGATGGCCAATTAGTCGGGGAGGCTTCACGCGGTCACGGCCCACAAACCACCCGCAAAAGCTACGGTGGGGCCCATGACTTCCAGCGATTTTTCGGCGGGGTAATTTCGTTTTCATCATGCCCCTAGTATGTTGCGAATTTCGCAGTATGTCCAATCTATTCTTGCGGATTTCGCAACTTTCTTTTAGGGTCAACCCATGACCGATTCCGAGTTTTCCGCCGCATGGCGCGAGTTCCCGCGCCAGTGGCTTCTTGGCCTCAAGATCCCGCAGCGGACCGTTGACGATTACCGGGCCGGGAAGGCCCCCCCGGAGTGGATGCGCCCCCGAATACTCGCCGCCCTCAAAGCCGAACAAAGCGCCGCACCGAACCAGCCACCCGCCGCGAGTCGGAGCGGCAGGAAGGCTAGCAAGGGCAAGCGGTGATCGAACGGGCGCTGTCATGGCTGGTCCGTGGGCTCAGCGTTCTGCTCAGGATACATGACGCGGTGCTGCCGCTTGAGTGATTCTGAGAGGCGACCGCGAAAAGCCTCCCAGTTCGTCTCTGCTTCATCGCGCTCGGCTATCTGCATCGCGGATCGACAAAGGCTGTTCGCGTCTTCCAGCGTGGCGACGAGACGGCGAATCGTGCTTGCTATCTCCATCTCGCATTGAGCGTCTTCCCGTTCGCCTTCGTCGCTCGCCATCTGCGCAAGCATTTCGTGGCAGTCGGCTAATTCCCGAGCCGCAGAACAAGCGCGTGGAGAGCAATCGCCCTCCCGATGGGGTGTTTCGATAGTCGATTCTGATTCCATTATTTTTCTCCTTCGTTGGTGGTTGATGCTCGGGGCGGTGCCTCACGCTGGACGTTCTCCCTATAATTTGTCATCGTATCCCCGTATTCACGACCGAGGCGCACTGCGTCACACAGCAACGCGACCAAAGCATTATCGGGGAGCGGCTTCTCCTGTTCGGTCGCCAGCCACACCTTGCAGCGCCTCTCAAACTCATTGAGAGAGCAACCAAGGCTTCGCCCCGCGATCTTGGGGAGAACAAGACGGTGATCCGAGCAACCGGCGGCTTTGTCGGGCGGCGGAGTAGGGTATTCTGGAAGTTTCATGATGGGTATGAGTTTGATTGTGCGCGGGATACCTCGGCGTTAGGCGCGGACCATACCCAAAAGCCCCAACCACGCAAAGACCAGTTCGCAAAAGTTCGCATTTCCAGCATGCTCATATCGTGCTCTCTCGTCAAAAAACGGCACCAAAACGCACCATTTACCCCCAAATCACACCAGAAAACACCATAGGACTATACCGGGGACAGGACTCGAACCTGTAAGGTTACACTAAGAATCAAGGACTTACGAAAGGAGTTCGCGCTAAGTTCGCATTTTTGCTTTGGCATCCCTTGCAATTAGGATACAAGAGCCAATCTATTGCGATAGGCATGGCTAAACGTGGAGCATACAAACGCCGAGGGTCTTCTAAGTATAGCAGAGAGGAGCGCCGACAACTCGACTCCACCAACCGTCTCCTTTACGGGAGGGCACTCCGCAAGGGATGCGACAGGTTCTTTAGTGAGAGGGGCCTGCCCCCTCAATCCGTCTCTGACAACATGATCGTCGGCACGGATGACCCTGGAACCCATTGGAACGACGAACCATGACAGGTGTGAAGAAAGAAAAGACT
>CAKZKU010000124.1 GCA_937124545.1 uncultured Microbacteriaceae bacterium | reverse complement strand
ATGTATTCGGCGCCCTAGCGGATCGCGTTGGGAAATCGGCCGAGCTTGCTGCAAGACATCGGTCGTTTGCTGACTCCGAAGAAAGCATTTGAGGGATACAAAGACACGCCGCCGCCGATTGGCGCGCAGATGCCGGGTGATCTGACGCGATGGATGGGCATTCCCTGGCAGGGCGATGCCTTTAGCTGTCAGTTTGTGGAGTTTTCCAATGATTTTCCGAATGCCGTTTGGTGGCCGGCATTGCTGCCCATCGATATTTTACCGGAAGCCTATTATAACCAGATGCAGCGGAAGGATTTGTCTTCCGAAGCGCGTTTGAAGTTCTTCAATAGTCGGGTGGCCTGGTCTAGAGGCGTGGCCGGAATCGGTTATCACGCCAATGCCAGCTACATCGATGGATTGGCGGCGATGGTTGATCTTTGGGGCCGTATGGGGTTTGTGGTCAGTCGTCCGGGACTATCGGACGAGGGAGCTCCGAAGAAATTGAAAGATAGGATCTTCGTAGAAATTGACCGGGGCTCGATGGATCTCGAAACAAACGGACAGCCGAATCTCGGCATCAAACCGAAGGAGTGATCGATGTTCTTATCATTGGAGGCGGCATTGCCTCCGCGTCGGCTGCGATCGCATTGAAGGAGTCGGGGAGGTCGGTGATAGTTTTGTCTCCTCAGGCCAATCGGTCGGGGGAGAAGATCGGCGAGTCCTTGTCGCCTGCTGCCAATCCGGTTTTAAAGAAACTCGGTCTTTGGGAGGACTTTCTGGCGCAAGGTCACCAAGAGGCCCAATCGAGTTACTCGGCATGGGGTATGAATCAGGTCACCGAGCGAAGTGCGATTAGTCAGCTCGATGGCGCGGGTTGGCAAATTGATCGGCAAGGATTCGAGAAATGGTTGTGGAGGCAGGCGGCGGGAGGATTTCAGCAGTGTTCGTCGACTTTTCGCGAAGCTGAGAGGTTCGAAGAGGGCTGGCGGGTAGTGGCCGGGTCTGGAGAGGTGTTGAATGCGCGGATGATTCTGGATTGTTCCGGGCGGGGAGCGGTATTTGCGCGTCATCAGGCGGAGCGAAAGAGACTGGACCGACAATTGGCGGCCTGGACGGTGCTTTCGCAGGTCGATCCCGGGATCGAGCCTACTGCAGGGTCGATGATCGAGTCGCGGCCGGACGGTTGGTGGTATTCGGCGCTTTTGCCCAATCGAAAGTTGGTGGTGTCGCGGTTTTACGATGCGGATTTGGTGGAAGAAGGAGTCTTCAAAGACATGGCGCAGTGGAAGGCTTCGGTGGAAGACGCGAAATTCACGCGGCTGAGGATTGGAACAGCGGGATATGAGGTGAGGGAGCTGCCGGTTTTAGCCGATGCCAGCACGCGGTGGTTGTCGGAAGCGGCGGGAGAGAATTGGGCGGCGGCGGGTGATGCGGCTGCGGCATTTGATCCCTTGTCTTCGCATGGCATGACCACGGCCTTGTGGTCCGGGCGAAAGGCGGCTTTGGCGATGGATCGGGAGTTGGCAGCTAATATTGGGGAACTTCCGGTATATGCGGAGGCAATGAAGGCCGGAGTGGAGGCCTTCCTCAAGCAACGAGGGGAGATCTACGCGATGGAGCGGCGATTTGGGGACGAGGAATTCTGGAAGAGGAGAATTTAGACTCATCGGACTCCCGCTATCGACAGGTCATCGAGGACTGGGCATTCTTGCGGGGATGAATGAATGGTTTTCCTACGTCGATCTGGCGGTCTTGATTGGGTATCTCGCGATTACGACGTGGATTGGCCACAAGATGAGCGGGAAGCAGTCGACGATCTCGGATTTTTTTGGTGGTGGCAAATCTCTGCCATGGTGGGCGGTGAGCGGATCGATTATCGCGACGGAAATCAGCGGAGTGACCTTCATCGGAGTGCCCGGTGGGGTGTTGGCGGCGCAGGGGAACTTCACCTATATGCTCTGGGGCATTGGATCGATTATGGGGATGGCCGCCGCCAGAAAAAATGGTCCATGTTGAGTGAGAGGATTTGGTGAAATCCAAATCCTAAGAAAAGAATAAACAAAAGAGACACAAGCCTGAAGAAATCCTCTTGTTTTTGCGTGAATGCGACAGCGGAAACCTGAGCCAGGAAAGCTTCTGTCAGCGGAAGCAAATTTCGGTGGCAACTCTCCATCGTTGGCGCAAGAAATACGGAATGATGGAGGTCGCTGATGCCAAGGGGATGTCTCAGATCGTTAAAATAGCGGTGGCTGGCTGAGATTCATTTACAGGTTATTTTGGGGTGATCCAGAGTTCTTTTCGT
>CAKZKU010000123.1 GCA_937124545.1 uncultured Microbacteriaceae bacterium | reverse complement strand
AGCCACTGGCTGGGCGCGACCAGAGAAATCTGATCCATGGCTGCCCACGCACGCTGTTTCGCCGCAAAAGACTTTTCGATGAGATGTTGACCCAGTCCGGTACTTGCTGGACATTGTGCGCAGCCGGCCTCAAAAGCCGTGCAGCCGAGAGAATAGTGACACCCGCCAGTGAAAGGGTTCATGTCGTGCAGGGTCCACACGACCCGGTGATTTTTTGACAGCTCGGCCACCTCGGCGAGCGAGACCGCGCCGTTGATCCCATGGAGATGCACAATCGACCCTGACGGAATCTGTTCCGCCAGAGAACTGGGGACCCGATCGCGAATCAGGCTGAGTGAGGAGTTGAATTGCTGCTTCTTCAGGAGGTACTCGTCAATGCCTGCCGCTACCGTGTGGAGTGGGCTCAACATTGGTTGTGTTCGCAGGGTGCTGTTGATGACGGAGACAACTTTGCTGTCGTATCCCAAACTTCTTTGCTCCGCCGCGAGAGTGTTAGCAACGCCACCGGCACCCCCCGCCTGCGAGAAGCTGATGTGCCGAATCGTGGATGTCACATCACTACGCTAGTCACAAGCAGGGAAGAGCCGCAGCGAAATTGGCAATTTTGCCCATTGGTCGAATCAGTGAAATGGGGGTGTCTCCTTGTCACGCAGCCCGGTTGTTGTGCTGGCCTATAACCGGCCGGAGCTGACACGTCGCGTCTTGGACGTTGTTGAAAAAGCCCGCCCTGGCAAGCTCTACGTCGTCTGCGACGGGCCAGTTCCTCATGATGTTGACGACAAGAACAGGGTCTCCGAAACTCGAGCGCTTTTTGCCGACTTAGCGTGGAAGTGTGAGGTTGTTCGCATTTACTCGGACCACAACCTCGGTCTCAAAAAACGGATTGTCTCCGGACTCACGGAAGTGTTCACGACGACAGACCGAGCTGTCATTCTCGAGGACGATTGTGTTCCTGACCTCACGTTTTTCGATTTTTGCGACGAATTGTTGACCCGGTACGCCCTTTCCTCAGATGTGGGCATCATAAGCGGTGCGTCCCGGCTGAGAGGGCACGCTATTAGTTCACATTCCTACGATTTTTCGAAGGATTTGCGGATTTGGGGCTGGGCGACATGGGGGCGGACTTGGAACGCTTTCGTCACGAGCGGTGATGTTGACGCCCGGTGGAGCGCCGGCGAGCAGCAAGATATTGTTCAGAGCCTCCCGGCTGGAGCGCGCAGGAAAAATATGCGGACCATGCTGCGCAAAGCTGCGGAGCTCGATTCTTGGGCGCTCCCCTTCGCTGTGCACTTCCGGAAAAGTGGGTACGTCAGCGCCGTCCCTGCAGTCAATCTTGTTGAAAACGTAGGCTTTGGCGAGGGTTCCACACACACCCGGTTTGAAGATTATGTTGCCCAGGTGCCGGCATCAGCAATGCCACTGCCGCTCGTGCACCCGGAAACAACCGAGGCGCACCCGCACCTCGATGCGTTGGAGTCGCAACTAGATCGTCGCGAGCGTTGGGTATACCCACTTCGGCATCCCATTGACGCCTTTCGACGCTTTTTTCGGTTCGGCATAGACATGCTTCGCACTCAGTGATTCCAGGTTCGCTGATGTATCCACTGAGCCGGGTAGGGTTTCGCTATGACTTCTCAGAAACCTGACACCCGTTCTTTTTCCATCGGACAGACTGACATCACGGACTCATCGGTTCCGTATGTGGTCGCTGAAATTGGGAACAACCACCAAGGGGATCGCGAGATTGCCAAGCAGATGATTCGCGCCGCAGCTGCGGCCGGGGCGGATGCCGTCAAGTTTCAAAAAAGAGACAATAAGGCTCTCTTCACTCAGCAAGCGTTCGACGCACCTTACGAGAGCGAGAACGCATTCGGTCGCACGTACGGTGAGCACCGCGAGGCCCTGGAATTCGAACATGCAGATTATGTGGCGCTCATTGCTGAAGCGAAGTCCGAGGGAATCGAGTTCTTTGCAACGCCGTGGGACTTTCCCAGTGTCGACTTCCTCGAGGAGCTAGATGTTCCCGCGTTTAAGGTAGCGAGCTGCGACCTCACCAACACCCCGCTCTTGAAGTATGTCGCTAGTAAGCGGAGGCCCACCATAATCTCGACCGGCGGCGGAACTCTTGAGGCGGTAGATCGGGCCGTCAAGGTAGTTGAAACAGAGGGTGCCCCCCTCGCCGTCATGCAATGCACATCGGGGTACCCCCCGAAGTTTGATGAGTTGAACCTTCGCGTCATTTCGACGTTTCGCGAGCGCTATCCGAGCGTCACAATCGGTTACTCCGGTCACGATAGCGGGATCGCTATGGGGCTCGTAGCCGCGGTGTTAGGGGCGAGAATCATAGAGAAGCACTTCACCCTGAATCGCGCAATGAAAGGCACTGACCATGCCTTCTCCCTAGAGCCAGATGGCCTGAGGAAGATGGTGCGGGATCTCAAAAGAGCGCATGAAGCTATGGGTGATGGTGTCAAGAGGGCGTATGAATCCGAGGCTGCTCCCTTGAAGAAGTTGAGCAAAATGGTCGTCGCATCAAAAAGCTTGGCAACCGGGCATGTCCTGCGGGAGGAGGATTTCGACTACCGTTCGCCGGGTCACGGCGTGCCCCCGTCCGATGCCCACCTTCTTATTGGGCGCGCTCTGACCGCAGACATCCCGAAGCTCACGCCGATTCTCTTAGACGATGTCGAATAAGAGGCTTGCTGGCAAGAAGTTTTTGGTCGTGGGGGCGGCGGGAAATTTGGGGCCCCGGTGGGTTCGGGCAATCGCTGAAGAGTCGGGTGTTGCTCTATCTGTGGGCCTAGACGTGCTGTCCGATTTGGAGCTGGCAGCCCTCGCAGAGGAATTTCCAGCGTTGGTTACGCGAGCTGAACTAGATATCACGGGCGAAATTCAGCCGGCAAGCGTCCTCGAGGCCCTAGGGACGGAAGGGCCGATTGATGGAATTGTGTTCAATTCCGGTATCGATTCGATTCCTGGCTCGGGACGCACCGACCTGACTGATTACGACACGAAAGAGTGGGAGCGAATCTTCCGAGTCAATCTGTTTGGGGTAGTCAGCGCCTTCAATGCCTTCATTCCCTTCTTAGCGCATCCCAGTTCGGTCGTCGTTTTGGGTTCGCTGTATGGCCTTGTGTCCCCAAAGCCGGCGCTCTACAGCCATTTCAATCAGGGCAACGGTTCGTTGAAGCACCCTGCCTACGGCGCATCAAAAGCTGCCCTGGTTGCTGTGGCGCGTCAGTATGGAACACACCTTTCTTCGCAGGGCATTCGGGTCAACGCGCTCACTCTAGGGGGAGTCGCTGCCGGCCAGGACCCGCTCTTTGTCGAAAAATTTGAGGGACACGTTCCGCAGCAGAGGATGCTCAGCGTCGATGATATTGTTCCGTCGATGGTCTTCCTTTTGTCTGGGGATTCCCAGGGGATGACGGCCCAGAACATGATTGTTGATGGTGGTTACACCGCATGGTGACATCTGCAAGTTTTACGCGGCGCTCGCCCTTGGACAACCACGTGGTCGGGACGGTTGAATTTAGCTCACCGAACGATGCTTCATCGGTTCTTGCAACAGCGCGGCAGGCGTTTTCTTCGTGGGGATCGACGACCATAGAAAGTCGCGGAAGAGTCATGAGGGCAGCCGCACAAGCGCTGGAGCAGAATGTGGAGGCCTTTGCCCAGTTGGTAAGGGCTGAGACGGGAAAAACCCTTCCGTTGGCGAGGGCTGAGATATTTGGAGCTGTGGAGATGGGCTTTCTTGTCTCATCCCACGGACGGCACCCGACCGGATACGTTCTGCCGAGCGCGCGGGAGGGTAAAAATATTCGGGTTGAACGAGTTCCCTTCGGGGTAGCGGTGTTGATTGTTACCTATAACGCGCCGCTTCCCAATTATGTTTGGAAGGTCTTCCCTGCTCTCATGGCAGGTAACTGTGTTGTCTTGAAGCCGTCCCCGACCACCGCCCTTAGTGCCAACCGATTCGCACAAATGATGTGGGATGCGGGGGTGCCTCAAGACGCCCTTCAAGTTGTGCATGGCGAGGGCGACGTTGCCTCGGCTTTGATTGCGGCCGGACCAGAGCTGGTCAGCTTTACCGGCAGTCACCGAACTGGTCAAATGGTTGTCGAAGCGGGAGCCCGTGTTCTTGCGAAAACCATCGTGGAACTCGGGGGATCCAACCCACTCATTGTGTGTGCTGATGCCGACCTTGATGCGGCGGGGGCAACTGCCGTGGACAGCGCGTATTCCAATGCAGGTCAACGGTGCGCGTCGGCGAGCAGGGTAATCATTGAGCAGTCGGTGTACGACGAATTTCGTCAACTCTTCGTGGAGAAGGCCTCAAAACTTAGATACGGAAATGCAGACGACGTGGATGTGTCGACACTGATCGATGAAGACAGCGTGAAGGGCTTCGAAGATTATGTTGGTCGGACCATCAGCCAAAAAGCCTCAGCGACCAGATTGGGTAAACCCGCAAATGCAGAGGTGGCGTCGTGTTGCGTGGCTCAACCCGCACTAATCGAGGGACTACCCCACGACAGTCCCATCTCATCGGAAGAATTTTTTGGTCCAGCGACGCGGTTTTTTTCCTTCAAGAGTGATGACGAAGCGCTCATCATTGCCAACAGTTCCGATTACGGTCTGACCGGAGCAATCTGGACTCGCAATGTCGCACGTGCCGAGAAGATGTTGCCGTTCCTCGACGCAGGAGTCGTCAGCATTAATGGTCCAACCCACGGAGCGGAGATAAATATGCCCTTCGGTGGGTCAAAGAACTCGGGGAACGGTACAAGGGATGCGGGGGTATTTTCAATCGATGAATATTCGGACACCCGAGTGGTTTCCACCTTCTTTGAGGTCTAGGCGATGCCTGAAACCATCGCAATAATTCCTGCGCGTGCGGGAAGTGAGCGCGTCCCCGGAAAAAACACTCGGATGTTGGCGGGACATCCGCTGCTGGCTTACAGCATCGCGGCGGCAGTCGACTCAGGGGTGTGTAACCGAGTCGTTGTCTCAACAGATTCGGAAGCGATTGCCGAGATTGCTCGGGACTACGGTGCCGATGTCCCCGGGCTTCGCCCGTCCGAGCTTGCGACAAGCGACGCTCATGACATCGGCTTTCTTCGACATGCCATGGAGATGTGGTGCCCGGGCGAAGACGACCAACTGTGGGTGATTCTTCGGCCAACCAGCCCGCTTCGTGCTGGCAATACAGTCGAACAGGCCCACCGGAAGCTGGTTGATCTCGATTGGGCCGATTCAATCAGGGCTTTGCGCCCCGTTGCAGAGCACCCCTCAAAGATGTGGCGTTATGACCCAGCAACCTGTGAGGCGTCGACGTACATCCCCGGACAAACGGCGTTCAACGGCCCAATTTCGCAACAAGAACCCTTGTTTGTCCAGGCCTCAAGTTTGGAGATTGTGCGACGTAAACCTGCTCTGGAGCACAACTCGATCGCTGGTGCATCCGTCGCAGGCTTTGTGATGCCCGAGAGCGAGAGCCACGACATCAACACTGCCCATGATTGGATTGTTCTCGAACATCTCGTGGCGGAGAACCCTGATGTTTTACCCCGGGCGAGAAAGGTTCTGTGATGCAGAAAGAATCGTTGCACCACCGCGAGGACGGGGAAACTTTTCCCTATTGGTCTCAGGACGCTATCCGGGAGACGTGGGAGCGACGGCAGAGTCTGAAGGTACTTGCGGATCAGTGCCGCTTGAACGCGCTGTCCGCCATTCAGCATGCCGGCAGCGGGCACATTGGCACGTCCTTGAGTTCGCTCGACATTATGGTTGCGGTTCGTCACTACTTGGGGGGGAGTAGCTTTCTTACCGAACCACCGCGGCATGTCTTCTTCAGTTCGAAAGGGCATGATGCGCCTGCTTTTTACTCGGTTATGCACGCGTGTGGGCAGCTGAGCGACGCAGATTTGTTCACGCTTCGCCGGCTTGGCGGGTTACCAGGGCACCCTGAGACCATCACACCAGGTGTTGCTACGAACACTGGTTCGCTGGGAATGGGTATCTCGAAAGCCAAGGGGTTTGTGAAAGCGCAACGCTTGAGTAACCCAGAGGAGAGAAAGCCTGTCGTGGTGATGCTGGGCGATGGGGAGCTTGACGAGGGGCAGATCTGGGAGTCCATGCCGGGCGCGGCGAGAGACGGGTTCAGTGAACTTGTGGCGATTGTTGATGCGAACGGTATCCAGTCAGATACATGGACAGAAAACACACTTCCGCTGGGTGATGTGCGCAAGCGCGTCGAGGGCTCGGGTTGGGACTTTGTCGAGTGTGAAGGTAACGACCCCGACGAGGTCGGACAGGTTTTGAAGGCTTCCGAAGATTCAGACCGCCCAACCTTTGTGTGGGCACACACAAAAAAGGGTTCAGGAGTTCCTTGGATGGAGAAATTCCCGGAGAAAGGGGAATACTACAAATTCCACTCCGGCGCGCTCGAAAAAGAGGTCTATCGCGCGGCAGTGGCGATTCTGGTGTCGTCGGTGACAGGTGAGCCGAGCTCGTCGGCTGGGTCCGAACTATCCGAGAATCGCCCGGAGTTTGATGCACTGACACCGCGGCATCGGGCTGCATCCATGCTCACGATCTGGGAGGAGATGCTCTGTGATGTCATGAGGAATGATCCGCGGGTCATTGCCCTCGACGGTGACCTGAGTTACGACACCGGAACCCATTTGGCACGGAATCTCTTTCCTGACCGATATATCCAGGCCGGTATTGCGGAGCAGGACATGGTTTCTATGGCCGGCACCCTTGCGCTCTCAGGGCATATTCCAATGGTGCATAGCTTCTCGACCTTTATGACGATGAGGGCCACCGAGCAAATCTTCAACAATGCGACCGAGTACTCTCGCATCATTTACCTGGGGTTTCTTTCTGGAGTGGTGCCGAGCGCTCCAGGATTTTCCCACCAGGCGGTGACCGATGTGGGAATCATGTCCTCCATACCCGGTATGAGGGTTTTTGAGCCCAGTTGCCAATCAGAACTGCGCTGGGCGGTGGCAGAGGCCTTTGGTCACAGCGGGCCCTCGTTTATTAGGATGGGAGGCCTTTCACCGCTTCCTGAAATACCGGCTGCAGGCGCAATCAATGAGCGAAGGTCGGGGAAAGACGTCGCTCTAGTGGCGAGCGGCCCGCTGTTTAGCTCCTTGGCACTTGATGCTGCCGATGAGCTCCAGGCGCATGATGTTGACGCCTCGGTTTTCACCATGGTGGACCTTCTTGGTGAACCGTTTGGCCCTCACGCAGAGGCACTAAAGGGTTACGAATACGTGGTCGTGCTTGAAAACCATAATCCAGCGCTTGCGAAGTACGAGATGTTGAAAGAAAGTTTTCGATCGCGCCGGACCGTCCGTGTTTCCCGAATTGGACTTGAGGGGGTCCCCGCAAATGGCCAGCCAGCGGAAGTGTTGAAACACCACGGCGTCGATGCCAACAGCATTTGCGAAACCGTTCGCGGGATTCTCGCGGAGTAATTCCGCGGGCAGCCACACCCCCGGTCGCGCTCACTAGACTTAATCAGGTACATACCACCCCTATTAACTGAAGGGCCTTCAATGAGTCACTCTGGCAAAAAAACTGCGCTCATTACTGGCATTACCGGGCAGGACGGCAGTTACCTGGCCGAACTTCTTCTATCCAAGGGGTATCAGGTTCACGGTTTGGTCCGGCGTTCCTCCTCCGAGAACACCCAACGAATTCGTCACTTGGTCGAAGACGAGGCAGTATTTGGCGAATCCTTGTTCCTTCACTACGGGGATCTGAGCGACAGTTCACGAATGATTTCACTGGTCGGGTCATTGAACCCCGATGAGGTCTACAACCTGGCGGCGCAGTCCCACGTGAGAGTCAGTTTTGATGAGCCGGAATTCACGGGTAACACCACGGGGCTTGGTTCGACGAGGTTGCTCGAGGCGGTTCGGGCATCGGGATCAACTGCTCGCTTTTATCAGGCTTCTAGCTCGGAGATGTTCGGTGCCTCTCCTCCCCCGCAGAATGAGGAAACACCCTTCTACCCAAGATCCCCCTACGGTGCTGCCAAGGTGTATTCCTTCTGGATGACAAAGAATTACCGAGAGAGTTATGGCCTGTTCGCCACCAACGGGATTCTCTTCAACCACGAGTCCCCCAGACGGGGCGAGACTTTTGTCACCCGGAAAATCAGCCTTGCTGCAGCTCGGATAAAGGCGGGGCTTCAGCAGAAGTTGATGTTGGGCAACCTTGATGCCGTGCGCGACTGGGGTTACGCCCCTGAGTATGTCGAGGCAATGTGGCTCATGCTTCAAGCAGATGAGCCGGGAGATTTTGTTGTCGCCACAGGCACCAACTACACGGTGAGAGACTTCCTTCAATTTTCTTTCGAGCACGTGGGCTTGGATTGGCAAAAATATGTCGAGTTTGATGAGAGGTATGTGCGACCGGCCGAAGTTGATTCGTTGGTTGGAGACTCATCAAAAATCTCTTCGTTGACTGGTTGGAAGCCCGGTGTGCTTACGCCGGAGTTAGCCCGGATTATGGTGGACTCTGAAGTCCAGGCAGTTCGACGCTCTCAAGTAGCCGACGCGTCGGTCCCTCTCGAGTGAGTTCTCGAAACGCGCCCGAGACTGAGAGTTCCGGGGCAAGTATCAAGGGTCTCCTCAAAATAGCGGGGGTATCTTGGTCGCTCTTGACGCGGACGGAAAAATCCTTGTTCGCTGTGAGAACTTTTCTTCGTTTCATGCTGATTGGTTTAGACCTGGTTGCCGTGGGACTGATGGGGGTTCTTGGTGCGCTTACGGCCACGGGCCTATCTGGTCAAAGTTTCCAGCTGTTTGGGCTGACGTTGCCGGAGCCCACCGCTACCAACGTGATTGCTCTTGTTGCGGTTGTGGCCGGGCTGTTCATTCTTAAGGGAGGCCTGGCAATTATTTTTGCCCGATGGACTGGGATTTTTCTCGCTGAGGTTGAGATAAAAAATTCTGCAAAAGTTGCCCGATTCCTTTTTAGCGGTTCCCTCCAGAGGATGAGAAATTACTCCCGCGCTGAGATCAACTTTCTTGTTGGGCAGTCAATACAAGCAACTTTTTCGGGTGTTCTGGGAGCAATGACGACACTGCTTATTGAGGGCGTGCTGTTCGTTTCGATCTTTGTGCTGTTCGTCGCTGTGGACCCTGTTGCGGCGCTTGTTATTGCCGGCTATTTCGCAGGCCTGGTTTATCTGCTGCAGGCTACGACGGCAAAGAAGTATTTGCAGTCGGGGCGGAATATCCAGCGAGGCGCGGTCGATGCTGGCTCGAGCATTCTCGAAATGGTCGATGGATTTCGGGAAATTGCGGTTCTCTCGAAGCAAGACTTTTTTCTTTCTCGATATATAGAGGCAAAAAAGCTGAGCGCGCGCACGGGTGTTACCGTTCAAATTCTGAAGAGCTTGCCCCGTTACATCGCTGAATCTGGGCTAATTTTGGGTGCACTGGGATTCCTCGCGTGGCAGTTGAGCAGGGGCTCACTCGGCGAGGGCCTGCTAGCCCTCGGAATTTTTCTTGCAGGTTCGTTTCGGATGATGGGCGCACTCCTGCCGCTACAACAGATCTGGAACCAGATGCGAATATCACAACGGTGGGTTGCGGCCGCACAAGAGGTTCTCGGGCAGCTTCGAGACACGCCGGAGCTTCTTGATGCGGGAATTTATGCGCCAACACAGCTTGCGAGCGCACCTTCCGTGGTCAATTCGCGGGCCGGACTTGCTGTGGAGTTGCGGGATGTAAGTTTTCGGCATCTGGGGGCACCGTCGCAGACGATTGATTCTGTGTCGTTGACGGCCCCAGCCGGCAGCTTTGTCGCCATTGTTGGGCCGTCAGGGGCGGGGAAAACGACCCTCGTTGATCTCATTCTTGGTCTGTACCGACCCGATAGTGGGAGCGTAACGGTGGATGGCATCGATCCTGAGGTGCTGCGATCAGAGCATCCGGGCCTCCTTTCGTATGTCCCGCAGAAACCTGGCCTAGTGACCGGATCAGTTGCGGAGAACGTTGCGCTCGGAATGGATTCAACAGAGTGGGACGAGGAAGCGATTTGGCACGCGCTGGAGGGGGCACAGTTAGCCAGCCACATTCGGACTCTTGATGACGGCATCCACAGCAACCTCGGGTCTCACTCGGATTCGCTGAGCGGCGGGCAAATACAGCGTTTGGGCTTGGCGAGAGCGCTTTACACGAAGCCGAACTTGATTGTTCTCGATGAAGCGACCAGCGCTCTTGATGCAGCGACGGAGGCGAGTATCGGTGCGTCGATTCGCCAGCTCGGTGCGGACACGACGGTGATAGTTATTGCGCACCGGCTATCCACTATTCAGCACGCTGACAGCGTGCACGTGATGGAAAATGGCTGCATCATTGACAGCGGATCTTTCCGGGAAATTAGGCGACGTGTCCCCATGATTGAGGAATACGTCAAACTTATGTCCTTTGATGACTGAATATGCATTCCCCTCCGTGGCATCGGAGGTGCCCCTGCTGTTGCTCCTGGAGAGGGCTTCCTCCACAAACACTGTGCTTTCAGGGTTAGGCAGCACGGCGCCTTTCGCCACAGTAATTTCCACCAGCCAGACACAGGGCCGGGGTCGCCTAGGTCGAAGCTGGGTTTCGCGTCCGGGCGATGGTCTTGCTATGAGTGTGCTGGTGCCCTGCGATCGAGTCGGGGCTTCCCTTCGCTCTTGGGTCCCGCTTGTGGCAGGCGTTTCGGCAGTTACAGCGCTGCGCACTAGCGGGGTGACAGCAGCTTCGCTCAAATGGCCCAACGATGTTTTGGTCGAAAATCAGAAGATTGCGGGCATTTTGTGTGAGGTTACTGCCGAAGGGGATTTTGTCGTTGGCGTGGGGTTGAATCTGACATTTTCCTCAGAGCCGCCCGTGTCCCGCGCAGCGGCGATATCGGACTACATAGCCCTTGACGAGGACTTCCCTGACGCATGGTGTTCCCTCCTGTTGTGGGAGCTGCGGGAAAACCTCTCCGTATCGCTCCCAGAAATTCAGGCAAGAGTGTCGAACTGTATGGCAACCCTGGGAAAAAAGATTGAAGTGGAGGAACACGATGGAAGCCGATGGGCAGGTTATGCCAGCGGTTTAGACGCTGAAGGTCGCTTACTTGTCAACTCGATTGGCGCAGGGACCAAGGTGGTCGCCGCGGCAGATGTCACACACCTGCACCAATAGGGTCGAAGTATGAAACGAATAGGGGTGATAGGTGGCGGACAGCTGGCACGCATGATGATTCCAGCAGCCATCAACCTAGCAATTGAGCTTCGCGTCTTTGCCGAGCAGCAAGATGCTCCGGCGTCTCTGGCGGTAACCGCGGTGGGAGACTTCCGTGATGTTCGGCAGGTTGCAGATTTTGCCGCCGACCTTGACGCCCTCACCTTTGACCACGAGCACGTCCCTGCGGAGGTGCTTCGAGCCCTGGAGGACAGTGGCGTTGTGGTTGCGCCCTCATCACAGGCACTCGCCCTCACACACAATAAAGTTGTGATGCGCCAGAGGCTCAGCGAGCTTGGTGTAGCCCAGCCGAGATGGTGCGAGGTTTCTGAGGCATCAGAGCTCGAGAGCGCTGTGGAGAGTGTTGGCGGATATCCGTGCATTGCGAAGAAGCCGACTGGTGGCTACGACGGCAAGGGTGTTCGTGTCGTACACTCGGCTTCTGACCTAGAGGATTGGCTCTCCCAAGGGTCCCTGCTCCTGGAGGAAAAGGTGCCTTTCGTTCGAGAGCTCGCGCTGCTGAGTGCCAGGCGCAGGGGTGGCGAATGGAAGCCGTGGGCTCCTGTTGAAACCAGACAGAAGAACGGGGTTTGCTCGGAGGTTATCGCGCCAGCGCAGAGCCTGAGCGAGACCCAACTGGGTGTGGCAGAAGAGCTGGCTCGCACAATCGCTGAAGGCGTCGGAACTGTTGGGGTCCTTGCCGTAGAAGTTTTTGAGTTGGCCGATGGTTCTCTTTCAGTTAACGAGTTAGCGATGAGACCTCACAATTCCGGGCACGTTTTCACTGAGCTTTCGACGACCAGTCAGTTCGAGCAACACCTTCGTGCCGTTGCTGATTTGCCTTTGGGGTCCGCAGCCCTCGTGGCTCCCGGAGGTGTGATGGTCAACCTGTTCGGTGGTGTCGATGCAGACGCCAAAAACGATGCGTGGGAGAGAGTGCCAGAAGCCAAGATTCACGACTATGGCAAAGGCGCGCGTGAGGGCAGAAAAGTGGGACACGTTGTGGTCACCGGCGACGATGTGAAGAGCCTGCTGGATAAAGCAGAGCTAGCCAGGTCTGCTCTTCACGCTGCGCGTTAGGCTAGAACAATGAAGTCTCCTAGCGTGGCCATCATCATGGGTTCTGATTCCGACTGGCATGTCATGAAGCCGGCCCTGGATGTGCTGGTGGAAGCAGGTGTCGAGGTGCAGGCCGAAGTGGTGTCTGCGCATCGGACCCCAGAAAAAATGGTCGAATTTGCCCAATCGGCTAAGGGTCAGGGAATCCGGGTCATCATTGCCGGTGCTGGCGGCGCAGCCCATCTCCCTGGAATGGTTGCCTCCTTAACCCCACTTCCGGTCATCGGGGTCCCTGTGCCCCTTGCCACGCTGGATGGAATGGATTCCCTGCTGTCCATTGTGCAAATGCCCGCCGGGATTCCTGTTGCAACTGTCGGAATCGGCCAAGCAATGAATGCGGGGATCTTGGCATTGCGGATTCTGAGTCTTGGTGACGCCGCCGCCTCATCCTTCCTCGACGCGCTCATGACGCGCCAAAAAGAAGAATCACTCGCGAAAGTGCTTCCCGGGGCGACCTAGGCAACATTTCTTGTCTGTATTCGGGCTCGCACACTAAGCCCTACTCGCAGGAGAGCGCGGAGTGGCCGCTGGTATGGGTGTGGATACAGCTTGGCGAGAAATATCTCTGCGCTGCGGTGGTGAGCTAGCAGCATTTTTTTCTCATGGGCTGCGGTCGAGTGCGCGCCCGAGTGGGTCACCTGGGCAGAGGGGACATAAACGTTACGAAAGCCTGCTTGTTTTACCCGTCTGCCGAGATCCACGTCTTCAAAAAACATAAAGAAGCCCTCGTCAAAACCTCCGAGGCTCTCACAAACACTCCGATTAATTAGCAGGAAAGCTCCCGAGAGCCACCCGACAGATTGAGGTTCAGTGCTGTCGTAACTGCCAAGGTACTTTGCAGTCCAGGGGTTTGTGGGCCAAATTTTCGACATCAGTGCGTGCCCAACCCCGATTCGAACGCCAGGTATTGCGCGGGCTGAGGGATAAATGTCACCCGATGGGGTCAGAATCCCGGGTCCCAGAACACCGGTTGAGTCGAAAGAATCGCGGTGTTCCAGCAACGTTTCCACGGTTTCTGGCAAGAAACGAGTATCGGGGTTGCAGACGGCCACCCACTCAATCCCCGAGGGAAGTGATTGGATTCCCCGATTAGCGGCACTTCCGTACCCTCTATTCGCTGGTTCGTGAATGACTGTGAGAGGGAGTGTTGGCCACTGTTTGGCCCGAAGCGATAGCTCTGGCGAGTTGTCCACGACGACAATGCTTACAGGAGAAACGGAAGAGGTGCGGATGCTTTCAAAGAAACCATTCCACTCCGACTGCGAGTCATACCCCACGGCCACAACGGCATACGCGGGGAGGCTCACACCCGCTCCTCGGAGCTTGCAAAAGCCGATAATCCCGCTGACCACGCATCATCCAGCGCAGCGCCCCAGGGCCTGGGAGAGCGAAGCCCCGCCTGTGCCCATGCAGTGTGACCCAACACCGACCATGCCGGACGGGGAGCTGGCCGCGGAAAATCTGCACTCATAGTTTGGTGCACCCTCGAGGGATCCCACCCTGCGAGTTCGAAAAGTCTGCTCGCGAAGCCATGCCACGTTGTAGAACCTGAGTTTGTCGCATGAAAGGTTCCCTTGTTGATGCCCGCCTCAATCAGCATTCGAATCATTGCCACCACATCGACAGTCCATGTCGGCTGACCCCGTTGGTCTGAAACGACATCCAGGGTCTCTCGGGCTTTGCCCGCCTGCAAGATTGACCGGGGAAAGCTTTGCCCGTGGAGGCCGTAGAGCCACGATGTTCTCACAATTAGCGACGAGTCGGGACACTCCTCGAGGACCGCTTGTTCACCTGCGTGTTTTGAGGCTCCGTAAACAGACTGTGGATTGGCTCGAGCATCTTCGGGGTACGGCTTTGCGGCTGTGCCATCAAACACATAGTCAGTAGAGACTTGAATTAAGGTTGCGCCGCCGAGTTTGCAGGCTCTTGCCAGGTTGCGTGGGCCCTGCGCGTTCAGTGCAAAAGCCTGTTCTTCCTCTCGCTCGGCATCATCAACTGCTGTGAACGCGGCAGAGTTGATCACGATGTCGAAGCTCTTGACGGTCCTGTCGACCGCAAACGCATCGGTTATATCCAATTGGGAACTTCCCATGCCCGTGATGCCGTAGTCGGCCAGGCCGGTCATGAGGTCTGTGCCAAGCATGCCAGTGGCTCCCACCACAAGAATTCGGGTCATAGAGAGGCGTGCGCCTTCAGTGGCTCCCACCACGCGCGGTTGTCCCGGTACCACTCGACAACGGCTACCAGCCCCTCAGAAAAGGGTACTTGGGGGGCATAGCCGAGCTCATGGGAAATTTTTCCAATATCGACGCTGTATCGACGGTCGTGACCTTTCCGATCAGCAACCGGGGTGATGAAAGATTCGTCCTTGCCTAAGGCGTCGATCAGAAGATCGGTTAGTTCAGTGTTTGAGAGCTCTGTCCCGCCGCCAATGTTGTAAATTTCGCCGGCGCGGCCACCTTGGAGAACCAGAGCAATTCCGCGGCAATGGTCATCAACATGCAGCCAATCGCGAATGTTGTGGCCGTCACCGTAGAGGGGCACTTTCTTATCATCAAGCAGGTTGGTCACGAAAAGTGGGATGAGTTTTTCGGGGAAGTGATGGGTCCCGTAGTTGTTACTGCACCGGGTGATAGAGGCATTGAGACCGTGAGTCACAAAGTAGCTGCGAACAATTAGGTCACTAGAGGCCTTGCTCGCCGCATACGGGGAATTGGGCAATAGAGGTTCTGCTTCATCCCAGGAACCCTCTTCGATGCTCCCGTAAACCTCATCAGTAGACACATGCACAAACCGAGGAATCTGATGCAGGAGTGCTTGGTCCAGCAGCGTTTGAGTCCCCACAACGTTGGTCTCGACGAACACTCGGGATTCTGTGACAGATCGGTCCACATGGCTCTCGGCGGCAAAATGCACGATGGCGTCGTGTCCGGGGAGTGCCGCTCCCACAGCATCGGTGTCTCTGATGTCTCCTTCGATGAAGCGGAAACGCTCTGAGCCTGCGACAGATTCCAGATTGGTGCGGGTTCCGGAATAGGTCAGCGCATCAAAAACGGTGACGTCTGCTCCTTCAAGGCCGGGAAGGGCATCGTTGATTACCATCCGCGTGAAGTTTGACCCGATAAAACCGGCGCCCCCGGTCACGAATAGCCTCACGAGTTTCTCCTCACAGATGGAATGCTCAGGTACTGGTTTATTCTACGTTGGCCTCTCATAGGCCTGGGGCGTCTGGGCTGGCTCTAGTAGATTAGGCGTGTGAATGGGCCAGGTGGAACTGCGAAGTCCGCTGCTTCGCCCTCTGCCCTCAGCATCGTTCTTGCCTATTACGAAAACCCCGAAATGCTGGCCTTCCAGTGGAATGAGATTGCCGGTTACCCTGAAAAAGTGAAGTCGGAAATCGAGGTCGTCGTGGTGGATGACGGGTCACCGGTCCATCCGGCAGCCCAAGTGACTCGGCCTGCTGGTCTTCCTGCAGTATCGATTTTTCGCATCCGAGAAGATGTGCCGTGGAATCAGGATGCGGCCCGGAACATTGGTGCCCATGAGGCTAGGTCTCGCTTGCTACTAGTGACCGATATCGACCATGTGGTCCCACGGGCCACCGTGGAAGGCATCCTCGATTACGAGGCAGAAGAGGGGGTTTTTTATGGGCTTGGTCGGGTGAAGTACTTTGGCGGACAGCCCAGTGAACCCCACCCCAATAGTTATTTACTCACTAAAAAGACTTACTGGAATATTGGGGGTCACGACGAGGATTTTGCTGGAATATACGGTAAAGATTTTCTCTTCAGGAAAAGGGCGTTTGCGAAAGCTCGCGAGGAAAACTTGCCCCACTTGGTTCTTGCGCGCGTTGGTTCGACTGCTGTTGCCGATGCGGGAACCCGCACCATTGGACGCGACAACACTTTGCGCAAGCGTGTGTGGGGTTACGTCTTGGAGTGGCTCAAGAAACTCAGACTCTGGCGAGGCGTCCAGACACTCACGTATTCCTACGACCGCGTGGTCTGATTCCCCTTCTAGTTCAGAGCCGGGGCATTGGTAGGCTCGACGGGTGGATATACGGCCTCTTTCTGTGCCCGGTGGTTTTGTGGTGACGCCGAAAGTTCACGGTGATAATCGAGGCCAATTTGTCGAGTGGTTTCGGGCGGATCTTCTCAAAGGGAGCACAGGCCTCGATTTTTCGGTGGCTCAGGCAAATCTCTCGGTTTCCTCGAAGGGGACGCTGCGAGGTATTCATTACGCCGATGTTCCACCAGGCCAGGCAAAATACGTGATGTGTAGTGCGGGGTCCGTTCAGGATTTTGTTGTTGATATCAGGGAGGGCTCGCCTACTTTTGGCCAGTGGGATAGTGCGATTATTTCGGCGTCTGAGCGGAACGCAATCGTCCTTGATGTTGGGCTGGGCCACGCATTTCTTGCACTCGAGAACAACACCACCGTGACCTACCTCGTGACAGATCATTACAAGCCGCATGCTGAACATGCTGTGAATCCGCTTGATCCAGACCTCAATCTTGGTTTTGTTTTGAACGCAGAGGAACTTTTGCTCTCGGACAAAGATCGCGAAGCTCCAGGCTTTGCTCAGTCGCGGGAATCCGGAGCGCTTCCCAGGTGGGAGGGGTAAACGCATGAAAGGCATCATCCTTGCGGGGGGCTCTGGAACCCGGTTGTGGCCCATCACTAAGGGCATCTCGAAGCAACTCATGCCTATCTATGACAAACCGATGATTTATTACCCGCTTTCGACGCTGATGATGGCGGATATCCGTGAAGTGTTGATTATTTCGACGCCCGAGCATCAGTCGCAGTTTCAGGACCTACTCGGCGATGGTTCCCATCTGGGAATGGAGCTTTCCTATGCCGTTCAGGAGCGACCGGAAGGGCTTGCACAAGCCTTCTTGATTGGCGAGCAGTTCATCGGCGATGATTCAGTCGCTCTTGTCCTCGGCGACAACATCTTCCATGGAGCAGGATTAGGCAAGTCCCTAAGAGCCAATTCGGACATCACCGGTGGCCTCATCTTTGCCACCCACGTGGCG
>CAKZKU010000122.1 GCA_937124545.1 uncultured Microbacteriaceae bacterium | reverse complement strand
TCGATACTCTGAGCAACATGCTTGCGGCTGTCGCGCTGGCTCAAAACCAGAAGTCTTCAACCACGGTTCGCCGTACCTACGTCCGCCACTCCTGATGCAAAACACCGGTCACAAAAAGAGGCTCTCCATTGGGCAACGTCTCGATGTCTTCAAGAAAGGCGTCACCATGGCCGTCACCGGTCGGTATGAGGGTGCGCGCAATTCCCGACATCGAAAGACTCACTCCACTCAGTTGAACTCAGGAGATCAGGAGCTTGATTTCGGAGTATCGGACAACCTCATTTCCCGGGCCCGTGACCTTGAGCAAAACGTCGGAATCGTCAGCAGCATCATCGAGAAGTTTGCCAAGAATGTCGTAGGCACCTGTGAAATGCAGTGGGCTACCGGCGACACTGAGATTGATTCCATCTACGAAGAAAACTGGCATAGCCGAATGAAGATGCTCGATGCCAGAGGTGTTCACCACTTTCGCCGGCTGACCATGCTGGCAGTTCAATCCATGGTTCGTGATGGGGACCTTCTTGGACAGTTGGTCAATGATGACAACGAGAGATTCGTCATCAGCATGATTGAGGCAGACCGAGTCCGGACTATTGGAGGGCATGCCTTTTCAGCCGATGAACCCGGCGTTCGTGGAGGCGTGATTCTCGACAGTTTCGGTCGACCGTTGGGCTATCGAGTCTGGGAGCGGGGCCCTTATGGCAGCACCTTTACAACACCCCGGGAAATCCCCGCGCGTGACATGGTTCACGTCTGGGAGCCCAAGAGGGTCGACAGTAATCGAGGAGTCACCCAGCTCGCTCCCGTTCTCAACCACCTTCAGGACCTCAAGGAAACCGTTGAATCAGAAGTGAGCAGCGTCAAAACGCTCTCCAAGATGTCGATTATTTCCAAGCTTACCTCTGGATCTCACGAAGCCCCAGCCACATTGGACGATGATACCTCCCAAGAAGGCAATGACATCAAGGTCGAGGAGATTGGCCAGAACGTCATGAGCTACCTTCTACCAAGCGAGGATATCAAGGCCTTTGAAAGTGATCGCCCCTCACCAGCATGGCAGGGCCTTGTCGAGTTGGTCATTCGTCACATCGCTGCAGGATTGAGTCTTCCTTACTCTGTTGTTTGGTCCTTCGCTGGGCTCACGGGGCCGGCTGTTCGTGCAGACTTGGCGGCAGCTGATCGGACATTTGCAGACATGCATGATCTCCTGATGAAGCAATGGTTTGCTCCCATCGTTGGTCGTGTCATGTCAATCGACATCCAGAATGGGGATATCCCCAACCATCTCAACTGGCACAAATTTCAGGCCCGTAGGCCAAGGAAACTGACGATCGACGTTGGTCGCGATACGAAATCAGATCTCAATGCAATGGAGGCAGGGGTTGCGGATCCAATCACTTATGTTGCTGACTCAGGACAGGATTACAGGGAAGTGGTGAGGCGTTCTGTAAATGCTTACAAGATTCGAGAGGAGGAATGCAGGAAGGAGGGAGTTTCAGTTGAAAAGGTTTTCAGCAGAAAAGGGAAAAAACCACCTCACGCATACAGCAAAGCAGAAC
>CAKZKU010000121.1 GCA_937124545.1 uncultured Microbacteriaceae bacterium | reverse complement strand
TTGCAACTGCAGAGCTTGAAAACTCTCCGCCTCGCCTGCTGCTGATCGAGAAACCCCTCTCTCATCCGGATAGTGGAGCCGTAAGACAGTT
Organism: uncultured Microbacteriaceae bacterium; assembly: GCA_937124545.1. GTDB lineage: Bacteria > Actinomycetota > Actinomycetes > Actinomycetales > Microbacteriaceae > Pontimonas. Next base: position 3,865 of record CAKZKU010000121.1, on the reverse strand, counting down.
CGCGCAGAAGGCCGAGGACTCGCCAACGAGAGTGCTGGTGGCCTACAACCAGCGACACAAACCGAACACCCACAAGTTCCTCGAGGTCGCCTCCTCACCGTCGCTAGGCAAACTCACCGGCCTCAGCTCGCAGATGCTCGAGAGTTGGGACGGGATTTTGAAAGCCCACTTCTGGATGGGCAGCGAAAAAGATTCTTACCTAGCCTTCTCCGAGCAAGGTGGCGGAGCTCTTCTTGAACACAGCCACGCTCTCAATCTGTTCTTATACTTTGCAGCTGAGCTGGGGCACGGTGCCGCGACTCGAGTGGATGCGTCCATGGACTGGGTGAATCACGAAACCGGCCGCTACGACCGCGACACATCGATGACGATCACAATGGAGTCGGGCTTAGCTGGCGAGGTGAGGCAGGATCTTCACACGTGGCCAGCCCAGAAGAAAGCTGTTGCGACATTCGAGAATGGCAGTGTTACGTGGCTCATGGGCGACTCAAGCGACCGCGTCTCGTTGTCGTCTTCCGATGGAACAGAAATCGAGAGTTGGGACTTTCCGAAGACGAGACCCGATGACTTCCTCGGCGAGATTTCCCACCTTGAGGACCTACTTGCCCATCCCTCCAACGCATCATCGCTTGATCTGGAGCACGGCATCGCTGTGATGGAGGTTGCGCTGGCAGCGATAGCGTCTTCCGCCTCCGGCTTGCCCGCCGACGTGGAGTCCCTCCGGGATCGAGCATAATGCGCCAAGGGAAAAAGATCCTTGTCGTGATTCCCGCTCGAGGAGGGAGCAAAGGCATACCCCACAAGAACATCGCGCTCGTTGCCGGGGTCCCGCTGATTCGTTACACAACCGAGCTCCTGAGAGAGCTTGACTGGGTGGATGACGCGGTGGTCTCTACTGACGATTCTGCTATTGCAGAAGAAGCCCTCCGCTCCGGCACAGCGGAGATTATCTGGCGGCCCGCAGACCTCTCTGGCGACCGGGTCGGGGATATGCCCGTTCTTGCCCACGCCCTCGCTGAGAAAGAATCTGGCAGAGGTTTCGCGTATGACGTCGTCGTAATGCTTCAGCCAACCTCACCCCTGAGAACTGCCGTTGAGGTCGAAGAGTGTGTCGATACCCTGCATGCGGGGAATTGGGATTCAGCCTGGACAGTCTCGGAAACTGACACTAGTTATCACCCCGAAAAACAGGTTCAAATTGCGTCGAACGGAGAACTCAGTTTCTTCATGGAATCTGGCAAAAGAGTGGTCGCCCGGCAAGAGTTGCAGCCCGCGTATCATCGAAACGGCGTCGCCTATGCCTTTTCAGCAACATTTGTCCGCGATGCAACCTCGGTTTTCTCGCCGGGTCGCTCGACAGCAGTCGTTTCGTCACGCCGCCACATCAGTATTGACACACAAGTAGATCTCGAGCGGGTTGAGAAAGCGCTGAAGGAACGAGCCGGCCGGTAAAACGCCGCTGTTATCCTCACTCTCATGACAAAACTGCTCTGGATGACCATTGATCGGCATCCCGACTCACTCAAGGCGCTTATCCGTAATCAGCTTTCCGATGCCGGCTGGGAGGTTTACGAGATTTCGTATGACTCCATTGATTCACTGGAATCAGTCCCCTTGGAGTCAATCGATGGAGTTCTGTTGGCGCCCGCTCGCCACTTTCCCGTCCAGTACATGGACCGACTTACCAGCTGCAAACTGATGCAGATTTGGAGCTCAGGATACGACAAGTTCAACATTGACGACGCCCACGCTCGGGGCATCGCAGTCGCCAACAACCACGGCTCAAATGCAATTTCTGTTGCCGAACACACAATTCTGATGATGCTCGCCATTTCACGGCGAGCTCCGGAGATGCACACTCGCGTAGTGACAGGAAATTGGGCCGGAAACGACCACGGCATGAACTCATACTCGCTCAGCGGCAAGACATTAGGTCTGGTTGGACTTGGCAACATTGGGACTCTCGTGGCTGAGAGAGCTCAGGCTCTCGGCATGCGCATCATCTTTTCGGATCCCGGCAGGCCCGCAAGCCCAAACCCAAGATGGGTGAAGGAACCATTTGACCGCCTGGTCGCAGAATCTGACTACATCAGCTTCCACGTTCATTTGACGCCAGTAACAACGGGAATGCTGAACTCGCAGAGTATGCGACTAACGGCAAAAAAACCCTTTCTCATCAACGTTTCTCGCGCCGAGCTGATAGACCGAGCTGCGCTAGCCGAGGCCTTGGACCTTGGCCTCGTCCGCGGCATCGCAATTGACGCGCATTATTCGGAGCCAACAACCTCCAATGACCCGCTGTACCAACGAGATAACGTTTTTTGCTCCCCTCATGTCGCTGGCTCAACAATCGATTCGTACATCAGCACTATCCGGGCATGTCTCTCAAATTTAGGGAGCGCTGCGAATGCGAAGCCCATCAACGGCATAATCCCCAGCCGCTAAAATTGCCGGTTTGCTACAAGGTAGTTTGAGCGTCCGACTGGGCGAGTAGGAAGGCTATCTTGCCGGGGCGCTTTGAGCTAATGCCGAGATATGAGCGCTCGTAGGCGCGCGTATATTGGATCTGTTACGGGCGAAATGCCGCTCACAAGTTTCTGCCGCTTCGTCTTGACCGAGATCTGACTTGAGGGTTCGACCCCTAGTGAGACCATCATCTTGGCTTTCTCGCGAAGTAAAGCTATGTACGGTGAGTAAACGTTTTTCACCAACGGGCTGGGCAAAGTGTAATTGCCGAATGACACTTCAGTGCCTTGAAAATCTAGCCTCAACTGATGGAAGTGATACACCGCGCCCTCACTGAAAGGGAATCGCGATGCATTCCACGGGCCAAGAAACCGGCCGCGGTCCCCAAAAATATGGACTGACTCGCTAAAGACCCGCGGCCATTCGTCCAGATACTTTTGGTCGCCAAATTTTCCCTCTTCGACCCGACCAAAACACCACTCCAAACACTTGCCTTGCCAATCAGAGCGGACCGCTTCGCTACCGTACCGATTCATGGTGAGGAATTGGACGCAGAATTTCCCGTGTTCTGCTGAGCTATCAATGTCGGCAGAAAACGCATGCTCAGTTATCTGGACTGACTTGCCGGAGGCTTCAAGGCTGCGAAAAAAGAACCCTGGGTCTGTCCGAAGGAACACATCAGCATCGACATATGTGACTCGTCCTACCTCCGGCGCACGCTCGAAGACGAAGTCGAAGACAAACGGAGTGAGCGTCCAACAATACTCTCGTCTCGACCGAGTCGATTTGACTTCCACCAGGTCTGCGGTTTCCACATCATCGAGGCTCAAGACACGCAAACTTGGAAGTCCAAGTGAATTCAAAAATAGTGTCGTTGGCTCGTCCATAGCGACCACCCAGAGGGTGAAGTCCCCGGCATGCTCAAGCAACGAGTCGTGCAAAGCCAGGCCCTGTGGGATAAACCCAAAATCGAAGATGGTGACGTAGGCCTCCCCAGAACCTCTTGACGGCAGGCCGGATTGTTCCCCTGCCTCTACCAAACCGCTTGATTCACTTGACATCAAGTCCCAACCTCCTCAAGGCTCGGAGACGATAAGTGCGCAGTCGCAACGCAATATGGTCTCGCCGCTTTGTTTTCTTCCTCCATTTATAGAACTGGGAATACCCCCGCCAGGCCTCAGCAGAAACTTCCACGGGTTGTCGCAAAATTCGGAGCGGCGCGCTTGCCACCGCCGAATCGTAGGCCGACGTCATGACAGAGTGTGTCCCTGATCCCTCGTGCCCTTGGTTACTAACCAGAGATGTTCCCGGGTAAAGCGTGAGTCGGCCCTGCAGGTATGTCGACGCATGCCACAGAATCGCCCACGATTGTGAGGACCCTTCGCTCGCGCTCTCTAGG
>CAKZKU010000120.1 GCA_937124545.1 uncultured Microbacteriaceae bacterium | reverse complement strand
GACAAAGAAAGCCTCGCTGCCATGCGGGAGCTCCTCGACAGACTCATATCCACCCTCAACCCCCGCCAGCAAATTGTGATCAGGCTGCTCGATCTTGAGGAAAAAAGCGTGCAGGATGTCTGCGATCTGACTGGTTGGGGAGAATCCAAAGTAAAGGTTACAGCGATGCGTGCCCGACGGAAGCTCAGCGAACAACTCAAAAAGCTCGAACCAGATCAGTAGTATGAAAGACGAAGATGACCTCTGGATACGCCTGGTGAAAGCTGCTCAAACCCCGGCAGCCGACGACCACGCGAAACCCACTAGCCGCATTAATATTAAGAGTCTTCGCGAAAGCGTTCAGTCGTTGCTTCTCGCATTTACTTGGCGTAAATGGTCGTTCTACGCTGCAATTCTAGCGGTAATTATTTTTCTCGTTTTCTTTATCCGCCGCGATGACTCACCCGCTCCGGAACCGATTATCCCTACCGAACCTCCAGCCGCTCCCGATACGCCATGAAACCAACTGTGCGCGATTACCTCACTATTCTTTTTGCTCTTCTTGTCATTTTCTTTTGTGGTGGCGGGGTCGGATTTCTCATTGGCGAAAAAAAAGGCCACCTAGAGGCTGAAAAGCCAAGGACAATCAAATCCGGCCACGATAACGAAGCATGGGAGGCCCAAACAATGGAGCGCCTTGAAAAGCTTCTTAGCCTTGATTCGTCCCAACGTTATAAAGTTCTTAGCGAAGTCAAAACGACCTCTGCCGAGATCGGAAAAGACCGCGAAGATGCCCTTGCCGACCACTACCGCGCCATCTTGAGCCTGCACGATCGCATGCTACCTCACCTCAAGCCGGACCAGCAAAAGAAAATACAAAGAGACCGTAAAAGTCTACAGCGTGCCATTGATCTACGATTTAAATCGAAAAACGATCAATAAGAGCCTGACGTTTACAAGATTTTGGGAGCGATATTACGATGAGCTTCTTATCTTTAAATTTTTGTAAGGCTCAGATTGCTGACTTTCATGTCGCAAATCGTTTGATCAGATTTGTAAGAGAGCCCGGAACAAATAGTCAAAAAATCTTAGAATCGCACGATTTCTAGCCGCCAAACCGGAAATGAGGCTCTTTTCCAAAAGTTAGCGATGGCCGCAGCAGCTGGTAACGGGAAATCCACAGCCATTACAATGGTTTACGTCTTCAACCGCTTAGGTCACACGTCTTCCAGCCTAGAAAATTCCCTCGTGACCAAGAATTAATCACACCCACGAAAAAAAATTCCTTTTTTTGTAACGGACCTAAAATCAGCACGTCTATCGTTTCGAAACCACAAGCCCCGTGCCTTTCGAATGTAGACGAAACTAGGATAATTCTTGCAATTCCCTCAAAATCATACGATTGTATTGAGGAATTGAAGAGAATCCTAGATTGATTGGTCAAAAGTCTATTTCTCGAAAAAAGGGCTCAATAAAAGTTGTCTAAAACCATGTCACGAATTTCCTTCATTCTTGCGGTAACCCTTCTGATATCGTCAGGATCGTTGGTCTTCATGAAGACCTTTGACCGTTCGCAGGTGACCCAAGAGACTTCTAAGCTTGAGAGGGCGGACACGCAAAGATCAGGACAATTCACCCGGAATCACTCCTCCGAAAAAAACGAGAAACGGTCGATCTCAGCCCGTGACAAGGCAACACGAGTCTCGCTCCCAGAGCCTGCCACTGCCCATCTCACATCTGGGGAACTAGCTAAGGTTAGCCGCATCGTCTTTCGGACTAATCAGGAGGCCCGCCAAACCCTTGATGAATTTTCACGTCATTACGGCCTGAGCACAGAACAACGACAGGACATCTTTCCTTTTATTGTGGCTCACCATGAAAATGCGCACCCTGCCATGATGATAAACGGGCAACCACTCACTCCGGTGGCCCCAGGAAGTAGTATCGAAGCCAGCATAGCACCCTTCCTTTCCTCCCGCCAACAAGAGGCCCTAGCCGAGGATCTTTCTGATCACTATGCTTGGTGGGAGGATGTGGTCGGTCAGCTCGAAGACGATCTCGACAATGCCATCAGCAATGGAGAGATGGTGCCCGCCGATGAAGACACCCCCTACCCTGAGACAACATCAGCTGCTGGTGACGGCGACGCATCCGGCCATACAGGGGCCAATCTTTTCGACCTTCTTGGCCGATAGAACGGCCGTTGAAAGTACTGCGATCCACAGAAAAATCGGAAAAAGTATTTTTTTGTAACTTGAACTGCCAACCGTCCGTCCAATCAATTGCTGAATTGCAGCTCCCCCCCAAACCATTTAACCAAACCCGCAAAGCTATAAAACTAAAATACATTTTTATCGCTGGAGCCCTACTTGGGGATATGTCGCTTGCTCAAGAATCTGGGAAATCATTTGGCGATGGAACACTTCCCGATTTTCTCAAGAATTATGACGTAAACCAAGACGGCGTAATCGACGAAGAGGAGCGCCAAGCCATCAAGCAGTTGCGTAAGGAAGCTCGCGCAGACCAACGCTCTGCGATCGATACCGATTCTGACGGAAAAGTGTCTGATGAAGAACGTAAGGCTGCTCAAGACGCCATTCGTGAAGAAATCGCTTCCAAACGTGCCATAAAATTCAGCGAGATGGCCGGCGATAATGCACTTCTGTCCTACGAGGAATTTGCAGCCTTGCCGACCGTAAGCCGCATGTCCAAAGGGCGCGTTGCCTCGATTTTTGCGCGTCTTGATCGTGATAACAGCGGTGAAGTAACTCTCGAAGAGTTCAATTATCGCCTTCGCGGACACGGTCAGAGCAATGGCAATGGCAATGGCAATGGCAATGGCAATGGCAATGGCAATGGCAATGGCAATGGCAATGGCAATGGCAATGGCAATGGCAATGGCAATGGCAATGGCAAT
>CAKZKU010000119.1 GCA_937124545.1 uncultured Microbacteriaceae bacterium | reverse complement strand
CACCTGGCAGGCTGGGAATCTCTGCCACGCCCCAGAAAGGCCCCCGTGAAAACACTCGTCACCCTTGCATCGTTGGTTCTTGTGGCAGGAGGGTTATCCGGTTGCGCGGCGGATTCCGAAGAGTCTCTCGACACGGGGCCGCAGACGTCGGCTGATTCTCAATGCTCGCCGAGTGGCGATGAAGTCGAATCCATCAGTGTCGAAGGTGCTGTTGGCGATGTCCCTCGCGTGAGCTTTGAGACACCGCTGAGCGTCTCGTCAACGCAGCGTGTGGTTGTTTTTGAGGGCGAGGGGGTTCCCGTTACGAATGGGGATGACCTGTTGGTGGACTACTCGATGTATAACGCAGCGACCGGCACCGTGATTGAAGAATCTGGCTACAACGAGCTCAGTCCGACGGTCCTCACCCTCAATACCGAAGTCCCCGCTTTCGTGGGGGCTTCCCTGACGGCTGCCTGCTCCACCGTGGGCTCCCGAGTGGTGGGATTGATCCCACCCGTGCAGGCATTTGGTGTTGCGGGAGCGCCGGAATTTGGCTTAGGGGAGGGTGAATCACTCCTCTTCATCGTCGATATTTTGGACATCAAACCCCCCGCCAAACCCCCGCTCGAGCAACTCGAGGGTGAGGCAGAAGAACCCCCCGCTGGGTTCCCCACTATTTCTTACGCGTCCTCCGGTGAACCGACGGTGACGATTCCTGAGGGCGATGTGCCCACAGAGTTTGCCGTTGCCACCGTCCTGGAAGGCACGGGGTCCGTCGTTGGGGCGGGAGATGTCGTGGTGGTTCAATACCACGGGGTCAACTGGAACACCGGAGAGGTCTTTGATTCCAGTTGGGCTCGTGGTGCGCCAGCAAGCTTTCCGACAGGTGGTGTGATTCCGGGCTTCCGCGATGGACTCATCGACCAAACTGTGGGCTCGCGTGTTGTCATTGTGATTCCGGCAGAGCTCGGTTACGGGCCCAACGGTGGAACCGCAGATGGTTCCATTGGCCCTGAGGACACCATCGTGTTCGTGGTGGACATCCT
>CAKZKU010000118.1 GCA_937124545.1 uncultured Microbacteriaceae bacterium | reverse complement strand
TGCGCGGGCCCTCAAGAATTGCTTCTCGATGCTTCGGGGGTTGTGCGGACACAACCTCCAACCAGCGGTCTTTGGCTTCCCTTAGTTTAGGTCGTGCGCTGCGTTCTTGGCAACCCTCTCCCGGGGCAGTGTGACCGTGAACACTGTTTTTCCTGGTCGCGAACGCAGTGAAACATCACCGCCGTGGGCCTTCACGATCGTGTCGACGATAGACAGCCCCAAGCCAGTACTTCCGGATTGCCGCGCGCGGGAAGAGTCTCCCCGGGCAAACCGTTGAAAAAGGCTCTTTCTGGCGTCTCGAGGAATACCGGGACCGGAGTCTTCAACAACCAGCTTTGTAGCCTGCGCGGTCTGGGTTACTCGTGCTTCCACCTTCGTGCCCGAGGGCGTATGAACGCGGGCATTGGCTAACAGATTGACGACCACTTGGTGCAAACCCTGCGGATCACCGTCCACCATCACCGGGTCCTCAATTCCTTGCGCTCCCCACTCGTGGGCGGGGCTTGTCACGTAAGCATCAGAAAGCGCATCGCGAACGATGTGGGCCAGATCCACGGGTTCGGTTTCCAACTGGCCGCTGTCATCCAATCGAGCAAGCAGCAGTAGATCTTCCACGAGGCTGGTCATTCGGATCGACTCGGACTCAATGCGGTTAAGAGCCTGCTGCAGATCTTCCGGGAGTTTGCCACCAGCCTTCTTAGTGAGCTCGGCATACCCTCTGATCGCAGCTAGCGGTGTGCGCAACTCGTGCGAAGCATCAGCGACAAACCGGCGCATTTTCTCCTCGCTCTCAAACCGAGATCTAAACGCATCGTCCACGTGATCGAGCATCAGGTTGAGCGCAGCGCCCACCTGCCCGACCTCACTGTCATCTGTGGCGTATTTAGCGGGCACTCGTAACCCCAGGCGGACTTCACCGCGATCCAGAGGTTGCTGCGTGACGGAGGCGGCCGTCTCACGAATTCGATCCAGCGGTCGCAAAGCAAACCGCACCAACCATGCACCGATGGTGGCGCCGGCACCGATGACGAGACTGACGACGACAATGATGATGATGTTCAATCGAGCCAAGGCAACCCTGATGTCTCTGAGCGGCAGGCCCACCACAATTTGTGAGCCATCTACCTCAGCCACAGGAAGAGCGCGATACTCACCCTTCCCGTCCAGGAGGTTCACAAACACCGGTTCACCCCGTCTCCAGTCAATGGAGCGCAATCCCCCCACCTGATGGCTCTCCAACACCTGAAGCTGCCCATCTCGGTCAATGTAGGCACCCGATACTTCGCCGTCATTGATGACGGCGACCACCGTGCCAACATCAAAACCCGGACGGTTCAGCGGAACCGTGTCGGGCTGCTGAAGGCTCACGCTCACTCGACGAGCAGTATCGGCGAGGTCTTCATCGAGACCTGCAATCAAGGTGCGTCCCACAGCGACGGAACTGGCGATACCAATCACGACGCTCGCCAGCGCCACCAAACCGACCCCACCGGTCACAAACTGCCGCCGAAGCGAGTTCGGCTTAGCTCGTTTCCGCCCAGGAAGGGAGATAGGAGTAGTGGCCATTTAGTCAGCCGGCTTGATGATGTATCCGACTCCGCGCACGGTGTGGATCAATGCCGGCCCTAGAGAGTCAACCTTTTTGCGGAGGTAGGAAATATAGATTTCGACAATGCTGGCTTTGCCCCCGAAGTCGTAATCCCACACGCGGTCCAGAATATTCGCTTTGGAGAGGACCCTTTTCGGATTGCGCATCAGGTAGCGAAGCAGTTCAAACTCGGTGCTGGTGAGCTCAATCGAAGTTCCTCCGCGGGAGACTTCGTAGCTGTCTTCGTTTAAGACCAGGTCTCCCACACGCAACTCAGCTTCGTCTTCCTCGGAATACCCGCGTCCCGCACGTCGCAAAATTCCGCGAAGTCTGGCAACCAGCTCCTCGAGGCTGAAGGGTTTCGTGACGTAGTCGTCACCGCCTGCTGTCAGCCCGGCGACCCGATCATCAACAGCATCCTTTGCCGTCAAGAAAAGCACCGGCAGCCCGGTGTGCACCGCACGCAGTGACTTCATGAGAGAAAGACCGTCACCATCGGGCAACATGATGTCTAAGACGGCAATATCCGGAGTGAATTTCTTCGCACTTTCCAGTGCAGAGCGCACCGTGTGTGCGGTAACAACATCCCAGCCTTCGTATCGAAGAGACATGGCCACAAGATCTGCCAGGTTCTCCTCATCGTCAACGACGAGGGCGCGCATGGGGGAACCATCCGCGTGCTGGAGCTTTTGCTGAGGAAACTCAGCACTTCGGTAATCATTCATCACCCCAGTGTGCTCCACTTTCCTTAGGTTTTCTATAAAAAACCTATGAATTATCCGTGAGGGACCGCTGTCAGGTCTTTCTCGCGAACAAAATCGGCTTCTATGCTTTCGCCCACCTGGAACGTGCGCTCGCCCACCAGCTCAAAGCCGTTGCGCTGATAGAAGCGGTTCGCCCGAGAGTTTTCTTGGTTCACCCCGAGCCACGCGCTTGTCAGCCCGGCTCTCACCGCGTCATTGATGGCGTGAGCCAGCAACTGTTGGGCAACCGAGGATCCGTGAAATTCCTCGCGAACATAAATCTTGGAGATCTCCCGGCAAGGTCTACCCGTCACAGCCTGGGCGATGACGCTATCCAAAGGTTCGCCATCACGACTGAGCAGGTAGCCCACCGCCCGCTCGCCATCACTCGCCACCCACGACCGGTAGGCAGTGTCCGTTAGATACCCCTCAAAAGCCTCCGGCGACAAATTCTTTGCACAGAACTCATCGATGTTGGCCTGGGTCGTCGACGGTGGGCACGCCAGAGGAAAAGTGTCGATCGCCAGGGCGGAAAGAAGAAGGGCATCCGAGGGTGTTCCCCTGCGGATGCCCACTTCATTCACGGTCTAAAGGGAGCTGACGTCCAGTGCGATACCGGGGCCGAAAGTCGTCGACATCGCTGCTTTTTGGATGTAGCGACCCTTTGACGCAGAGGGCTTCAAACGCTGGATTTCATCGAACGCTGTCGTGAAGTTCTCGAGCAGTTGGTCTTCGGAGAAGCTTGCCTTGCCGATGACAAAGTGCATGTTGGCGTGCTTATCCAATTTGAACTCGATTTTTCCACCCTTGATATCCGCAACCGCTTTACCCACATCGGGGGTCACGGTACCGGTCTTGGGGTTCGGCATCAGGCCGCGGGGTCCCAGAACCTTACCGAGCCCACCGACTTTGCCCATCAGCTCGGGTGTCGAGACAGCGGAGTCAAAGTTGGTGTAACCACCGGCTACTTTCTCAATGAGCTCATCGCCACCGACCTCGTCGGCGCCAGCGGCCGTTGCTGCCTCGGCAGCTGCGCCCGTCGCGAAGACGATCACGCGAGCGGTCTTGCCGGTTCCGTGAGGAAGGCTGACGGTTCCGCGGACCAATTGGTCAGCCTTGCGCTGGTCCACACCAAGCTTGAGAGCAACCTCGACGGTTGAATCAAACTTCGCCGAAGTAGTTTTCTTTGCCAGAGCGACGGCGTCGCGCGGCGGATAAAAGTGACCTTCGGTAATGAGGGCCTGTGCTGCTTTGAATGCTTTAGATTTTGTTGCCATGGTTATCTCCCACTATGAGGTCGCGGTAGTTGAGCGTGGCACGCTCTCCCGCTAGAAAAAGGTTTGTTAGCCGACGGTGATGCCCATGGAGCGGGCAGTTCCGGCGATGATTTTCGAGGCAGCCTCGATGTCGTTGGCGTTGAGGTCAGCCTGCTTTTGCTCGGCAATCTGGCGGACCTGGTCGGGCGTGATGTTCGCGACCTTGTCGGTGTGAGGGGTTCCTGAACCCTTCTTGACCCCTGCTGCCTTTTTGATCAGCTCTGCGGCCGGTGGTGTTTTCAGAATGAAAGTGAAGGAGCGGTCTTCGTAGACCGAGATCTCCACCGGCACAACGTTGCCGCGCTGGGATTCTGTTGCCTGGTTGTAGGCGTTGCAGAACTCCATGATGTTGACACCGTGCTGACCCAAGGCGGGACCCACGGGGGGAGCCGGGTTGGCAGCACCGGCCTGAATTTGGAGCTTGATTAAGCCCACAACTTTCTTTGCCATTTTTTTCCTTTTCTCTCGTGCACAACCGTTGTTGTGCGCTCCCGCAATCTCGGCAGTTCCGAGGAGCGGTGGTCTTTGCTAGAGCTTGGTGACCTGGTCGAATCCAAGCTCAACAGGGGTTTCACGCTCAAACAGTGAAACCAGCACCGTGAGTTTACCGCTCTCGGGCTTGATCTCGCTAATAGTTCCAGGAAGCCCAGCGAACGATCCTTCCTTGATGGTGATCGTCTCACCCACCTCAAAGTCGACCTCTGCAGGAAGCATGCGCGAAACGCCACCCCCAACAGGAACAGCAGCACCCTTCACGGGAGCAACATCAGCGATCGGAACAGTGGACTTGAGCATGTCGAAAGCTTCGCTGAACCGCAGCGGTGTGGGGTTGTGAGCGTTACCCACGAAGCCCGTAACGCCGGGGGTGTGACGAACTGCAGACCAGCTGTCTTCGTTGAGGTCCAAACGAACGAGCACATAGCTGGGGATGCGCACCCGTGTGACCAGCTTGCGCTGACCGCTCTTGATTTCTACAACGTCCTCCATGGGGACCTGGACTTCAAAAATGTAGTCCTCCATCCCCAGAGAGGTCCGGCGGTTCTCGATGTTTTGCTTGACGCGCTTTTCGAAGCCTGCATAAGAGTGCACGACGTACCACTTGCCAGGCTTCCGACGAAGCTCGCTGCGGAACTCCGCGTAAGGGTCTTCGTCCTCAGCGACAGCGTCGCTCTCCGGAGAGGTTTCGTCGCCAGCCACATCGGCATCAGCAGAAACCTGCTCGTCCTCCGACCCGGGCGCGTCGCTCTCTAATTCGTCCGCGGGGACCACAGCGTCGGCGTCTAGCACTTCGGCCTCTGCCTCAACGACCTCGGGGGTCTCCACTTCGGGGGCATTATTTTCTGACACGTTTACTCTCAATCTCTTTAGCCAAAGAGGCTTCGGCCATCACCGAAGACCCAGGACACTCCCCAACCAAAGAGGAGATCCAATACGGACACAAACGTCATCATCACGATGACGAAAACTAAAACCACCAGCGTGTAGTTGACGAGCTCGCTCCGCGTGGGAGTGACGACCTTCCCCAACTCGTCAATCACCTGGCGCAGGAACAGAGAAAAGCGTGCCCACAAACCGCGACGCTCATTACCCTCGCGGGGGGCCTTGGCAACGCTCTCTTTCGAGGAGCCGTCATCCGCAGTGTTTGACACGTTAATCCTTGCTTTTCTGGTTTGTTATTCCCTCACTGTTTTCCAGTGAAGTCGCAGGGCGGACAGGACTCGAACCTGCAACCTGCGGTTTTGGAGACCGCTGCTCTACCAATTGAGCCACCGCCCTAGGTTGCGAAACCTGGAGCTACGGCCGGCTAAAACCACGCTGTCGTGAATTGTGGCACAGCAAAGCTTGGCAGATTTCAACTACCGCCGTCAGTCTAGGCGTGTGCCAAGCCTTTGGCAAAGGGGGTTTTCGAGGAGGTAACCCTTGTACCCTGGGGGTGTGGACCCATCAGCACGCACTATTTCCTCGAAAATCCTGGCTATCGCCGAATCCGCCACCCTCAAGGTGGATGCCAAAGCCAAGGCGTTAAAGGCAGAGGGCCGTCCCGTCATCAGCTTTGCAGCGGGCGAACCCGACTTTCCCACGCCGGCACATGTGGTGGACGCAGCCTTGGCTGCGGTGAAAGACCCCGCCAACCACCGCTACACACCAGCTGCTGGGTTGCCTGCTTTGCGGGCGGCAATCGCAAAAAAGACTGCCAGGGACAGCGGGTGGGCGGTAGATCCCAGTCAAGTTGTCGTGACAAACGGTGGAAAACAGGCTGTGTACCAAGCTTTCCAGGCACTCCTGAACGAGGGCGACGAAGTGTTGGTGCCCACGCCGTTTTGGACGACCTACCCGGAAGTCATTGGCCTCGCCGGCGGCGTTGCCATCGACGTGTTTGCTGGAGCTGACCAGGATTACAAAGTGACGGTGGAACAGCTCGAGAAAGCCCGCACCCCGCGAACCAAAGTGTTGTTGTTTGTCTCACCGTCTAACCCCACGGGATCAGTGTTTAGTCCAGAGGAAACCAAGGCCATTGGTCAGTGGGCACTCGAGCACAACATCTGGGTGATCGCGGATGAGATTTACCAAAACCTGGTCTATGACATGGGGGTCGATCACGCCCTGTCCATTGTGGAAGCCGTCCCCGAGCTCCAGGACCAGTGCATCCTGGTCAATGGTGTGGCAAAAACCTATGCGATGACAGGCTGGCGACTGGGATGGATGGTCGGACCCGCCGATGTCATCAAGGCGTCCGCAAACCTGCAATCCCACCTGAGCTCAAATGTGTCCAACATTTCCCAACTCGCGGCCCTTCAAGCCCTCGAAGGTGATCAGGCCGACGCCCGCGCGATGCAACAGGCTTTCAATGCCCGCCGGCACGCCATAATCGAGGGGCTCAACGCTATCGATGGCGTGTTCTGCCCCACACCTCAGGGCGCGTTCTACGTGTATCCAGACGTGCGCGGACTACTAGGGAAAACCTGGGCCGGGCGCACACCGACCACCAGCCTGGAGCTGGCAGACGTCATTCTCGATGAATGTGAGGTGGCAGCTGTTCCCGGCGAAGCTTTCGGGCCCAGCGGATACCTCCGCTTTAGCTACGCCCTCGGTGACGCCGATCTGGCCGAAGGAATTGCCCGGCTGCAAGCGTTTTTTCGGGCCTAAACCTCAAGCCCAACGAGCGTGGGCTCGGGAACAAGGTAAATCCCGCACGCGTTGCCCACCGTGGTGACGATGTATCGGGCGAGCTCAGCAACCTCAGCAGCAGTGGCGCCGCCGCGGTTGGTGATGGCCAGTGAATGCTTCGAGGACACCGCAGCCTTCGAACCCGGCAACGAGAAGCCTTTAGGGATGCCTGAATACTCGATGAGCCAGGCAGCGGAGAGCTTGACGGGCATGTCCCCCGCCGAAACGGTCGAAGGCAGGTTGTCTTTTTCTGCCAAGGGCAGCACCACGTCCTCGGGTTCTGGCTCGACCCACCAGCGGGGTGCATCGGCCGGCAATCCGCGGGCCACTTTCTCCGAGACGATCGGGTTGAGGAAGAAAGAGCCGGCGCTCACCGAATCCGGGTCCCGCGGGTCAAGGACCATGCCTTTGGATGCTCGCAAAGCCAAAACAGCCTCACGAACGTCAGCGAGCCCCGCGCGCTCGCCCTCAGCAACTCCGAGCGCTCGATACAACTGCTCGTATAGCAGCGGAATACTCTGACCGTCCGTTGCGGGCTCGAGAGCAAACGTGACCCCCAACACAATCCCGCGAAGCGTCTCGGTTTTCACTGCGCTCGTGCGCAAACCTAATTCGAGTTCATCGGCAGGAATCGTGCGCCTTTGCGCGCTGGGATACTCGAGAAAATCAATCGAGACGAGGGTGTCAGACACTTCGGCGCCGTAGGCGCCAATGTTCTGAATAACAGAAGCGCCCACAGACCCCGGTATTCCACTGAGGGTCTCTAGTCCCCGGACACCCTGGGCGATGGTGTGGGCGACTAAGTCGTCCCACCCTTCACCGGCCTCTGCATGAATTTGAACTTTTTTGCCGGTGGCTTTTTTCACCGTCACGCCGCGAGTCTGGATGTGCAGCACCGTGGCGTCGATACCGCTATCGGCAACGATCAGGTTGGATCCGCCACCAAGCGCCATCCACGCATCAGTCTCCGCCCAAATACGTTGTGCCCCGGCAACCAGCTCCCGGGTGGTGTGGAAAACCTCATAGCCGGCGGGAGAGCCCCCTACCCGCATCGTGGTGAGCTCAGAAAAGGACGTCACCGTGGTGCCACGACAACCTGTGCTTTGCCGAGCACGGTGTCACCAGCCTCGGTCGTCACGCTGAGAGAAAGGGTTAGTTCGCCAGACTCTGCCTCCAGAGGTTTCAGGACCGTAGCGACACTGGTGAGCGTGGCGCCTTCCTCGGCGGGGACGTAGACGGGCTTGGTAAACCGAACTTGGTAGCTTCGCACCGAGCCACTCTCACCGAGCCACGAAAGGATCGGAGATACCGCCACACCCATGGTCAACATTCCGTGGGCCAGCACTCCCTCAAGCCCCACAGTCTTTGCCACATCGTCCCGATAGTGAATCGGGTTGAAATCACCCGATGCGCCGGCATAGCGAACAAGGTGATCGCGAGTCAGGGTAAAGGTCTCTCGGGCCACTTCGTCACCTTTATTGAAACCTCCCAGGTCCATGCTCATGCGGCATCCTCCCCGCCACGAACGACCAAAGTGGAGGTAGCGGTAACCACGTGCTCACCTTCGGGTGTTGCCATCGTTGATTCTGAGGTCACCATGGAGTGCCCACCAAGGCTTTGAACCTTTGTCACCCGGAGGGTGGCAATCAATTCATCGCCCGCGACAATCGGTCTCGAATAGCTGAACTGCTGATCTCCGTGAACGACGCGAGAAAAATCAATTCCGGAGTCGGGATGATCGAGCAGCTGTTGGAGGGTCTTCTCCTGAATAACTATCGGAAAAGTTGGTGGTGCGACCAAGTCAGCAAACCCCCTAGCCTTAGCCACCTCAACTTCGTGGTGTTGCGGGTCGATGGCAAAAGTCGCCGAGGCGAACTCGCGGATTTTTTCCCGGCCAACAAGGTACGCGTCGACGGGGGAGAAGACGACGTCAACCAGCTCGGGATTCACAGCCATAGCGCCAGTCTAGAACGAGCGCTAAAACAAGGTGTTGCCGACTAAACGGTCGAAGACGTCGTGAGCTGTGCGCTTCTGCAACTTGGTGGACCCTGGTGCCTGAGCTGCCAGGATGCCCTCCAGAGCGCGAACCGCATGATGTGCCCGAAGGAGAGCCTCGTCGTCTTCCGAAATCTCGCGATCGTATCCCTCGAGGAAGGCAATCCGTAGTTGTGGGTCCACTCGCCAGTACTCGTGCTCCAGCGCGAAAGCATCCACAATCCACGGGTCATATTCACACATGCCGAAATCAATCAGCCGTACGTGTCCTCCGGGATCAATGACCCAATGGCGGGGGTGGTTTTCTCGATGGGTGGGCACAAGGGAAACCGACTTCACATCCATAGCGCGGGCGATAAAAAGCCGGGCATGAGCTATCAGGCTGCCCTCCACCGCATCACCCAAGTCTGACGCGGCATTTTCGAATCTCGTGGCGCTTTGTCGTCCGAACTGGTCCGAAAAGACCGGCGCAGAAGACTCATGGAGGCGCCGCACGAGAATTCCGGCTCGGTAATGGACCAGAGGATCCCACTGGGCATCACTGAGCGCAGCAGATTCCCCCGGAACCCGACTAATCAACACCATGCGGAGCGCGTCGTCATTGGCGATTAAGCGTGGGGCGTCGGTCCCCAATGCCGGCGTGTAGAGGGTGAGAGCATCGCACTCGCGCTGGTAATCACTGGCTTGGGCATACCACTTAACAAAACTGTGCTCCCCAGAACGAGTTTCCACACACAATATTCGGCAAGCGTCTGGCCGGACAGAAGCGTCATCCACCATCTCGACGGGACCTAGAACCCGGTTTACCCGATCGAGGACCTCAGCCTCGGATGCGAGGCCCGTGCGCTTTAGCGAGGCGACACGCATGGGCCCTCCTTCAGGCGTTCGTCAACAACGAGAAACCCCCGGCCACCGGCGTCGGTGGTCGGGGGCCTCTACAAACTCATCTGGCTACTGGCAGCTGTCACACTGAAGCAGATCCATGGGATCTACAGGCACTGCGTAGCCTCCAACGGTGTCTTCGTTCATGGGGGCCTCCTTACATTGACGGCTCGTTGCCGGACCACCACTATATACCCGTAATGACAGTCCTGTCATTACACAATATGTTGTGGTCTCGGCGTGTCGAAAACGCCACCCCAGAGAATGCTCAGTTCTCCATGAACCACCCCTGCAGGCTTTTTCCTACCGCGACGTCACAAAGCGAAACACGCAACGCTTGCATCTCAGCTGATGCCTGCCTCCACTCAGGGCCTAAGTGTGTTTCCTTAGCGAAGTCCATGACGTGCCTCACAGCATCGAGTGAAGAGTCCTTCGCCAAATATGGAGAATCCCCGGAAAACATTCGGGCTGTCTCGTGGTCTGCTCTCGATCCGACGAACACTGCTCCGAGTCGTGCAGCAACCAAAGCTTTGGTCTCTGGCTTAAAAACGCCAACTCCTGGAAACGCCCGGACCGAAAAATGGTGAGAAGCCCGCACAGATCGCTCGACAATCTGATGGAAGGACCGAGTGGTTTCGTATGAGGAGAGAAATTCCTTTCGAATCTCATCTAAGGACTCAAGATGCAGGCTGCCACCGCGGCCGCCCATGTAGAGCAGCTCATAGGGCCTTCGCTCAGAGGAGCCGCCTTGAGGCCATCGGGGATCAACTTGCTGAGGCAGGTAATGAGCTAGCTTGCCTTTGCCGAGCCGGTGCTCCAATTCGACTCGGCTCGCGCAGAGGTACCCTGTGAGCTCATCCTCAAACACCTCTGTCTCTGCTCCATCAACAAAATCTGCCCAAACGCGATTTTTTCTCGATAGAGCAAGATTAATCAGCCGCTTGTTACTTGCAGTCAGCACGGTCTTGGAAAAAATCACATCAGAGTCTGATGGGGGCCGTAGTCGAAAGGCCTCCTCGGTTACCGCTTTCACAGAATGACGCTTGGATGACACTGCTCTCAGGGCAGATCCCATTTGCCGGACACGAATATCAATCGAACCAAGAGCGCTATGACCAGCCCGGTAGACGAAAATCACGTCTCGCGGTAGCGATAGAGGTTCTCCCGATTCTTGGTGCTCCCCGCACCAGCACCTGATAGAACCGCTGAGCGGCATGGCCCCAAGCGCCACATCTCTCGCCGCTTTCCGCCAGTGTTGCCGGCCTGCTCGGTAAAACGCGCGTGGAAGCCTCACGTTTCTCTCCCGCCTAAACTGTGTATGTGTTCAAGAGTAGAGCCCATTCAGAGCTCTCGGATGCGGTGGCGTCGTCTGACGTGATCATCGTTGGAGCCGGCTTCTTCGGCTCGGTAATCGCAGACGTAGCCAGTCGAAAATTCGGGCTGACCTCCACCATCATCGAGAGCCGACCACACATCGGTGGAAACGCCTACAGTTACGCCGAGCCGAGTACCGGAATTGAAGTACATAAGTACGGTTCACACCTGTTTCACACCAGCAACGAACGAGTTATTAGTTGGGTCTCTTCGTTTGTAGAGCTAAACGACTATGTGCATCGGGTCTTCACTACCCACAAAAACCAGGTATTCAGCATGCCTGTAAACCTGCACACAATGTCCCAATTTTTTGGCTCGTCGCTCAACCCGGCCTCAGCCCGTGAGCTGATCGAAAGCAAGAGGGCCCGTTTGTCCGGACGCGCCCAGAACCTATACGAAAAGGGCATTTCAAGTATCGGCCCAGAACTATTCGAGGCTTTCTTTGGTGGCTACACAGCAAAACAATGGCAGCAAGACCCACGTGACCTTCCCGCTGAAGTGATTTCCCGATTACCCGTCCGGTTTAGTTTCGATTCGCGTTACTTTTCAGAGTCCTTTCAGGGCGTGCCCGTGGGTGGGTATGGCGAGTGGTTTGAGCGTATCCTCGATAATCCGCAGATCTCCACGTTCCTGGACCTCGACTTTTTTGATGTCAGACGGTTGATCTCCGATTCGGGTAAAACGGTCGTTTATTCAGGGCCGATCGACCGATACTTCGACTACTCGGAAGGGCGACTCGGGTGGAGAACAGTGGACTTCGAATGGGAGACCCTCGAATCAACAAACGACTACCAGGGCTGCTCGGTGATGAACTTTGCTGATCGTGATGTTGCTCACACGCGAATCCACGAATTTCGGCATTTGCATCCAGAAGCGGATTACGGCGAGGGAACGGTAATCGCTCGAGAATACAGCCGGCAAGCCCAGAACAGCGACGAACCCTACTACCCAATAAATACCAACGACGATCGCCAGATGCTCGCCCGCTACAGAGAACGGGCCGCCAACGAAGATCGAGTAGTTTTTGGCGGCCGGCTCGGTTCCTATCAGTACCTGGACATGCACATGGCGATTGCCTCTGCACTCAACACGCTTGAGACGGAAGTAGTTCCCCTCGTAAAGCAAAGTTGAT
This sequence comes from uncultured Microbacteriaceae bacterium, assembly GCA_937124545.1. Lineage (GTDB taxonomy): Bacteria > Actinomycetota > Actinomycetes > Actinomycetales > Microbacteriaceae > Pontimonas. The sequence continues at coordinate 3,441 of CAKZKU010000118.1, read as the reverse complement.
CACCCGAAACTGTTATGCCGTCTAGTATCTTCACTCGCCTTCAGAGAGTGATTCTTGCCGCTCTGGTTACGCTGTCCTGGGTCTCCATCATCGGATGCAGCACAGCCACCCCGATAGTTCCTCCCGCCACAGTTGCCATGGTCAACGAACAGGGCCGCGAGCGAACCTACGACCTGGTGTGGCAGGACATCCGTCGCTTTGAAGGAGCTTTGGAGCGTGGCGAGCCAAGAAGTTTTGATGACCAGGCGCTCATCATTCTTTCCCGGATTAACCGGCTTGCCGAGGGGAAGGCTTCACCCATGAAAAATGACAGATTCCAGGAGATTTTTCTAGCCGCGGAACACGAGGCAAGCATGCTCTCCGCGCCAGAACAGCGCAAACTCCTATACGAAACCGCCGTAAGACTGCGGATAGCTTTCGATGCCGGAGCCTTTGCGGACGCCCAAAAACAGGCCCTCACAGCGCTTGGGTACGCGCAGGCCCTGGAAACGGGCTGACGACAGTCAAAGAGTTACTTGCCGCCGTCCTTACCTAAACAGGCCAACGAGCAAAAAGAAACCCGTAGCGAGAATTGCGGTGGCCGCAATGGCCAGCCCGGGCCACAAATGCCACTCGTTGATGGCTTGTATCCATGACTTCTTTGCCATGTTCTGACCCCTTTCGGTTGTCTCAGCCCACTACAGAACGAGAAGCGCCAGACCTATCAGCAGGGCAAGGCTAAACACAGCCATGAGAACGCGGGTGTAAATCAGGTAGGAGCCACTCGCGGTGATGTTTTGTGCCACCCGGCTGAGGTCTTTGATGTCTTGCAGGTCTTTCACGACGGACTGAGCTTCGCGGATTACCGCAAACTGATTCAACACGCTGAGCGATCCCACGGTCACGAGAAACAACGCTGCAAAGGTATCCGCATAGGGGTACGCTCCGTCGAAGTAGCCCATCATCGCCATGACAGTGATCACAGCGAGCGCAATGACCGAGGGCATCTGGGCGGAAATAATCTGACGCCTCTTGTCGTTCCAGAGCTCAACGAGATCTTTTTCGTTCATGGTGCCTCCCTTTTTTTCCCAGCAACGATGCAAGGTGTTCCTCACGCTAACAGTAGTGCCTGAAGAACCCAGCATGAGAAGGCAGGAAGTGTGTCCCCGGCAACCGCAAATCAGTCAAAGATGAGTCGTTGGTACACCCCCCGGGACTTGAACCCGGAACCCACTGATTAAGAGTCAGTTGCTCTGCCAATTGAGCTAGAGGTGCTTGAGCGGTTGAGTCTACAACAACTCGCGTAGCGGGGGCGGGGCTCGAACCCGCGACCTCACGATTATGAGCCGTGCGCTCTGACCAGCTGAGCTACCCCGCCGCAAGTGAATGCTGAGCATTCGAGCCCCGAGTCAGGATTGAACTGACGACCCCTTCCTTACCATGGAAGTGCTCTACCACTGAGCTATCGGGGCAGGCCTACCCCTGGCAGGACCAAGTGTTGAGATTAGCACCCTGACGCGGAATGGGGCAAACGAATGGGGGTTTTCAGGCGCCGACCGCAACCGGTTGCATAAGCACAGAATCGCATTAGGGTTGTATCCATGCCTGCGCCCAGAATCGTCGGAAATTCGCCTGCCGACTGGTGGAATCACGCCGTGATTTACCAGATCTATCCCCGGTCTTTTGCCGATGGTAACGGTGACGGTGTTGGCGACATTCCCGGCATCATTTCCAAGCTTCCCGACATTGCGAAGCTGGGAGTCGACGCGATCTGGATTTCTCCGTTTTACACCTCCCCCCAGAAAGACGCGGGATACGACGTCGCAGATTTCCAGGACATTGATCCACTGTTTGGGACACTCGAGGACGCGCAGGCGCTAATCGACACCGCGCACGAACTGGGCTTGCGCATCATTGTGGACCTGGTCCCCAACCACTCCTCTGACCAGCACGAGTGGTTCCAGCAAGCGCTCGCCTCTGGTCCGGGCTCGCCGGAGCGCGCCCGCTACATCTTCCGTGAGGGCGCAGGATCCTCGGGAGAACTACCCCCGAACAACTGGGAGTCCGTCTTTGGCGGTCCCGCGTGGACCCGCATCAGCGAAGCTGATGGGTCCCCCGGTCAGTGGTATTTGCACCTCTTTGATTCAAGCCAGCCGGACTTTGATTGGAACAACCCCGAGGTGTGGGAATTGTTCCGAGGGGTACTGCGGTTCTGGCTCGACCGCGGTGTTGACGGGTTCCGCGTTGATGTCGCCCACGGACTGATCAAAGCCGACGGCCTTCCTGACCAGGAGATCATCAAAGACCCACCGGTGGGAGCGGGCGGGCCTTTCTGGAATCAAGAGGGCGTGCACGAGGTGTATCGGGACTGGCGGAAGATTCTCGAAAGCTACGGCCCAGACCGCATGCTCTGTGCGGAAGCCTGGGTCATGCCTCTGTCCAAGATGGCTCACTACGTGCGCCCCGATGAAATGCATCAAGCTTTTAACTTCGGCTACCTCGCGACCGACTTCGACGCTCAGGCTCTCAGAGCCATCATCGATGAGTCCCTGGAGGCTTTTGGCGGCGTGGGCAGCCCGAGCACCTGGGTTCTCTCGAATCACGATGTGGTCCGTCACGCGAGTCGCTTTGGCGCGGACTTTGTTTCTGGCGCTCACCCCACAGGAAGTGGACCGCTCTCCCCCAACAAACCAGACACAGAGCTCGGGCTTAAGAAAGCCCGAGCGGCCACAGCGCTCATGTTGGCTCTCCCGGGTAGCGCTTACCTTTACCAGGGCGAAGAGCTTGGGCTTCCCGAAGCCATCGATATTCCCGATGCGGACCGACAAGACCCGACCTTTTTCCGCACCCAGGGGGAGCGCTATGGGCGCGACGGATGTCGCGTCCCCCTGCCGTGGGACTCTGCCGAACCGGCTAATGGCTTCAACTCAACCGGCGAAACGTGGTTGCCTCAACCCCCTGAATATGCGGAGCTTGCTCGCGCGCACCAGAACGGGGTCGATGGTTCCACTCTGGAGCTCTATCGCTCTCTGCTCGCCCTGCGGGCTGAAGAAAACCTTGGCAAAGGAACGGTCGCATGGAATGAGGGTTACCCCGACAGTGTGATCGCCTTTGACAATAGCGCCATCACGGTGATCAGTAACACCGGCTCTCAGCCGGTGGAGCTCCCCACGGGTGAGCTGGTGGTCGCAAGCCAGCCAGTGGAATCCGGCGTGCTGCCCGGTTACGCAACCGCCTGGGTGCGCACGAGTTAGAAGGCGTTGGCTTTCAGCCACGTAAAGGGGTTGACGTACTCCCCCTCGATTCGCACTTCGAAGTGAAGATGCGGCCCGGTAGAGATACCGGTATTACCGACGAGACCGAGGAAGTCTCCTGCTTCCACGCGGTCGCCTTCTTGGACCGGGCTACTGCCACGCTGCATATGGGCATAAACGCTCAACACGCTCTGGCCATTGATTTCAT
>CAKZKU010000117.1 GCA_937124545.1 uncultured Microbacteriaceae bacterium | reverse complement strand
GCCGTGCGCAACATTTACTCACTGAGCGCTTCGTCTACTGCTTGATTTGCGTGAATGACGGTCGTGTCGATGATTGGAACGCGACAGTCGTCTTCTGAAATCAGTAGCCCAATCTCCGTACATCCCAAGATGACAGCTTGTGCGCCTCGCTCAACCAAATCAGCAATCACCTCCTGATAAGATTCCCGCGAGTGTGAATTGATCAGCCCACAACACAGCTCATCATAGATAATGCGATGAACCACTGCTTGTTGCGCAGATGACGGAGTGAGAACGTCGAGATCGAACCGATCCCTCAATCGTTGGCGATAAAATGGACGCTGCATCGTGAATTCTGTGCCCAATAGCCCAAGCCGAGTCACACCAAGTGTTTGCGCAGCTAAGCCTGCCGCATCAGCGATATGCAACACAGGCATCGAGACAGAAGCACTCACCTGATCGTAAACTTCATGCATCGTGTTGGTACAAATCACAATGAAATCGGCACCCCCTGCCTCGAGTTGACGCGCGGCCTGGATCAATAACCCAGCTGCAGCCTCCCAGTCATTGATGCGCTGAAAGTGTTCAATCTCCGCGAAATCCACACTCACCAGAACGATTTTTGCCGAATGAAATCCCCCTAACCGCTTATTGATCTCTCGGTTGATCAAGGAATAGTAGGTTTGGGTGCTTTCCCAGCTCATCCCGCCGAGAAGACCAATGGTTTTCATCAGGAAAACCAGCCGCCGATCTCGGAGACATATAACACTAACAAGACAAAAGCGATTCCTTTCCAGATCCAAAGGTTTTGACGGAGCTCTTCGGCTTCTTTTTCCAACGCCTTCAATTCATCGCTCATCCACTTCTCCCAGTCTGACGTCAAATTTTTCATATCCAAGGATGATACAAGATTCCGAGCTGAGATCGATCTCATGACGCAACCTTCTCCACAGGGATCTTGTCGAGACGAAAGCGGGCATCTCGGACAGGTCAGCGATCATCCGGTGGAAGACCGGATAAAGAACGGTATGATAGTGTGAAGATCAAACACCATGACGATGAAACCGATGAAAAACCTTCTCAAATCGATCACGATCCTCAGCATCTCCACGCTGATCTCTGTCGCTCAGGCAGCACCACCAACCACCTTTCGCTGTGTCGACGTCATCACGAAACGGGCGTTTCAGTTTGAAATTCCGGCCGATGGCAAAGGTGATTTAACGTTCTTGGCCGGCTTCCCAGTGAAATCCAGAGGTCAGCTACCGATGACCCACTACTTTTCCGAAACGACCTTTCGATTTGGAAGTGAAGTGGAAGGCGGTATGTTCCGAAACGGGATTTTTTATTACCACCGCCATGACACCGGGACCGGAACCAAGATTGTCAGTGGCACCTGCCGGGTGATCTAACTAGA
>CAKZKU010000116.1 GCA_937124545.1 uncultured Microbacteriaceae bacterium | reverse complement strand
AGGCTAAATCGGAGATTGCCGCTCACGACTGGGGAACCCCTGGGCTCTCCTGGCTGCCCGGAGTGGATCACTACGAGGGTTCAGGGGAGGACGCCGAAGAAGCGCAGCCCCGCGGCAATAACGCCAGCTGAGACCAACACCACCCAAAACGGCGCCTTGATGGCGAGCAGAACTCCCGCCACCGCGACTGCGGGGACCCGGGCATCAATCACCAGAGCTGAATCATTCTGGATTGCTTGGGTAACCACCAGCGACGCCAACAGTGCCACCGTAGTGAGGGCGGCCATCCGGGTGATCAACGGCCCCTGCACGAGGCGCTGAGGGATGAGGTACCCCAGGTTTTTCAGAGCCCACACGACAAGTGCCGCCACAATCACGCCCAGCCAGATGCTCATTGCTCGCCCTCAGGCGGCCTGGCAGCAGCCCGTCTAGATCGCAACACACGCATCAGCGCCGTGGCAATTCCTACCCCCGCAGCACACAGCACCGGCACCCCGGCGGGGACAAGGGGAATCAGCACCGCGGTCACGGCGGCAGCGCCCACCGCCACCGCCACCGGTTCGCGAGAGACCAGCCGGGGCCACAGAAGCGCGAGGAATGCTGCGGCCGCCACCGCGTCAAGCCCCCAGGTTTTGACATCACCGAGAGCATCTCCGGCAAGTGCCCCCACGAGGGTGGAGACATTCCAGCCGAGGTATAGCCAGAACGCGGTGGCCCAGAAGCCGTGTTGCTTCGCACGCCGTGTTTCTTGAGCGGTCGATACTGCGGTTGATTCATCAACGGTGACGTGTGCAGCCAGCGCCCGACGAAAGAAACCTCGCCCAATGATTGGGGACATGGTCAGCGAATACAAAGAATTCCTGGCGCCCAGGAGGCCCGCCGTCGCAATAGCAGCGGGAACTGCGGCAAGCCCGCCGGTGGCAACCACGCCCACAAAAGCAAACTGTGACGCGCCGGAGAACATAACCAAGCTCAACACCATGGTTTGCCCCAACGAAAAACCTAGCGCCACGGCGAGCGCCCCAAAGGAGACGCCATAGAGCGACACGGCGAGTGCCACTTGGAGCCCCTGAGCCCGCGCCTGACGAAGATCGGGCGCCATGAAGCCCCCCTTCATTGCGGCAGTGGCCTCTCTGAAGAGCCCGGGTCAAAACCGTCCTGAAATTTCAAAGTGGGAAATGCCACCGAGACGCTGAAGCCGACCCCGGGGATTCGATGGGCGGAAAAAACACCCCCCAGAGCCGCTGCACGCTTTTTCATATTTGTCATGCCGCGCCCGGAGAGAATGTCACTGAGAGGCACATACGCTTCTTCGGCAGCAGGCAATTCTCCGGACGAAAACCGTCGTGCGGCCCGAGCGCCATCATCATCGACACGAAGACGCAAACCTTGCGCGGTCCACGCCAGTTCCACGCTGACCGCTGTCCCCGGCCCACCGTGCATCCGGCAGTTGTTCAAACACTCTTGAAGAATTCGATACACCTCCAGTTCTGCCTTCGCAGGGAGGGAGAAGGCCGTTCCGATCTCTCGATACGAAACCGGAATGCTGGACTCCTCCAAAGCCTCAAACAGCGTTGTCAGAGCAGAAATAGTCGGCTCGCTGCCGACAGATTTTTCCTCGCCCGATGAGGAGACCACCTTTCTGAGGCTACTGAGGGTGGCCCTCGCGGAGTCAGCAATCGACTCGGCGGCTCGATGCGCAACCAACGGGTCGGTCGTGGCCCCATGACTGGCCCCCTCTGCCTGAGAAACCAGCCTTTCTAAGCTCTCCAAAGCTTCAGCATGGGCTTCGGTCACCATTCGCAATCGCTCGGCCTCTGGATTTGGTACCTCGTGCCCGGGGTCATTGGCCGCTACAACTTCCGCAACCTCATCGAGGGGCGCGCGAGCGGGACTAGACGCTGCGGGACGAGTGCGGAGAACCACCACAAGCGCACTCAGAGTGGCGACGAAAAAGAAGAAAAAGACGGGCACAAGCCAGAGGGAATTTTGGAGGATGAACTGGACCACCGCGCCCCCCAAACGATTCAGATGTTCAACAGCGAGCGACGCGAGTCGACACGTAACTGTGGCTCCTCGACTTGGACTCGAACCAAGAACCTACCGGTTAACAGCCGGTCGCTCTGCCAATTGAGCTATCGAGGAATGTGAAGCTAAGCCACGATGCTACCAGAGCCTGACAGGCCCCTCCAGCCCCGCGGGCACTAGTACCCAGCCTCTACATCAACCACACCGACCATCGGTGTGCCCGTCGCAAAAGCATGAGTGTTTGACGCGATTCGGGCGGCCAAGAGCGGTCTAGTCATCTCGGGGGTATCTGCCGAATGGGACGTGATGACGATTCGGTGACGGTCCCAAATTCGGTGATCGTCGGGGAACGGTTCGGGGTCCATCACATCCAGACCGGCGCCCCAGAGTGTTCCTGCATCGACGGCGTCAACAAGAGCTTCCGCATCAACCAGGCTGCCCCGCGCGACGTTCACCAAAACGGCATGGTCGGGCATCAGGGCAAGCTCGCGGGCAGAAATGATGTGTCGGGTTTCGTCGGTGGCCGCGGCGGCAACGACGACAACGTCTGCGCTTGAGAGCACGTCCTCCGCCGCATCGGGCGTGACCGTGAGCTCGGCCCCAGGGACGGGTGCGCTGCTTCGGCGAATCACGGTGATGTGGGCCCGATAGGGCGACAGAAGCTCGATAAAACTTTGGGCCACACCACCCGCTCCGAAAACGACAACCCTTGCGCCAAAGAGTGACAACCCCGAGCGTTCCGATTGCCACCGCGCTTCCCGCGCTTTCCGGGGAAGCTCTCGCAGGCTGGCGAGAACGAGCGCTAAAGCGTGCTCCGCCACCGGCTCGGAGTATGCGCCTTTAGCCGACGTGACGACCGGTCTCTGCTCCTCCGGAAGTGCCGCGATGCGCTGGAGGACCGGCGCAAACGCATCAACTCCAGCCCACGGAAGCTGCAACCAGGAAATGTCAGGGTGTGTGTCAAGAATTTCCTGGAGCTCCTCAGCGTGTTTTTCGCTCAGCCACACCAGACCTCGCGTCGCAGAACCCAGTGGAACAATAGTGACGCCCTCGCCCGCAGCGGCATCCAGAAAAAAACCTGTCGCCTCGGGTGCCAAAGAAATCGGTCCCCCCGCAAGTTCGCGGTGGGACCGAACCTCAGGAACCCGTTCCCGATGCTGTCCCACTACTCGCCCCTCAGGTCGCGTCGATCCTTTTCCAGCGACACCAGCGATTCTTGGAGCGCGCGATAGTTATCCGGGTCACCCGTCGGGTCACTACGTTGAAGCGCTCCCAGCACTTCGGCCTTACGTCGAAGCAATTCGCGATCCAGCAGTGAGGAGGTGATGCCCTCGCAATAGCGCTCCGTCTGTCCCGACTGCTCCGGCAGAGGCGCCACTGCTAACTGACCGACCAGCGTGGACAGGGCAGGAGGGGTCTCCGCGGTGACCTGCGCCACCCACTGCGGAGTTGGGTAATAGTCCATGGCCGAGACCATGGCATCGCGGACCAAAGCGAGTGCTCCGTGGGAGAACTGGGTGGCCAGAACAGCATTCGCTCTCTCGATGGCGACCATATCGGGGTGTTGAAGCAACACCATCAAACCATCGCGCTCCAGTGCGGTCACCGGGTCCTTGGACAACGAGGAAAGTTGATACGGCGCCTCCTCGGTCGACCCCGGTGGGAGAGCGGGGCTGGCCGTGGAGGCGGCGGCAGGTTTTGCAGGGGCTTGACGGATCTCGCGCGCCACATCGTCGGGGTTCATTCCCAGCCAGCCGGCGAGTTCACGCGAATAGCCGTCGCGAATCACGCGATCACGAATCTTTGCCACGATCGGGGTTGCCATCCGAAGAGCGTTACTTCTGCCCTCCACGGTGTTGAGGTCGCACGAGTTCATTACCTGTTTGATCATAAATTCGTACATGGGCGAACGGGAGTTGATGACCTCGCGCAAAGCCTGATCTCCTCGCTGAATGCGGACATCACACGGGTCAAGCCCTTCGGGTGGCACGGCAACAAACGTTTGAGCAGCGAAGCGGGATTCCTCCGCAAACGCGCGCGAGGCTGCTTTTTGGCCTGCTTCATCAGGATCGAACGTGAAAATCACTTCACCTCGTGAGCCCTGAGAGGGGTCATCGGTGTCGCCCAGCACTCGGCGAACCACGGTGATGTGGTCAGAGCCAAACGCGGTCCCACAGGTCGCAATGGCCGTGGTGATTCCCGCGAGGTGGCAGGCCATCACATCGGTGTACCCCTCTACGATCACCACTTGGCGGTTGCGGGAGATATCGCGTTTAGCGAGGTCAAGTCCGTAGAGGACGCGAGACTTGTGATACACCGGGGTCTCTGGGGTGTTCAAATATTTTGGCCCCTGGTCGTCGTCTCGCAGCTTGCGGGCACCAAAACCAATGGTCTGGCCCGACACGTCTCTAATTGGCCACACCAGGCGCCCTCGGAAACGGTCATAAGATCCGCGGTCACCCTGCGAGAGCACCCCCGCTTCCACAAGTTCGGGAATAGTGAATCCCTGAGCCGTGAGGTGCTTAGACAGAGCATCGAAAGAGTTAGGTGCGTAACCCACACCAAATTTCTCTGCAGCGAGAGCATCAAAACCCCGCTCCCCGAGGAAAACCCGACCAATTTCGGCTTCTGCGCTCAGAAGTTGCTCGCGAAAAAACGTCTCCGCTGCGCTGTTTGCTGCCAACAACCGTGTCCGGTTGCTGGTGTCTGGCGCCGTGCCACCTTCCTCATAGTGCAGGGTGTAGCCGAGTTTCCCAGCCAAACGCTCGACGGATTCTTGAAAACTTAGGTGGTCCATTTTTTGCAAGAAGGAGTAAACATCTCCCCCTTCTCCGCAACCAAAGCAATGGTAAAAACCCGCTTGGGGCCGAACATGAAAGCTGGGGCTGCGTTCGTCGTGAAACGGACACAAACCTTTCATAGACCCGGAACCGGCGGATTTGAGGGTTACGTAGTCACCCACCACATCAGCGATATTGATGCGCGTTCGCACTTCATCAATGTCGCTGCGCTTGATTTTTCCCGCCACGCCCTCAGTCTAGTTACGGCGGGCGTGGGCATCCCGGAGTATCCCCACGAGCAGCCGACTAGGCAAAGCCGAGGCGCTCATAGAGCGCCAGGGCCGACTGATCCGTCAGCGAGGCGACCTGGTCGACAATCACTCTTTTCTGGCCGGCGGTATCACCGGCCAGTCGGTAATCCTCGGAAAAGACCGGATCGAGGTGATGCGGTTCGGCAAACATCGCATCAGCCAGAGATTTCAGAACATCACGCTGGTGGAGGTACAGCGGTTGGCGTGCCGTGTGGGACATAACGTGGACGGCGACAATCGCTTTGAGTAGCAGAATTTCGTCGAGGGTTTCTTCGGGTATCGCGACGGTGTGAACCCGTGATTCTCGGGCGTGAAGTTCCGCGCGAGAGGCAAAGCGCCCGATCAGCGTGCTGGTCACGTTCTTCAGTGCACCGAGATCCTGACGGGTGCCTTCGTAACTTTTCACGACCTCCCACACCGTGGAGAGTCGATCCCAGGCCTCTTCCGCGCGACCCGGAGGCATATCGCCCACCCAGGGAGTCATGCCCGCGAAAACGTCGGTTTTTGCGGTGGAACTTTCCAAAGCCCGCGGGTCGATGTACCCATTGACAATGGCGTCCTCGAAATCGTGAACCGAATAGGCAACATCGTCCGAGAAATCCATTACCTGGGCCTCGGGGGTGAGCTGTCTCTCCGCCTGTCCCTGTCGAGCCCACTGAAAGACCTCATCATCATCGGGGTAGGCACCAAATTTTGCCCTCCCACTGGGGTCGACCTCGGCGCTCTGCACACCCCACGGATACTTCATAGTCGCCAGGAGGCTGGCGCGCGTGAGGTTCAAACCGCGGGAAATACCGTGCTTATCGTGAACTTTTGGCTCCAGCCGCACCAACAGTCGAAATGTTTGAGCGTTGCCCTCAAAACCGCCGCAATCACTCGCCCATTCGGACAAGGCGCGTTCGCCGTTATGCCCGAAGGGCGGGTGACCGATGTCGTGGGCAAGGCACGCGGTTTCAACCACGTCAGCATCCAAACCGAGCCGAGAGGCAAGCTCCCGCCCGATCTGCGCCACTTCGAGCGAGTGCGTTAAACGATTGCGCGCAAAATCCAATCCGCCCGAGGGTGACAGCACCTGGGTTTTGGCCGCTAGGCGGCGTAAGGCAGAGGAATGCAAGAGCCTCCCACGATCCCGAGCAAAGTCGCTGCGGTGGGAGGAACTGTTTTCCGGAACGAACCGTTCCCGGTCGAGTGGGCTAGCCTCCACTGGAATCCACCTCCGCTAGGTGAAGGGCGCTGCGCTGGCTGGACGATAGCTCTTGGGAGTCAAGCCAATTCTCGGGCAGTGCCGTCCTCTTCGGAGATCCTTGACGCCCTCGTGGCCCTTCAACACCATCGCCCGGGTACTCGGCGTCGTAATCGAGCTCACCCAGGAAGTCATCAAGCTGTTGGAGAGATTCCACCGTTGCCAGACGGGCTCGGAGGTCACCACCAACGGGGTATCCCTTGAAATACCAGGCCACGTGTTTGCGGATATCCCGGCATGCCCGGTCCTCCTCCCCATCAAAAAATTCGACGAGAAGCTCAGCGTGACGTCGGAAAGCGCGCGCAACCTCCGCGACACCGGGCCGGTAGCGTTTCTCGCTCCCGCGAAATGCTTCCTGCAAGTCCCCGAACAACCATGGTCGACCCAAGCAACCTCGACCGACGACCACACCGTCACAATCACTCTGGGCGGCCATGGCGAGCGCATCTTCCGCTTTCCAGATATCACCATTACCCAAAACAGGGATGCTGGAGATGCTCGACTTCAGTTCCCCGATGGCATCCCAGTCCGCCTTACCGGAGTAATACTGCGAAGCCGTCCTCGCGTGCAACGCGAGGGAGGCAACTCCTGCACCTTCAGCGGCCTTGCCTGCCTCCATAAAGGTCAGGTGGTTATCGTCAATTCCTTTGCGCATCTTGACGGTAACGGGGATATCTCCCGCGGAGGCAACCGCACCCTCAACGATCTGGCGAAACAGGCTTTTCTTCCAGGGAAGGGCGGCTCCGCCGCCCTTCTTAGTCACTTTGGGAACCGGGCAACCAAAATTCAAATCGATGTGGTCACAAAGGTCCTCCCCCACGAGGTAAGCGACGGCCTCCGACACGGTTGCCGGGTCAACCCCATAGAGCTGAATGCTGCGCGGCGTTTCCGATTCGTGGTGCTTGATCAACCTCATGCTCGTCGGTGTTCGCTCCACCAGAGCACGCGAAGTAATCATTTCTGAGACGTAGAGCCCCGCTCCATATTCGCGACACAACCGCCGGAACGCGGTGTTGGTGATTCCCGCCATTGGAGCAAGAACCACCGGGATACTGAGCGAGAGCGGCCCGATAGCTAGCGGCTTCTCGACGGCGCTAACGGCGGTCACGATTACGCGCCAATCAGCTGTTGGGCCAAATATCCCTGCAACTTATCCAGTGACACCCTCTCTTGGGCCATGGTGTCTCTTTCGCGAATGGTGACCGCGTTGTCGGTGAGGGAATCGAAGTCGACGGTCACCGCAAAGGGAGTCCCGACCTCATCATTGCGACGATAACGGCGCCCAATCGCTCCGGCGTCGTCGAATTCCACCGCCCAGTGCGCACGAAGATCATCGGCTACGCGTTGCGCGAGCGGCGAGAGGTCCTCATGGCGTGAGAGCGGGAGAACTGCCACTTTGGTCGGCGCAAGGCGGCGGTCAAGGCGCAGCACCGTGCGCTTGTCGACACCACCTTTAGCGTTGGGGGCCTCATCTTCCTCATAGGCATCCACGAGAAATGCCATCAGCGAACGGGTTAGGCCCGCAGCCGGCTCGATCACGTAGGGCGTCCACCGCTCGTCGAGGGCCTGGTCAAAGTAGGAAAGGTCAGTACCCGAGTGCTTGCTGTGGGTCGACAAGTCAAAGTCGGTGCGGTTAGCCACGCCTTCGAGCTCGCCAAACTCTCCCGAGGGGAAACCAAAGCGATATTCGATGTCAACGGTGCGTTTGGAGTAGTGCGAAAGTTTGTCGGCGGGGTGCTCATACAGGCGAAGGTTGTCGGGGTTGATACCCAACTCGGTGTACCAGGCAAAGCGCTGGTCAATCCAGTACTGGTGCCACGTTTCGTCTTCGCCCGGTTTCACGAAGAACTCCATCTCCATTTGCTCGAATTCGCGCGTGCGGAAAATGAAGTTTCCGGGGGTGATTTCGTTGCGGAAGCTTTTGCCGATCTGGGCGATCCCAAACGGCGGCTTCACACGCGCTGTCTGGACGACGTTATTGAAATTGACGAAGATGCCCTGAGCCGTCTCCGGGCGAAGATAGTGCATTCCCTCTTCGTCGGCGACCGGACCCAGGTAGGTCTTCAAAAGCCCGCTGAACTCTTTTGGCTCGGTGAAAGAACCCTTATTGCCACAATGCGGGCAGGCAATATCGGCTAGACCGTTCTCTGGCGCGCGGCCCTTTTTCTCCTCAAACTCTTCGAGCAAGTGGTCTGCTCGGTAGCGCTTGTGACACGAGAGACACTCCACCAGCGGGTCACTAAAAACGTCCACGTGTCCGGAGGCATTCCAGACGGCCGTGGGCAAAATCACTGCCGAGTCAAGACCCACAACATCTGCACGACTGGTGACCATGTGGCGCCACCACTGGCGTTTGATGTTCTCCTTCAACTCAACGCCCAAGGGCCCGTAATCCCAGGCTGAACGGGAGCCACCGTAGATTTCGCCCGATTGGTACACGAAACCGCGACGTTTGGCGAGAGCTATGACACTGTCGAGCTTGCTTTGTGGCGCCACGGAGGAGCTCCCTTAGGTCAAAAAAACGTGCAGCGGGCTGGTGCCTATCCTACCGAGGGGCCTGGTTTCCCTCCGACGGCTGGTCAACGGCTCCACCAAAACGTCGTGTTCGGCGCTGGTATTCCTCGATCGCCTCCCACAGCTGGATGCGCGTCATATCGGGCCAGAGAGTAGGAAGAAACACCATCTCGGCATAAGCGCTTTGCCACAACAAAAAATTGCTGGTTCGACGTTCACCAGAGGTCCGAACAAACAAATCCACATCCGGCTGGTGGGGAATGTAGAGATGCTTGGCCACCGTCTTTTCCGTAATGCGCGAGGAGGACAAGCGTCCTCGATCCACCGATTGTGAAATGGCACGGATCGCGTCCACGATCTCTGCGCGACCGCCGTAATTGACGCACATCGTCAAAGTGAGAGTGTCGTTGCCGGCCGTCATCTTTTCGGCAGTCTCCAAATCCTTGATGACGGTGGACCACAACTTAGGTTTTCTTCCGGACCATCGGATTCGCACCCCCCACGCGTTGAGCTGGTCGCGCCGGCGGCGTAATACATCGCGGTTGAAACCCATCAGAAAGCGCACCTCTTCGGGCGAGCGATTCCAATTTTCTGTCGAAAACGCATAGACCGACAGGTGAGAGACCCCTGCTTGGAGCGCCCCGGCGACGACATCCAACAGAGCTGCCTCCCCTGCCTTGTGACCTTCGACTCGCGTCAGGCCCTGCGCATTGGCCCAGCGTCCGTTTCCATCCATCACGAGCGCCACGTGAGCAGGTAACGTCCCGGGGTCAAAGGCGGGAGGTTCAACTCCGGTCCAATTCACGGGCAACATTTCGCTCATGAACTCTGCTCCTGAGGCTGGACGCTTCGATCGAGGTGGGCCAGGGAGCGCACATGTTTCTCGAGATGAAATTGTGTATACGCGGCAATAATTCCCGACACCTGCTGTGTCACTGATTTTTCTGCACTCTCAACAGCGTCCCACTGGCCTTGTAGCAGCGCTTGAAGCAGCTCTTTTGAGCCTGTTTGCAACCGCGGTGATCCGGGCGGGGCGACCCCATCCGCAACAACTCCTCCGAGAGAAACATCAAAAGCCCGGTGGTCACCGGGTTCCCCGCTCACCGCGCACTCGTCAAGGCTCGGGGACCAGCCGGCAAGCGCTAACGCTCGCAAAAGGTAGCTGTCGACAATCTGACCCGAGGGGTGTTCGCCCGCTGCCAGAGCGCGCAAGCCTCCGAGCAACAGGGTGTACTGAGCAGGCTGGTAGTCGTGGTCGCTCAAACTATCGGCTGTCTCCACCATCACCATCGCCGCCGTGTACTTGGAGTAGTCGCCGCCGATCGCACTGGAATAGCCCCCAATGGTTTCGGCCTGCTGGACAATATCGAGACTTTTCCCCTCATAAAATTGCGCATCAACGACATTGAAGGCTTCCAACCGCGCGCCGAAACGGCTAGTGGTTTTGCGCACACCTTTCGCGACTGCTCGAACTTTGCCGTTGTTCTTGCACAGGAGGGTAAGAATTTTGTCGGCTTCCCCGAGCAGGTGCGCCCTCAACACAATGGCGTCATCCCGATACGTTGGCACGTCTCTAGTATCCCTTGCCGAGCCACCGTGCGCCGGAGCGAGAGATATCGTCCCAGTTCGCTAGTTGCGTGCCCCGACGAGTTCGCCCGCTCCCTGCTCAAGGCGAAGGGCTCGGTTCACCGCCGAGACGATTGCTTTGAGGGAGGCTGTTGAAATGTCGCCATCAATGCCCACTCCCCACAGGGTGCGACCATTCACCTCTAACTCGACATAAGCAGCCGCGAGAGCGTCTCCCCCCGCACTCAGCGTGTGTTCGACGTAGTCAAAGAGCCTGATGGCCACTCCCTGGCTATCCAAAATGCCCAAGAACGCCGCGATGGGCCCGTTACCGGCGCCAGAGGCTTCAGATTCCGTCTCCCCTTGACGCAATTTCACGTCGAGGGTGACCTCTCCGTCCATATCGCTCGCGGAGCGCGTGGAGAGGAGCTCGTAGTGCCCCCACTTGGCGCCGCGGTCTGTTGCGGGAAGGTATTCATCCTGGAAGATAGTCCAAATGTCGTCACTGGTCACTTCGCCGCCCTCGGCGTCAGTTTTGGACTGCACCACCTGAGAGAACTCGATCTGGAGCTTTCTCGGCAAATCGAGTGCATGGTCGGTCTTCAACAGGTAGCTCACGCCGCCCTTACCCGATTGTGAGTTCACACGAATGACCGCTTCGTAGGTGCGACCCAAATCCTTGGGGTCTACCGGGAGGTAAGGAACGGCCCATTCCACGTCATCGACACCCACCCCAAGCTCCTGAGACTTCGCTTCCATTGCCTCAAAGCCCTTTTTGATGGCGTCCTGATGGGAGCCGCTAAAGGCCGTGTAGACAAGGTCTCCTGCCCACGGGCTTCTCTCGTGCACGGTGAGTTGGTTGCAATATTCGGCTGTCCGCTTGATTTCATCCAGGTCGCTGAAATCGATTTGCGGGTCAATTCCTTGAGTAAACAGGTTTATGCCCAGGGCCACTAAATCAACATTGCCGGTGCGCTCCCCGTTCCCAAAGAGGCACCCCTCAATTCGGTCAGCCCCGGCCATGTAGCCCAATTCTGCGGCCGCAACCGCCGTTCCCCGGTCATTATGGGGGTGAAGACTCAGGATCACGTTCTCGCGGTGGTGGAGGTTCCTGGACATCCATTCGATGGAGTCGGCGTAGCGATTAGGCGTTGCCATTTCCACGGTCGCGGGAAGGTTGATGATGACTTTGCGTTCAGGGGTCGGTTCGAGAATTTCGAGAACCTCGTTGCATACCCGGACGGCAAATTCCAGCTCGGTGCCGGTGTAGCTTTCGGGGGAATATTCGTAGTAAATCTCGGTTCCCGGGACCAGGGACTCCATCGAGCGACATAGCCTGGCGCCTTCGAGCGCGATATCCACGATTCCTTGCTCATCGGTACGAAAAACGACTTCGCGCTGGAGCGTGCTGGTCGAGTTGTACAGGTGCACGATGGCCTGTTTTGCCCCGACCAGCGACTCGTACGTGCGCTTGATCAGGTGCTCACGGGCTTGGGTAAGAACCTGGATGGTGACGTCCTCCGGGATGGCGTTGCCCTCAATGAGGCTTCGTACAAAGTCGAAGTCGGTCTGTGACGCCGAGGGAAACCCGACCTCAATTTCCTTGTATCCCATTTTCACGAGCAAATCGAACATCACGCGTTTACGCTCTGGGCTCATCGGATCAATCAGCGCCTGGTTGCCATCTCGCAGGTCAACCGCACACCAGCGCGGTGCTTGGGTGATGTGTGCGTTGGGCCAGGTGCGGTCCGCCAGGTCTAGCGGGTAGGCCTCGTGATACGCGCGGTACTTGTGAATCGGCATGGACGATGCCTGTTGGTTGTTGATCATGAACGTTCTTCCCGGTCGGAGTTAGTGGCCAGAGGGCTGCTCAGCCGCGACGGGGGATGGCCTAGTAAAGGACCCCGGCGCGGCGGGGAAGGAGGAGAAGCTCGATGTTCACGTGCTCAGGCTAACACGCCAACCTTCGGGACGAAAAGTACCCTAGAGCCCTAGCTTGTCGAGTTTGCTGGCATCACGCTGCCACTCTTTGGACACTTTCACGTGGATGGCCAGGTGGATGCGGCGCCCCAACAGCTTTTCGATTCCCGCTCGCGCCTCGGATCCAATTTCTTTGAGTTTGCTGCCTTTGTGGCCAATGATGATGCCTTTCTGGCTGTCTCGCTCAACCCAAAGGTTCGCATAGACCTGCATGAGTCCATCATCCCGCTCGAGCATTTCATCAATGGTGACCGCAATCGAGTGAGGCAATTCGTCCGAGACTCCTTCAAGAGTGGCTTCTCGAATCAGCTCACCCATGCGAGTCTCTACGCTCTGCTCAGAAGTGGTGTCGGCCTCATAGAGCGGTTCCGATTCCGGCAGATGAGCGAGGATTTCTGCGACCAAAATGTCGAGTTGCTCTCCGGTGTGCCCAGAAACCGGAATGATGGTGGACCAGTCTCCCAGTTCGTTGACTTCGAGCAGTCGTTGCGCGATCGTGGCGGGTGAAGCAATGTCGGTCTTTGTAACAAGCGCAATCTTCGTGGCGCGAGGGTATTCGCGGATACTCTCGGCGATGAAACGATCCCCCGGACCTACCGGATCGGTGGCCGGGATGCACATCGCGATGACATCCACTTCCCCGAGCGTGTGGGTTACCACATCGTTAAGCCTTTGGCCTAAAAGGGTGCGTGGTCGGTGAATTCCCGGCGTATCCACGATGATGATTTGTCCCTCATCGCGGTGAACGATTCCCCGGATTGCCATCCTCGTGGTTTGGGGCTTCGACGACGTGATGGCGATCTTGTCCCCCACAAGGGCGTTCATCAGGGTTGATTTACCCACGTTTGGCCGTCCAACGAACGTGACGAAGCCTGCGCGAAAATTTGCGTGTGCGCTCATGGCAGCGGAATCTCGCCGGTCCTGGCCTGCTCAATCTCTTCACGAAGCGCTCGCTTCTCGAGCCACGCGGCAGTCGGATACACGCGAATCCACGACACACGCTGGTTTCTGCCACCAGGTGCCTCCGCCACAAGCCGAAGATCTGTGGTTTCTCCCATCGAGTCAGCTTCGGGTAACCGACCAACGAGTTTGGTGAGCAGTCCTCCCACCGTGTCTACGTCGTCTTCGTCAATGTCGATGTCGTAGAGATCTGCGAGGTCATCCAACGAATACTTGGCTGCCACCTTGTAACTGTCCGCACCCAGCGGAAGGATTTCGTCAACATCCAGGTCGTACTCGTCCGAAATCTCACCCACAAGCTCCTCGATGAGGTCTTCCATGGTGACGAGACCGGCAATTCCCCCGTACTCATCGACCACCATGGCGAGGTGGTTTTGCTCCCGCTGCAGAAATCGCAGAGTCTCGTCGACTTTTTTGCTCTCAGGGATAAAGACTGCGGGCTTCGCAAGGGCGGCAATCGCCGTCTTTTTGGCACTCGCGGGCTTTTCGTGCTGCACCCGCGCGACGTCCCGCAGGTAGCAGATACCCACAACATCGTCGCTGTCTTTACCGATCACAGGAATTCTGGAGACCCCTGTCTCCAAAAAAATGTCCATCGTCTCGTTGACCGAGCTGGTGCCCTCCACGGTCACCATGTCGGTTCGGGCCACCATGACTTCGCGAACAATGGTGTCCCCCAGCTCAAAGATCGAGTGGATGAGCTCGCGGTCCTCGTCCTCGAGCATGTCCTGGTCGGCGGCCTCATCAACCCAGTTGCGCAGCTGGTCTTCACTTCGCGAGACCGCGGCGCCACCTGATCCCGGTGTCACGATGTTTCCCACAACAATTAACAGTTCGGCGAGCGGTCCCACCACCGTGCGGATGGCGTGAACAAAACCGGCAAAAAAGCCCACCAGGGCAATGGCATGGCGCTGCCCCACCGAGCGAGGTGAGGACCCGACGACCACGAAGGAAATTCCGATTAACAGCACTCCGGTGACCAGCAGGATTTCCCACCACTGGTCCAACCAGGAGGACACCGCCAAGGTGAGCAATACCGCCGCGATGCTCTCGATAACAACCCGGACAAAGCGCACCGCGCGCTCGTGAGCGGGCATTCCCGCTGCCAGCGCGTGCACCGCCTTGGGTTTGCGTTTGGTGGCAGCCAGATCAATCAGTTCGTTTCGACCTACCGCTCCCAGCGCCGCACTAATAGCGGTGAGCAGGCCGCCCACAACCACCAGAACTATGGCCGTGAGAAGGAACACCACACTCATGCAGGGCTCTGTTCGTGGGTGTCGAAAGCAGAGAGGATTTCTGCTTGAAGACCAAACATTTCTTTTTCCTCCGCCGGTTCAGCGTGATCGAAACCCAAAAGATGCAACAGACCGTGAACGCTCAGCATGCGAAGCTCCGCCATCACGGAATGGCCCGCTCCCTCTGCCTGTGCAGCCGCCACCGTCGGACACAGCACGATGTCGCCGAGGATTCCCAGAGACTCCTCGCCCCCTTCGGGACCCGGACGTAGTTCGTCCATCGGAAAGCTCAACACGTCGGTGGGTCCCGATTCACCCATCCATTCGATGTGCAACTCCTCCATGGCTGCCTCATCGACAAGGATTACGGCCACTTCGGCATCACTGTGCACGCGCAACGCGGACATCCCAAAGGCGATGACCCGTTGCAGGGAAGAATGATCGACCTCGACGCCCGATTCGTTGCGCAGCTCAACGCCCACGCGAAGGCTCCTGCTTGGCGTCATGGGATGCGTAGGCCTCAACGATCGCTGACACCAGCGCGTGACGCACCACATCGCGAGAATCAAGATGGTGGAAGTGAATGTCCTCGATATTTTCCAAAATCTTTCCCACCACGGCGAGCCCGCTATTTCCACCGGGAATATCCACCTGGGTGATGTCGCCGGTGATGACCATCTTCGATTCGAAGCCCAGTCGGGTGAGGAACATTTTCATCTGTTCCGGCGAAGTGTTTTGGGCCTCATCGAGGATGATGAAGGCGCGATTCAATGTTCGGCCCCTCATGTAGGCAAGCGGCGCCACCTCGATCGTTCCCGCTTCCAGGAGCTTGGGCACCAGATCCGGGTCCATCATCTCGTGGAGGGCGTCAAAAAGTGGGCGTAGATACGGGTCGATCTTGTCGCTCAAGGTGCCAGGCAGAAAACCCAAACGCTCCCCCGCCTCAACAGCGGGCCTGGTCAAAATAATCCGGTCGATTTCTTTGCGCTCCAACGCTTGAACCGCTTTTGCCATCGCCAAATAGGTTTTTCCCGTTCCCGCCGGCCCAATACCGAACACCACAGTGTGGTGGTCAATGGCGTCCACGTAGGTCTTTTGACCCATTGTCTTCGGGCGGAGTGCCCTGCCCTTACTGGAGAGAATCGGCTCGGACAAAAAGTTTGTGGGAGTGATGCGAGCTTCTTCGGCCGCTTGGGCAGCGCGCACCATATCTTCGGCGGAAAGCCCCGGGTTGCTGCGTGCCGCCTGCGCCAGATTGCTCAGAAGGTCCTTCGCCCGCTGGGCATCGTCGAGAGGGCCCGTAACGGAGACCATGTTGCCCCGCACAGCGATCGTCACCGTGGGGAAGTGTTTCTCCAGCAGGGCAAGCACAGTGTCGTTAACGCCGAGAACTGCGACCATGGACACGTCGTCCAGTTGAAGGCTCAATGTTGTGAGCGCGGGGGAAGATTTAGCCGGCAAGAGTTCCTTCTTCAAGTGCGCCCGCAAGGACGTGAGCATGAACATGAAACACGGTTTGGCCAGCGCTCGCTCCCGAATTGAACACCAATCGGTAGTCGCCCTGCGCTAAGTCATCGGCGAGAGACTGCGCCATCTTCACCATTTCCGCCAGCAGCCCGGGATCAGCGGCTGCCAACTCATTGACCGTCACATATTGAGCCGTTTTCGGGACCACCAGCACGTGGACCGGCGCCTGGGGCGCGACATCGTGAAAAGCGATGATTGTTTCGGTCTCCGCAACGATGCGCGCCGGAATCTCGCGATCAATAATGCGCGAGAAAATCGAGCGGTCCTCTTCGGTCATAGCAATCAGTCTAGAGCCCGGTGTTTCCGGGTAAAAAGTTTCACTCAAATCTCCCGAGCGTGTGATTGAGCACGGACAGTGCCGCGACCCCCGCCGTGGATGTGCGCATTACCAGGGGCCCCAGCGAGGCCGATGTCGCTCCAGCATTCTCCAGGGCTTCCCGCTCTTGCGGGGAGATACCCCCCTCTGGTCCGACCACGAGGACAACGGGTTGATCGCCAGCGGGAATGGCCTGGTGCAGCGCAAGGCTCGCCATTGGCTCTAGTAACACCATTCGGGTTGAGCTCGCCATATCGACCAACTGCTGCAGCTCCACCATGTTCTCGACACCAGGCACCCACGCTCGCAGCGATTGTTTGCTTGCCTCGCCCGCAATTCGCTGCCATCGTGCAACTGACTTCTCAATTTTTGCTCCGGACCACCGGGCCACACTGCGGGCAGCCTGCCACGGGATGATCCGATCAACCCCCAGCTCTGTGCACGCCTCGACCGCTCGTTCGTCCCGGTCGCCCTTGGCCAGGGCTTGAACCAACCACACTTCCGGCGTCAGCGGAGCAACGTCCTCCACCGAGGCCACGACGAGTGTGACCCGCTGCGCTGAGCTCTCCTGAACGACACTCTGGGCCATAAGCCCTCGCCCATCGGTGAGCGCGACATTCTCGCCCGGTGTGAGTCGGGCCACACTGGAGGCGTGACGGGCTTCATCGCCCTCAAGGGTCACGGTCGAACCCGCCACAAGTGGGGCGTTGTCGCTCACGCGATAGAGGTGCGCCATCTAGCCGAAGAGTCGGTCACGAAACTTGTGGAACATCCCCTGTTGCGCTCCAGCAAGACGAGGAGCTGCCGGTTTGCGCAGCTCTCTCAGCTTGGCGACAAGGTCCGATTCTTTCGACGAAAGTTTTACAGGCGTCAACACGTGGACACCAAAGCGAAGGTCCCCTCGACCATTTCCACGAAGCTTGGTGACGCCTCGATTCTTCACGGTGATCACATCAGCGCTTTGCGCACCGGGCTTCACGGTGACTGTGACCTCGCCATCCAGAGCATCCAATGTGACGCTGGTGCCCTCAATGGCGTCGATCATGTCCATCTCGAGGGTTGCCACGATGTCATCACCGGAGCGCGAGTACACCGAGTCTCCGCGAACGGTGAATTCCAGATAGAGGTCTCCGGCGGGACCACCCCCGTGACCCACTTCGCCCTGACCGGGAAGGTGGATGCGCTGTCCCGTTTCGATACCGCCGGGAATATCGACAGAAAGCGTGCGTGAAGCGCGCACCCGCCCCTGCCCAGCGCAGGTCGGGCAGGGATTATCGATTACCTCACCAAATCCGCGACAGCTACCGCAGGGGCTTTGGGTCACCATGTTGCCCAGCACCGATCGCACGGTGCGTTGAAGGGAACCAGAACCGCCACAAATATCGCAGGTGCGCGGGGAGCTTCCGGGAGCAGAACACGAGCCCTCGCACGTTTCACACAAAACGGCGGTGTCAATCTCGATGTCCTGATTGACGCCAAAAATAACGTCCTTCAGGTCAACATCCACTCGCAGCAAAGCGTCTTGGCCTCGTTCCCGGCGTGAACGCGGGCCTTGGCTTTGGCCTCCTCCACCGAAGAAGTTTTCAAAGATGTCGCCGAACGGACCAAAGCCACCAAAGCCTTGATCGCCACCTCGGTCATACTGAGCCCGTTGCTGAGGGTCGGAGAGCACTTCGTATGCGTGAGTGACGAGTTTGAACCGATCCTCCGCGCCAGCTTCCTGATTCACATCGGGGTGCAACTCGCGGGCCAGCTTGCGGTAGGACTTCTTAATCGTGTCGGCGTCAGCATCCCTACTGACACCAAGAACCTCGTAGTGATCAACACTCACGGTCTACGCTCTTTCCTTCTCGTCTTCGCCGAGGAGCCTCGAGAGGTATCGGGCCACAGCACGCACAGCGGACATGTTGTTCGAGTAGTCCATTCGAGTCGGCCCCACTACTCCCAGCGTGGCGTTCGCTTCTCCACCGGACTGGTAGGCAGACGCCAAGATGGCCACTTCCGAGAGTGGTCCCTCATTCTCGCGGCCGATTCGAGCCTGCACATCGGCGGTATCCCAGTGCATCTCGGTAAACAGCTTGAGGAGTGTGACCTGCTCTTCGATAGCTTCCAAAACGGGATACACACTACTGGAGAAGTCCCCCTCGCCCCGCACCAGGTTGGCAGCTCCCGCCATCACGAGTCGATCGCTGCGGTGTCCCTCAACAGCTTGGGACAGGGCCTCGACGACAGCGGTCACCATGGCGACACGATCGGGGGAAACACGCTGAGGAATGCTTTTGAGGACCGCTGGAACATCCGCTAGCGCCTTGCCAACAAGAGCCTGATTCAATTGCGCCCGCAACTCGGCCACGACAACTTCGTCTACCTCGTCCGCGCAGTCAACGATGTTTTGATCTACTGATCCGCTGTCGGTGATCAGCACCGTCATGACCTTACGGGCACCCATCGGCAACAGCTCCAGGTGTCGGATGAGGGCCACGCTTAGTGTGGGGTACTGCAAAATGGCGACTTGGTTGGTCAGCTGTGACAGCAGTCGAACGGTGCGCCCCAAGGTGTCGTCCAAGTCCGCGGATTCGCGCAGAAAACCTTCAATGGCGTTTCGCTGTCCGCTCGAGAGCGGGCGAACACCAGCGAGCTGGTCGACAAAGACCCGGTAGCCCTTGTCGGTGGGCACGCGGCCCGCCGAGGTGTGCGGAGCCGTGATGAGCTCCTCTTCTTCTAGCAGCGCCATATCGTTGCGGATGGTCGCCGCGGACACACCAAAGCCGTGGCGATCGGCGATGGCTTTGGACGCGACGGGTTCTTTCGAATCGACGTAGTCCTGAACAATCACGCGAAGCACATCGAGAGCACGTTGTGAAACCATCACACACTCCCCTCGCTAGCAGTCTCTGTATCAGTCTGCTAATTGTAGCCACCGCGCCCGAGAGCGGGCTCAGCTCAAACGTGCCGCCAGGTGGTCAGCCAGCAGGCGTCCAGACTGCGTCAGCGTGATTCTCCCCGACGAGAGCGCCTGCGCGTCGAGCAGGCCTTGCTCGAGCGCATCGTCCAGAACATCAGATTTGTCGGGGGCGACGTCCTCGACCGAGATGCCCTCGCGGGTGCGAAGCCCCAGCAGGATGCGCTCCAGTGCGATATCCGAATCTGTGAGGACTTCCCGATGAAAAGCGGGAGACCGTCGCTGCTCCAGTCGCTCGGCATAGGCCGCAGGATGTTTCACATTCCACCATCGAACTCCCCCCATGTGAGAGTGTGCGCCCGGGCCGATGCCCCACCAGTCGCTCGAATTCCAGTACAACCAGTTGTGGGCTGACTCGCGGTCCCGCCCAGTGGACCAATTGCTGGTTTCATACCAAGAGAAGCCCGCTTCGGTGAGTCGCCGGTCTGTGGCGAGAAACATGTCTGCGTGAACATCATCATCGGGTGACTCCAACTCCCCACGCGCGATGCGGCGAGCCAGGGCTGTTCCTGGCTCGACGATGAGCGCATAGGCAGAAACGTGTTCCACATCGAGTCCGACCACATACTCCAGCGTTGATTCCCACTGCTGCACCGTTTCACCGGGCGAGCCGTAGATGACATCAACGGACACTTTCAACCCGGCCTCTTTAGCGGCCGCAACACCCTCAGGAACAAGTTTTGGGTTATGAGTTCTCTCCAAGACCGCCAAAACATCGGGATCAGCTGACTGCACGCCGAAGGACACCCGCGTGACGCCCCCTCGAGCCAACGCTCGAAGGTCGTCTGCGCTCACACTGTCGGGGTTGGCCTCCACGGTTATCTCAGCCCCAGGGGCCACCCCAAAGGTGGTCGAGGCCCTCTCCAACATGGCCAGCAGAGGTTCAGGGCCCAACAGGGTGGGTGTCCCACCCCCGAAGAAAATGGTCTGCAGGGGGCGCGAGGGAAGCCCCGCGTCTCGCATGATCCCCGCGGCAAGCTCCATTTCTGCCATTGCCTGGCTCGGGTAGGAATCCCTGGAGACCCCTCGAACCTCTTCGGCTGTGTAGGTGTTGAAGTCGCAATACCCACAGCGAACTTCACAAAAAGGCACGTGCACGTACAGCCCTAAAGCCCTATCTTCGGCACCCTCGGCAACAGAGTCGGGTAAACGCCCGTGTTCGGGCGCTACCTCCGCAATGGGGAGCGGACTAGGCACTATTGATAAACCAAATGGTGTGCATGCGGGTAAGCATCACCGCAATGGACGCAGCGAGTAGACCAAGAACGACGTTGGACATGATGGAGCGCTCGACCAATGCCCACACCATGGCTGCCGGAATCATCACGAGAGCCGTAATGGCATACATCCACCACTCCAATAGCGACCCCGTCGGAGAGTTCCCCGCAGCCGGAGCAAAGACAGCCATTCCCATTTGAATCACCAACAGCACGAGGACCAGGGCAACAGGCCCGAGTGTGTAGTCATTCGGGGTGCGCTGCAGGAGCGCAAACACCACGGCGCTGAGCGCCGCTACCCCGGCAACGGCGACCTGAACCCACGCGAACCACTCGATCACGCCGCGTCCTCCTGTTTAGCCAGCTACGCCCATCAGAATACGGCTCTTGCCGGCGCTCGCCTGAACAACCGCCACGAGCTCGCCGGTGGAGGCCGACAGTGCGGCAACTGGCGTGTCTACCGGCCACGAAGCGGTATCAACGGCTCGGCCATGCCGCACATGCTCGGTGTCGACCTCCCCCAGCTCGATACTCGGCAGGATCTGCTGCGCGACCGACGCCAAATCGAGCAGATGTGATTCGGTGAGGTCTTCCGCGGACACGGCGTCCTCGACCAGAAAAGGACCCACAACATCGCGGCGAAGCTCGGTGAGATGTCCGCCCACCCCAAGAGCGGAACCAATATCCCGGGCGATCGCACGAATGTACGTACCCGACGAGCACTCCACGCGCATGGTGACATCCACAACACCCTCACCTCGCGTGACCTCGTCAATATCGAGAGCGTGAATAGTGACGCGGCGCGAGGTGAGCGCAACGTCCTGCCCCGACCGTGCAAGGTCGTAGGCGCGCTTACCATCAACCTTGATGGCACTGTAGGTCGAAGGAACCTGGTCAATCTCGCCCACCAACGCTGCGGCTGCCGCCCGTACCGACTCTTCCGACACTGCCTCTATGTCCCCGGTCGGCGCCAAGGCCTCTCCCTCGGCATCATCGGTCGTCGTCCCATACCCCAGGCGCATGGTGGCCCGGTAAGACTTATCAGCGCCCACCACAAACGTCAGCAGCCGCGTGCCGGGGCCGACACCTAAAACCAACAAACCGGTCGCCGCCGGGTCGAGAGTGCCGGCGTGCCCGACTTTTTTCGTTCCCAGGGCTCGCCTGGCCTGCGCGACGACCGTGTGGGAAGAAATCCCGCGCGGTTTATCGACTAGCGCGATACCGGAAACCAATCGAAATCCTTAGCCCAGCGCCTGCGTGTGCCACACCGTTTTGGTCTCGACGAAAGCAGTAATGCGATGCAGGCTTGGTGCGGGAATCCCGTTGCTGGGTCCCTGAACACGCTTGAGCGTCTGCGCCGCTGCTTTTTCCCACTCCCGCGCCGACTCCTCATCGGCACCCGCTAAGTCAAGCCCGTTCACATCAGCGTGGGAGGCCATCCACGGCATTATCCCCGCCGGGTTTCCCGTCAAAACGTTGATGACGCCGCCGGGAACATCGCTCGTTGCGAAGACTTCGGCAGCGCTAATCGCGGACAAGGGTTGAGAGGCGTGGGACACCGCCACCACCGTGTTTCCACTGGCCACAATCGGGGCAACACTTGCGCTGAGCCCGAGAAGGCTCTGGCCACTGGGACCCTGGGGACACAATGCAACAACCACCCCCATGGGGTCTGGCGTGGATAAGTTGAAGTACGGGCCAGAGACCGGGTTACCGTTACCGGCAACTTGTGCGTATTTGTCGGCGAAGCCCGCGTACCAAACCCAGGTGTCGATGGAGTTCTCCACCTGGGTGCGCGCGGCGCGGGCGCTGACACCTTCGCTCTGACGAATTTCCTCCACGAATTGCTCCGCACGACCCTCGAGTACCTCGGCAACTCGGTAGAGCACCTGGCCTCGGTTGTAGGCCGTCGCGCCGGACCATCCAGGAAACGCGCCCCTCGCAGCGACCACTGCATCGCGAGCATCTTTGCGACTGGCAGCTGCAGCATTGGCGAGGAACTCGCCTTTGGGGGTGGAGACCTCGAAGGTGTGGCCACTCTCCGAACGCGGGAACTTTCCTCCGATAAAGAGTTTGTAGGTCTTAGGAACGGTTAGACGCGACATCATCGGCCTCCTGCTTTCTGGTCACTCGCCTCGAGATAAGCAGCCAACCCGTGACGCCCACCTTCGCGACCGTAACCGGACTCTTGATACCCACCGAATGGGCTTGCCGGATCAAACTTGTTGAACGTGTTCGCCCAGATGACACCCGCGCGCAGCGCGTTTGCCATCGCCAGCATCCGCGACGCTTTTTCCGTCCAAATACCCGCGCTCAGGCCGTAAGGAGTGTTATTTGCTTTCGCAATAGCTTCCTCAGGGGTTCGGAACGTCATCACGGAGAGAACAGGGCCAAAGATTTCCTCTTGCGCAACCCGATGGCTGGTGTGCACATTTGTGAACACCGTGGGCTGAAACCAAAAACCCTTGTCCGGCAGCACGCAGTCCGAGCTCCATCGGGTCGCTCCTTCCGCTTCGCCGGCATCGACAAGCGCAGAGATGCGCTCGAGCTGGACCTTCGAGTTGACGGCGCCAATGTCCGTGTTTTTATCCAGAGGATCGCCCAACCGCAGCGTCTGTAGCCGGCGCTGAAGCCGGTGGAGAACATCGTCATGAATGTTCTCCTGCACGAGAAGGCGGGAGCCCGCGCAGCACACGTGCCCCTGGTTGAAAAAGATTCCGCTGACGATTCCCTCGATTGCCTGGTCGATGGCGGCATCGTCGAAGACAATGTTTGCCCCTTTGCCACCAAGCTCGAGCGTGGCGCGAACATCTGTTCCCGCAAGCGATGCCGCGATGCTGCGACCAACCGGGGTGGAACCGGTAAAGGCCACTTTGTTGATACCGGGGTGTGCAACGAGTGCGGCTCCGGTACTGCCAGCACCGGTAATGATGTTGACAACCCCCTCCGGAAGTCCCGCCTGCTGACAAATTTCGGCAAACAGCAACGCTGTCAGCGGTGTCGTTTCGGCGGGCTTGAGCACCACCGTGTTACCGGCCGCAAGCGCAGGGGCAATTTTCCACGCCAACATCAGCAGAGGGAAATTCCAGGGCACTATTTGTGCGGCAACCCCGAGTGATTGAGGCTTCGGTCCTAAACCGGCGTATTCGAGCTTGTCTGCCCAGCCTGCGTAATAAAAGAACCACGCGGCGACCAACGGCATATCAACATCACGAGTCTCACGAATCGGCTTGCCGTTATCCATCGTTTCGGCGACGGCAAGTTCGCGCGAGCGCTCCTGAATGATCCGGGCGATGCGAAAAAGATATTTACCGCGCTCGCTGCCCGAAAGCTTTGACCAGGTTTTGTCATACGCGAGCCGTGCTGCTTTCACCGCGCGGTCTACATCGTCCGCGTTGGCTTCCCCCACGGTGGTGATGTGCTCTTCGGTCGACGGGGAGATCGTGGCAAACGCATCACCACGGGCGTCAACAAATTCTCCTCCAATGAACAGTCCGTAGGAGGGCTTAATGTCCAGGATTGCGGTTGATTCAGGCGCTGGGGCGTATTCGAGGAACGTCATGATTAATCCACACTCACGTAGTCGGGGCCGCTGTAATGGCCGGTTCGCATTTTTTGTCGCTGCATCAGAACATCGTTGAGCAAGCTGGACGCACCAAACCGGAACAGGTCAGGCGTCAGCCATTGCTCTCCCACGGTCTCGGCGACCGCCACTAGGTAGCGAAGCGCATCCTTGCTGGCGCGAATTCCTCCGGCGGGTTTCATGCCAATCTTTTCGCCTGTGAGAGCGTGCCAATCGCGAATGACTTCGAGCATGGTCACCGTGACCGGCAACGTTGCTGCCGGAGCAACTTTTCCGGTGGAGGTTTTGATGAAGTCGGCTCCAGCCAAAATGGCCAGCCAGCTCGCTCGTCGCACATTGTCCAAGGTTGCGAGCTCCCCGGTTTCGAGAATCACTTTGAGATGGGCGTAACTCCCGTCCTCCCTCTTGCAGGCTTCCTTGACGGCGACGATCTGGTCGTAAACGACGCCCCAGGACCCGGAAAGAAATGCGCCGCGATCGATCACCATGTCGATCTCATCGGCCCCTTCTGACACCGCAAACTGTGTGTCCGCGAGCTTCACGGCAAGGCTCGCGCGACCGCTCGGGAAAGCCGTCGCCACCGCGGCGACCGATACCCCATCGGGCCTCTGGGAGATGTGGTGCGCACCGAGCGATTCCCGCACCGCGGAGACCATGTCGCCATAAACGCAGACCGCGGCGACCGACGGCGTCGAAGGATCGCTGATGTCGGGTGAGATGGCCTTTCTGGCGAGCGTGTGGACTTTACCGACCGTGTCTGCACCCTCCAGCGTGGTGAGGTCCACCATCGAGATGATGGTGTCCAAACCCGCCGCTTTCGACGTCGTTTTCAGCGAGCGTGAGGCAAATCCTGCGGCGCGGGCGTGGGCGCCGACCGTGTCCACGCCGGGGATGCCATTGAGGAAGGTGGTCAAGGCTTTTTCAGTAGCTCCCGGGCCCAAGACTGTGTGGGCTCGAGGTGTTTGCGCCAGGGCTGTTACGGGGTTCATGCGGAGACTTCCTGTGTGTGGTTGCCTAACAAAAAGGTAGCGGTGCCCTCGTCCATAATCATGACGGTGGCAAGGCCACTGCGAGCTATCGCCAGCGCCACCGGATGTTTTTCGGGACCCGCGACTACCGCAATTCGGCGGGGTGCTTCGCGCAGAGTGTCGAGAGAAATACCGAGAGTGCGCTTATCGAGCCCCCGGTCCGCGATCGTCCCCTCAGGGGTGATGTAGCGACCCAGGACGTCCCCAACCGCACCGGATTGTTGGAGGCTCTGAATATCAGTGTTCTTGAGATAGCCAGACTGGACGTGAATGCTCACTTCGCTGGCCGGCCCAGCACTGAAAAGATGTGTATCCGCGGTTGCCGCGTGGTCCAGAACGCCACGAATGCTGCGGTCGGACTCGATTGCCTCTTTCGTCTCCCGACGCTCCAGAATTGCGGGCGTCGGCAGCAACGTGACTTCCCCGTGCGCTTTCGCGGCAATCATGGTCGCAGTCTCTGCGGCTAACCCGGGAGCGGCGCTGTGGCTAACTCCTCCATTCACTTGGACCACGCGAAGGGGCGGACACCAGCCGGCAGGTAGGGCCTGAGCGACCTGGTGCAGTGTTTTACCCCAGCTCACCCCCAGAACGTGGCTGTAGGGACGCATCGCAACGAGATAGTCAGCAGCAGCTGAGGCAACACGTGATGCAACATCAGCGCCGTCCCCTCCGCCGGGGACCACAATCGCTGCTTCCAGCGAGAAGGCAGCTTTGACGTCCTGTTCCATTCCCAGGCGCCTGGCCCGAGGGTGAGAAATTTCAATCCGAATGATGCCTTGCTCGCGGGCTTGGGTAATCAGCCGCCCAACTTTCCAGCGCGTGATGTGCAAAATTGCGCCGATTTCGTCTTGCGTCTTGTTCTCCTGGTAATAGAGCTCAGCAGCGCGCACCGCTAAAAGTTCATTATCGAGAACGGTCTTTCCGGACATTCCTCCAGGGTAGGCGCAGCAGACCCTGGGAACAACAATTGTTGAGCTACTTGCTCAGATGAGCATCGTCAGAAAATGCCCGGAGTTCACGGTCAACATTGCCGTTTCTCGCCAACACCCACACGGCGGGGATTTCACATACGACAACGAGCATCAAGAAAATCACGCTCGCTGCCCACTGACCGGTGACCTGGAGAAGCAAACCAGCCAGCAGAGGACCGACTGCGGCGATGAAATACCCCACCTTGTTGACAAAGCCGCTCAGCGCCAAAGCAGACAGATGGTTGTCGGTGCGAAGCCCGATCAAGGTCAACGACAGCGGAAAAGTCATAGGCCCCAGGGCCAAAAGAACCACCCAGAGCAACGTCGCGGTCGCGGGCGCCACCAAAAGCCCCACCATTCCGGCGAGGCCACAGGCAACGGCCAGCCCCACAAGTGCTCCCGCCCACCGCGCGTTGGTGGCCAACGGCGGGATCACCAGGGACATCGGGAAGCCCGTAATGGTGAAGACCCCGAGAGCAAATGCCGCCTGCTCCACGCTGAAGCCGGCCTCGTCCACCAGTAACTGTGGGAGCAGAGCAAACCAGGTGTAAGCCATGGTGCCGGATACAGCGAATATCCCCATCACTGAGAGCGCGGTGGGTGACCGGAACAGCGACACCGGGACAACGACCGGTATCAGCCCACTATCCAGCGCCGATTCTGCGCGACTGCGTTGCCGGGCAAAAGGCAAGACCAAGAGCCAAGGAAGCGCCCCCACAAGACTGACCAGCGCCCATGATGCCAGGGAGAGCCGCCAGCCCGCGGCATCGGCAATGACGACCCCAAAGAAGGAGGGGGCTGAAGAGCTAATAGCCATGGCGGTGCCGTAGATGGCGGTCACCGTGCCAATGGCACGTGGGGCATAAAGCTTGACCAAACCAGGAATGATCACGTTGCCGACACCCGCGGCGATCATCAGCACAGCCGTCGCTACAAACAGTGACAGATATGTGGGCGAGATGCCTCGCCACACGTGGGCGATGGCGCCGAGAACGGCGACTGCGATCGCGGCAGATTCAATCCCCACTGTCCGGGCAAGCCACGGAGAAAACCAGGCAGCCAGAGCGTAAGCCACCGGAGGGATGGTGCCGATGATGCCCAGAGGCAACCCCTCCATGGCAACATCCAAATCCATGACTGGAGCCAAAGGGGCAATGGCCGCCACACCGGTTCTTATGCCGAGCGCCAGCAAGATAATGCCGGTCAGTGCAAAGACGGTGGTGGAGCGAGTGGTGTTCGGCACCGGCCCAGACTACGCCCTGGGCAGGTCGGAGAGTATGCCCCGAATCACCTGTTCATCAGCGCTCATCTGCGCAGCCAGAGCCTCGCTAGAAGGGAACACCTGCATCCCTCGAATGAATTCCACAAACTCCACGCAAATAGTCTCGCCATAAAGATCGAGGCGCTGATCCAGTAGGTGCGACTCCACCACACTTTCGGTCAACTCACCAAAGGTGGGGTTGACGCCGACCGAGGTCGCAGCGGGATAGGAAACCCCCTGGTGGGTTACCAACGTCGCGTACACGCCATCCGCTGGCAGGTAGCCTTCGAGAGGTTGTGAAAGGTTGGCAGTCGGATATCCCATTGTGCGCCCCCTTTGAGCCCCCGCCCCCACTTCGCCCCTCAGGGCGTGGTAGCGACCCAGAAGGCTAGCCGCCTCAGCTACTTCGCCATTAGTCAAGTGTCGCCGGACCATGGTCGACGAAATTCGCTGGCCCTCCTCCTGGCAGAAATCAGCCACTACTTCGACGCGGAATCCCCAGTGGATGCCCTCCTCACGCAGAGAATCGATGGTTCCTTTCCCGCCATGACCGTAGCGAAAGTCGGCGCCGACCAGCACGACACCCGCGGAAAGGCCCTCGGCCAGGACGGTCTTCGAGAATTCAGCATGATCGAGCGCCGAGAGCTCGTCATCAAAAGGCAACACCACCACTCTCGCAACCCCCGCCTTCGAGAGAAGTTCCACCTTCTGACCATCGCTGACAATACGATCGGGAGCTTCTCCCGGACGGAGAGTCACATGAGGGTGGCGGTCGAAAGTGATGACTGTGCTCTCTGCTTTGCCCGCCAAGGAAGTCAGCTGCCCGAGGACCTGAAGGTGACCACGATGAACCCCGTCAAACTTGCCGATGGTCACCGCCCGTCGGCGTCCATCCCCGGGCAAAGAATCAAGCCCGTAGTTCACGACAACGGGACTCACGACGCCACCGGAGCCTTCCGAAGCCACCACAAACCCAGCATCGGCAACACCAGAGGAATGAACAAATAGCCCATCCCAAACTGAGACCAGACCGTAGCGTCGGGAAACAAATCTGGGCGCACAATACTGAGCGCTCCTACTCCGAGCACCCCAGCAAGCTCAATCACCAGGGCCACCACGGCGACGAGACGGGCAATTTTGCGGGCACTTAGTGCGACCGAAATTGTGACGACCAGATAGAGGGATGCCGCCACAACAGACAACACGTACGCCAGCGGGGCTTCGTCAAACTTGGTCAACACCTGAAAACTGGATCTCCCCAACCCTGCAAGGGTCAACACCGCGTAGGTGGCAACAATAAGACGGTGGGAACCAACGGCGCGTTCCGACAGGGTGTTGGGTTTGGTGGGCATTCGCTACTTCTCTTTTTTCTTCTCCACGTCACCGGAGAGGGCAGCGATAAACGCGTCCTGCGGAACCTCGACACGACCCACCATTTTCATGCGCTTCTTACCCTCTTTTTGCTTTTCCAACAGCTTGCGCTTGCGAGTGATATCGCCCCCGTAACACTTCGCCAGGACATCTTTGCGCACGGCCCTAATGTTTTCCCGGGCGATAATTCTCGCGCCGATCGCGGCTTGGATTGGCACTTCAAACTGCTGGCGAGGAATCAACTCTCGAAGACGCTGGGTCATCAGCACGCCATAGGCATAGGCCTTGTCTCGGTGAACAATCGCGCTAAAGGCATCCACGCGATCACCCTGAAGGAGGATGTCCACTTTCACAAGATCGCCTTCCGCATCGCCGGCAGGCTCGTAATCCAGCGAGGCATACCCGGCCGTTTTTGATTTCAGTTGATCGAAGAAGTCGAAAACAATCTCGCCCAGCGGAATTGTGTACCGAATTTCCACTCGGTCTTCCCCGAGATACTCCATTCCCTGCAGCACACCGCGACGAGATTGGCAGAGCTCCATGATCACCCCGACATAGTCTTTAGGGGCAAGAACCGCAGCGTTCACGACAGGCTCCAAGACCGTGTTCACCTTGCCGGTGGGGAATTCACTCGGGTTTGTCACAAGAAGGTCTGTGCCATCGTCAAGTTCTACGGAGTACACCACCGAGGGAGCCGTGGCGATGAGCTCGAGGCCAAATTCCCTCTCTAACCGCTCGCTCACGATTTCCAGGTGGAGCAACCCTAGGAACCCGCAGCGGAACCCGAAGCCCAGCGCGACAGAGGTTTCTGGTTCGTAAACCAGGGCCGCATCGGAGAGCTTGAGCTTGTCTAGTGCCTCCCGCAAGTCGGGATAGTCACTGCCATCTAGGGGGTAAAGACCAGAAAAAACCATGGGCTTGGGCTCGGTGTACCCGGGGAGAGACTCGGTGGCGCTTCGCCGGGCACCGGTGATCGTGTCGCCGACCTTGGACTGCCGAACGTCTTTCACTCCCGTGATGAGATACCCCACCTCGCCCACACCCAAACCCTTGGATGGGGTGGGCTCCGGAGAGCTCACGCCAATTTCCAGCAGTTCGTGCTCGGTTTTCGTGGACATCATTTCGATCCGCTCCCGCGGGCCAAGGTTGCCGTCGACCATCCGCACATAGGTGATGACGCCTCGATAAGCGTCGTAAACAGAGTCGAAAATCAGGGCGCGCGCAGGCGCATCAGCAACACCCTGGGGCTCCGGGATCTCCTGGACGACCCGGTCGAGCAGTTCCTTCACCCCGACGCCCGTCTTACCACTCACTCGCAAAACATCATCCGGTGAGCCGCCAATCAAACTGGCGAGCTCTTTCGCGTAGCGATCAGGGTCTGCAGCGGGCAGGTCAATTTTGTTGAGAACAGGAATAATTTTGAGGTCATTTTCTAGTGCCAAATAGAGGTTGGCAAGGGTCTGGGCCTCGATTCCCTGCGCGGCATCGACCAGCAGTACGGCGCCCTCGCACGCAGCCAGAGAGCGCGACACTTCGTAGGTGAAGTCGACGTGACCAGGAGTATCAATCATGTTGAGGGCGTACGTTTCCCCCTCTTTCGTCCACGGCATACGCACGGCCTGCGACTTGATAGTGATCCCGCGCTCGCGCTCGATATCCATACGGTCGAGATACTGCTCACGCATCTGGCGCTGCTCGACGATTCCTGTGATCTGGAGCATCCGGTCGGCCAACGTCGATTTACCGTGATCAATGTGAGCAATGATGCAGAAATTGCGCAGACGCCACGTATCGGTGGACGCCGGCTGAATATCGCTAGCGGAGTGAGAAGTCATGTGTGTTGATTGTCCCACGACAAACGGTGGCAGCCTGCGCATCCACCTGGTATCGTTGCCCACTGGCCTGCTTAGCGATGGGCCCTCTCTCCCGCCGCTAAGAACACATTCTCCCTCTTTGGGAATCCCACACGAATGTTCCCCAGGCACCACAGCAAAAAAGGACACCGAGTGGCAAACATCAAGTCGCAAATCAAGCGCAACAAGACCAACCAAAAAGCAACCGACCGCAACCGCGCGGTTCGCAGTGAAGT
Source organism: uncultured Microbacteriaceae bacterium (assembly GCA_937124545.1). Classification (GTDB taxonomy): domain Bacteria; phylum Actinomycetota; class Actinomycetes; order Actinomycetales; family Microbacteriaceae; genus Pontimonas. The sequence continues at coordinate 58,385 of CAKZKU010000116.1, read as the reverse complement.
GCGCACCTCCGTGCGCCAGGCTCGCGAAGCCATCAAGGCCGGAGACAAAGACAAGGCAACCGCCGCTGTCACCGCCGCGAGTCGCAAGCTCGACAAGGCAGTCAGCAAAGGCGTGGTGCACAAGAACCAGGCAGCGAACCGCAAGTCCGCTATCGCGAAACAGGCAGCTGCTCTGTAGAAGGTTTCATGGCGGCGGGCGACTCTTCGGGGTCGCCCGCCGTTTTTTTATGAGTCACGAAGCATCGGTGGAAGGATAAGGCCATGTTCCAGTGTTCGTTCATGTTCACCCGCATCCACCACGATGAAGAATTCCAAAGGCTTGATGATGCCATCGCTGACTATGCGCGCAGCCTCGAGGGATTCGTAGGGTCTGACACGTGGTTCAACTCTGATTCGTCACAGGTCAACGGGGTGTATTTCTTCGAAACGATGGAGGCGGTGAGAACGTTTGCCGCGTTCCCCCAACATCGGGAGGCAAAAGAAAAATATGCCCAGTGGTACGGCGGGTACCACGTGGTTATCGCGGAAGTTCATTCGACCTACGGTGACGGCAATTTTCCTCACGTCACGGCACAGGCGCGCTAAACCAGCTTTTTTCCCCGGTGAGAGACAATCCGGACGAGCCGCTCGAGCGAATAGTGCGGGTTAAGTCCGTGTCCCTTAAGCGCCGCGTCGGTTGATGCCACCTCCAGGATGGCTGTGCCGAGGCCTGCCTCATCCCAGCCTTGGAGGTTCCCTCGGGCGACCCTCACCTGCCAGGGAGCCATCCCCAACTCACTGGCGAGGGCCTCATTGCTGCCTCGAGTTCCCCCGACATTTGCCATCGCGCGCAGCTTCATCGCAAACGCTGCCACAATCAAAATCGGCTCAGCGCCAGCATCGAGGGCTTGCCGAAGGGTCACGGCTGCCTGGGTGAAATTCCCAGAAATCGCCGAATCGGCCACCTGGAAAGACGTCGCCTCGACTCGCGAACCGTAATAGCGCTCTACGGTTTCTTCCGTAACCGGCGCACCTTCCGCATCGGAAATCAGTTGCTGGCAGGCAGCTGCGAGTTCCGCGAGGTCGGAACTGAAAGCATCGGCCAGTGCCCGCTGAGCAGCCGGCGCAATCGAGGCTCCCATCCGTTGGAACTCGGCGGAGATGAAACCCATGCGCTCGGCGTCTTTTTTGATTTCTTTGCATTCGACCAGCAGCACCGTGTCGCCACTCTTCTTGAGAGCGTCCAGCAATTTTTTGCCGCGATTTCCACCGCCGTGGCGCAAGACGACCACCACGTCAGGTTCCGGACTGGCGAGGTAGGCCAGAGCGTCCTCCAAAAAAGCATCCGTGCACTTTTCGACCTGGGTTACCCGCACAAAGCGCGGCTCGCCAAACAGGCTGGGACTCGCCAACTGGAATAGTTCCCCGCCGGCGTAGTCGGCGGCATCAAGATCCGAGACCTCGACGGCGTCGTGTGCCGACTTCAAACGATCCGAGAGGATGCGGATGGCTCGATCGGCAAGGAAGGATTCTGAACCACTGACCAGAACCACCGGCGATTCACGAATGCCATGCCAAGGAACGAGTGTTGCTGCGCTTCCCGCCATGGCCAAGCCTCCCTCTGCGCCCACACTACCCGGGGCCAGCTTCGCGCTCTGCCCAGAACACAATGTCCCCCTCGGCGTTGCGGCTCAGCGTGAGTGTGCCGCGCTCGTCAGAACGCAAAGGAGTCGAGCCCTGAGCGTTCAAGATGTCTAACGCCACCTCTGTCGGGTGACCATAGGTGTTATCCGCCCCCACCCCCATGAGCCCTACTCGCGCGTTGACGTGCGCGTAGAGGCCCGAGAACTGGTCGGCCGAGCCGTGGTGGCTGACCTTCACGACGTCGACGCTGGGAAGGCTCTCCCTCCCCACCAAAATTCTCTGCGGAATCTCGCCAATATCCCCCAGGAACAGCCCCGACAGGCAACGGACACACTCCGCGAGGGGTCGGGCCGCCACCACGACACTGGAATCGTTTCCGGGCTCTGAGAGCTCTAACCCTCCCGGCCACAACACTTCCACCGCGTGCGAGCCAAGGATCGCGGAATCCCCGGCAGACACTTCGATAACCGTCGCACCAGATAGCTGCAGAGCCCGAGAAATGTCGCGGTCCTCCTCGACGAGGGCAGGCCCCCGCCAGACCGTGATTGCCCTGCCGGCGATCGCCGGCCATCCCCCCACGTGGTCTCGGTCGAAGTGGCTGATTATGGCCAAATCAATCTGTTGAATTCCTAGTAAGTCCAAGCATTCGGTCAGGAGCCTTGGGTCCTCTCCCATGTCAATGAGTACCACGCGGCCACCCGAGCGCAGGAGCAGGGCATCCCCCTGCCCAACATCGCACTGCGCGATCGTCCAATCGTTGGGAACACTCGCTTTCACGAGTGCGCGCGGGGCAAGAAATCCCATCATCACGGCCAGAGCCACCGCACTCCACGCCACCGCCATCACGCGACGAATCTTCCGATGCTTGCCACGTTTGAGCAAAAACCACCCGAGGGCGAGGTAACCGAGCGAAGCGCTCGAGAGCACTCCCCACCAACCAGTAGGCCACGGAAGCGTTGCAAACGGGGCCGCAGAAAGAGCCCGGCCAATCGCCGCTATGTAAGCAGAAGGCCACCAGGCAACGCCCACCAAACTTGCCGAAAGATCGGGAAGGACGCCGGCGAACACGCAGGCCACCATGCCGATAATCGTGGCGAGCGGCGCAGCCGGTGCGGCGAGAGCGTTGGCTGGCACCGCAAGAACCGGGATGACGGGATTAAGCAGAATCAAAATGGGCTGGCACGCTATCTGCGCGGCCACTGGCAGGGCCAGAATTAACGCCACTGGTGCCGGCAGAAACCGCCCGAACTTTTTTGCGAGTGGAACGGAAAACAGCAGGATTCCGCCGGTTGCCATGACGGAGAGAGCAAACGCAAAATCTAGGGCCATCCAGGGGTTGATGGCCAACAAAATCAGCACGGTTACTCCGAGAACCGGTATTCCCCTAACAGGTCGAGCAGAGGCGATGAAAGCCAAAACTATGGCCGCCATGATTGAGGCCCGAATAATGCTGGGCTCGGGAGTCACCAGGATCACAAAGCCGACCAGCGCCAACACTCCGGCAATCAGACGGGCCCAAACGCCACCACCCAATAGCGCCACCAGTGCGACAACGATGGCCACAACGATCGCGCAATTGGAGCCCGATACGGCCACAAGATGGCTGAGCGATGTCACGCGCATTGCCTCCAGGAGGCCTCGGTCAACAGCGGATGTGTCGCCAATCGCCAGACCGGGCAAGAGTCGGCCACCATCCCCAGGCTCTTCACGTGACAGGGACACGAGCCCCTGCCTCATGCCGTCGATAGCAGAGAGAAAAGGACCGGGTTCCCGGACTGTCGTGGCTACGCCCCGCGCCATCAAAACCCACCCAGCGTTGTCGGTTGGGCCCGCCTGTTGCAAAAAAGCCTCAACGCGCGCCTCGCCACCAAAAGCGACCCGACGATCAAACGGGAAGCCGAGGAGCCGCGCGGAAACACCGCCACCGGTCAGTGCTTGTTCATCGATTCTGAGTATCCGAACGTCGACGGAGCGCATCCCGACTGAGAAGCCCTGTTCCAAGCGAATGTCGGCTACCACCGGGGAGCCAGCAGCCTGAATCACGAGCGGTTGCTCCCGAGTGATTTCACCCAGCAATATTGCTCCGAGCATCGCCGAGGTGATCATTCCTGTCAGAGCAGCCATCCCAGCGATTTCTCTTCTGCTTTTCCACGCCCACCCCGCCAGCGCAACCGAACACGCCGCAATGAGCACCAGCCACACCACCCCGGGTCTCGACCAAATTCCCAGTGCGCACACCAACCACCCCCACAGTGCGGGGAACAGGAGGCGGACATCTCTCCTCACCGGGGCGACTGGTGAGCTCACGGAACAACGAGGTCAGCAAGCCCCTCCAGCGTCGCCGGACCAATTCCTGACACCGCCAAGAGGTCCTCCACGCTCCGGAAGGGGCCATTGGACTCCCGCCAGGCGATAATGCGCTGGGCGGTCGCCGGGCCAACTCGGGGCAAAGTCTCCAAGGCGGCTTGGTCTGCCCGCGAGAGGCTGATGGGCCCCGACCCCGAACCAGTAGCGGCAGAAACCTCCTGGCCCCACACCGGAACCACAATTTGCTCCCCGTCAAAAATTTCGCGGGCAAGGTTAACCCCGCTCAGCTGTGCCTCTGCTGTCGGCCCGCCGGCCTGCGCGAGTGCATCCTCAACCCGGGAGAACTCGGGAAGCCTCACGACTCCGGGTCGAACCACGGCGCCAACAACGTGCACCACGAGCTCCGTTGTTTCAACGGTTGGCGGTGTTTCCATCCCCGGCGCGGAAGGGACAAGAGCGTCAACCGGTTCAGCAGCAGGGCTTGCGGTACGGAAAAAGAAGGCACCCACAACAACAATGGCGACCGCGCCGGCCAGGGCGATTCCCGCCGTGATGCCAATTTTCCACCGAAACCTGGAGCGCTCCGCCCCAAAATAGGCGCCCTCCACGTCCGGGTCCTGCGTGTCAACGACGGAGGGTATCTCCTCCCGGGAATCAAGAATGTTCCAGAGCGTTCGAGTCAGCGTCATTCGCGGACTCTAAGGGACACGCCGGTCTCACCGTGATGGTCGACCGAGGTCCAGTAAACAGGGCCGTGTGGTCGCCGTGTGGACGGTTAGCTGGATGTTTGGATGGAGACCACCTTTGGGGCTCGCACAATAACCTTCACGATCGTTTTCCCCTCGAGAGATCTCTTTACACCGGGGGCTTCTTTCGCGAGCGCCTCCAGTTCATCGGGGTCGATCACAGGAGACACTTCGAGACGGTCGCGCAACTTGCCATCCACCTGGACAATTGCGGTCACCGATTCCTGCACCAGCAGGGTGTGATCAGCGCTGGGCCAACGGGACAGTGCCACGCTGGGCTCGTGGCCCAGCCGCTCCCACATGTCTTCTGCCGTATGCGGGGCGAACAAGGACAAAGCAAGAGCAATCGCTTCGGTGGCTTCACGAACAGCAGGATCAGCACCACCGGGACCCTGGTCAACGGTTTTTCGCGTGTGATTGACCATTTCCATAGTCCGAGCAACCACCACATTGAATTTGAAGCTTTCAATAAGTCCGGGCACATCGGCAAGGAACCGGTGTGTGTGACGACGTAAGTCTGCGTCACCATTGCCGAAATTCACTCCCACAGCGGACGTGACATCGCCGGAAAGGCGCCACGCTCTCGCCAAAAACTTTTGAGATCCCACCGGTGAAACATCGGCCCAGTCGATGTCATCCTCCGGCGGCCCGGCGAAGGCCATGGTGAGGCGAACGGCATCCACACCATAGGAATCGAGCTCTTCACTGAAATACACAACGTTCCCTTTGGACTTACTCATCTTCGCGCCATCAAGGATGACCATCCCCTGGTTGAGCAAGGACGTAAAGGGCTCCGTGAACGAGATGTGGCCCAAATCAAAGAGCACCTTCGTGATGAATCGTGCGTAAAGCAGGTGCAAGATTGCGTGTTCGACGCCACCGACGTACTGGTCGACCGGAGCCCACTGCTCAACTTTCGTGGGGTCGAACGCTTGTGTGTCATCTCGCGGGCTCAAGAATCGAAGAAAGTACCACGAGCTATCCACAAAGGTGTCCATGGTGTCGGGGTCACGCGTGAGCGTCTCCCCGTCTTTGGTGACTGTCGACCACTCTGTCGCACCGCCCAAAGGCGATGTCCCCTTAGGTTTCAGATCAAGACCCTCGCTGTCAGGCAGAGCAACGGGCAGGTCTTCGAGCTCGACTGGGACCTCGTTGCCCTCCGCGTCGTACATGATCGGGATCGGTGTTCCCCAAAATCGTTGGCGCGAAATCAACCAGTCGCGCAGTCGATACGTCTTTGCCGCGCGACCACCACCCGTCTCCTCGAGCAACTCCACAATCCGACCGATGGCGTGGTCCTTGCTGAGACCATCCAGAGGGCCCGAATTGATCATTCGCCCGTTGCCCGCAAGCGCTTCCCCGCTGGCGACCGGATCCAAATCCGGAATCTCACCGGAGGCCAACATCTCATCGGTAACGACCGGAATGGCGCCGGTGATGGGGGCATTCGTATCCACTACGACCCTCACCGGAAGATCAAACTTCTTCGCAAAATCAAGGTCGCGCTGGTCGTGGGCGGGAACCGCCATAATCGCGCCCGTACCGTAGTCGGCCAACACGTAGTCAGAGGCCCAAATCGGCAAGCGCTCACCGTTGACAGGGTTAATGCCGTACCGCTCCAGGAACACCCCGGTCTTCTCGCGCCCAGCGTCTTGGCGATCAATCTCAGTAGCCCGCTGGGTTGTCTCGAGGTAATCGGCAAATGCTGCCCGAACACCGTCGCTGGCGCCCTCCACGAGCTCGGCGGCAAGATTTGAATCCGGAGCGACCACCATGAATGTTGCGCCAAAAAGCGTGTCCGGCCGAGTGGTGAAGATGGTGACCGGTGTATCCCGGCCCTCGATGACAAAGTCGACTTCCGCGCCGTACGAGCGGCCAATCCAGTTGCGCTGCATCGCGAGAACCTTGGCAGGCCAGCGACCCTCGAGCTGGTTGAGGTCATCGAGTAGCCGGTCGGCGTAATCGGTGATTTTGAAGTACCACTGGGTCAGTTTCTTTTTGATCACCATCGCGCCACTGCGATCGGAGGTTCCATCCGGCAGCACCTGCTCGTTGGCGAGCACCGTCTGATCGACCGGGTCCCAGTTGACCCAGGAATCCTTGCGGTATGCGAGCCCCTTTTCGTACAGGGTCAAAAACAGCCACTGGTTCCAGCGGTAATACTCTGGGTCCGAGGTGTGAAGCACCCGGCTCCAGTCAAACGATGCGGCATAGCGCTTCATCGAAGCTTTTTGTTGGTCAATGTTGGAGTACGTCCACTCCCGAGGGTCCACTCCGCGTTGAATGGCGGCGTTTTCCGCCGGTAAACCAAAAGAGTCCCAGCCAATCGGGTGCAACACTTGGAAGCCCCGCAAACGCCAGTAGCGGGCGACTATGTCGCCCAGGGCATAGACCTCCGCGTGACCCATGTGCAGATCGCCCGAGGGGTAAGGGAACATGTCGAGGATGTACTTGCGGGGCTGAGAGTCATCCGCGTCGTCCACCGTGAAAGGTTGGTGCTCTTCCCAATACGCTGACCATTTTGCTTCGAGGTCGCGGAAGTTGTAGGTCCCCTCGCTGTCAGAATCGGGGCTCACGGGGGAATTCATCACTCGTCAAGAATAGTCATCCGAGGAAACACCGAGTGCATCAAAGAAGGCGCGAGCTTTGACCCCGACCTCCCGGATCTCTTCGCCGGGAACACTGAGCGCTGTAATTCCTCCCCCCACCCCGAGGCTGAGGGAATCGGGGGTGACCACCGCGGTACGAATAGTCATCGCCACAGTGGCAGAGCCATCCACTCGCTCAATACCGTAAACGCCGGAATAGTAGCCGCGGAGATCGGACTCTTCGGCTTTGAGGACCTCCATTGCGCGTTTTTTCGGAGCCCCAGTCATGGAACCCGCGGGAAAACAGTGCGTCAGCACCTCCCAGACGCCCACTCCCGGACGCAACTGGCCTTCAATCGTGCTGACCAATTGGTGCACAGTGGCGTAGCTCTCGAGCACACAGAGCGCTGGGACCGCCACCGAACCCACCTCACACACTTTGGCGAGATCGTTGCGCATCAAGTCGACAATCATCAAGTTTTCTGCGCGCTCTTTGTCGCTTTCGAGAAGCTCGGTCGCTAACGCTCGATCAGCATCGGGATCTGGGTGGCGCGGACGGGTCCCTTTGATGGGCTTAGTGACCACTCGTCCAGCGGGCGAGATCTCGAGAAACGTTTCGGGGGATGCTGACACCAGCGTGGTGTCCCCCAGCCGTATCAGCGCCTGATGATGTGTGGGGCTTGTTCGGCGCAGTAAGCGATGAAGCCCCACAGGATCGCAGGCACCCGGGATGGTGATGCCGGTGGTGAGGCAGAGTTGATAGGCCTCGCCCTCGGTAATGGCCGTGTGTGCCGCACGGATCATGTCTCGGTAGCGATCTTCCGAGTCCCGCCAGATAACTTGCGAGGCGTCGCCGGTCACTGGAGCAGGGGGCTCGGTTGCCCTCTCCAGCAAACGGTGAGTGGACTCACGCCACTGTGCGGTTTCTGCCGACCACTGGTCACCGAGCGCCCACAGCTCGCTCACCCCCGTGCGATGGTCGATCGCCACCAGCCTGTCCACCCAGAGCGCGTGTGTCGGGACATCTGAGGCGCTGTCGATACCGACAAAAGTGTGACCAGCCTCGTAGGGCAGAACAAAGAAAACGCCGAGGGGCAGGGACCCCAGTCCAGGACTGGGCTCACTGTATTGACCCAGCGCAGCGGAGCGACCCGTCGAGGAGGCCCACTGCTCGGGCGAAAGAGCCGTTGGGAAGGCGACGTAGGAAACACCAGATCCGCGTTCCCCATGGTCGTCAAGCCACAGGGCATGATCCTGCCCCTGATCGAGCGCACCGAAGGCGGCCTCGACGCTGAGCGGAAAGGGCAAAGGATGCCGAAGAAGCCCCGTCGTCATAGCCTTAGCTTATGAGCGAAGCGGTTTTTGAGTTCACTGCTTCGGGCATGACGCTACTCCCGCCCCAGCAGCTTGACCCACTGCCCACCCTGGTTTCTGACTCGTGGTTGGTCACAGAGGGCCTCACCGTGTCTTGGGAAAAACACGTCGAAAGATTTTCTCGAAGCGTCCTTGCCGAAACAGCGATCCCCCGTGACGCTCTGAAAGCTTTTGTGCACGAGGTTCACGCACGTACTCCCGATGCGGGTCGCTGGTTTCCTCGGGTCGAGGTCGTGTCACACCCGGAAGGCCACCGTCTGCGCTATCGCCATCGCGAGGCACCTGAGTCCCAGGCCACCGCAGTTCTCGCACGAGCGCCTCACGACCCGAGAACACGCCCGTGGGTCAAAGGGCCCGATCTGGAGGAACTCTTAGCCCTGCGAACAGCCGTTGCACCCTCCGGAGCAACCGAGGCCATCATCGTTGATGCACGGGATCGCATCGTTGAGGGCGCGTACAGCACGGTGATGGTCTGGCCGGCGCACACGGACCGCGTGTGCGTCATAGACCCGATACTGCCGCGCTTGCCGAGCGTCACGGAGGCGGTGCTGGTGGACATCGCAAGAGCTGAGGGGGTGGAAGTGGGCGAAATGCTCCCCCGAGTGGATGAGCTCCAGGACGCCGAGGTGTGGGTAGTGAGCGCACTTCACGGGGTCCGCCTCGCGACCGCTTTTATAGGGGGCCCTGACCTCAACACTCACCCGGAGCGTTCCGCACGATGGCGAGCATTGTGGCACCAGGCCGCACGGCCACCAACTCTCTCCTGAGCCCGCGCTACTTCCCTGCTAATCTCACCCTTCACCCCCTAGACTTCCCGCTTAATGAATGAAGTCCTTGATGCCATCCTCACGTGGGTTGAGGGCATAGATCCGGTTTTGCGCATCCTCGTCACCGGGCTCGCGGTGATGCTAGAAACAAGCATTCTGGTGGGGCTGATTGTCCCGGGCGACACGATTGTTTTGGTGTCCAGCACCGGAGTGACGACCATCATCACCTACCTGTTCACGGTGCTCGCCGCGGTCCTCGGCGCTCTGGTGGGAGAGTCCATCGGTTTCAGCTTGGGTCGTCTGTTCGGACCACGGCTGAGATCCAGCTGGTTGGGTCGCCGTGTGGGAGAGCAACGGTGGGCAAAAGCTGACCGGTTCGTGCAGCGCCGCGGAGGCATTGCCGTGTTCATCTCGCGCTTTTTGCCCGTCTTCCACTCGGTCATCCCGCTAACCGCCGGCACCACGGCGATGAGGTACCGCACTTTTATGATTTGGACGACACCGGCCTGCATCTTGTGGGCTTTTCTTTACGTGTCGATTGGTTCGGGAGCGGCGGGGACCTATCGCGAACTACAAAACACTTTTTCGTCAGCAGGCTGGGTTTTTATCGCCATCGTGGCGGTGTCAATTCTGCTCGTCGCGGTGATCAAGCGAGTGCTGCACCGATTCGCTGACTCACAAGACGCAGTCGACGCGGTTGAGACACCCACGGCTCCCGCCGACAAACCCGCATCAGGAACTCGTTAACCCGCCAGTCGGGTGCACACGTGTGCAGCAGAACCCAGCAAACTCCCTAGAGGGCGGCTAGCGACTAGGCCAGACCGGTAACGGCGAGGGCGGCTATCCGCTTTGCCTCGTCAATCAGAGAGGTTTCTCCGCGGTCGCTTCTCAAAAACGCTCTCCCCAGTAGCGCGTCGATGACATCGACAGCGGATTCAACGGCCACCCGGGCATCAGAATCCAAGCGAAGTCCCGCTCGCTGCTCGGCATCGTCGCGGATGACTCGCGCAATTTCGGAGTTTCCCCCTCGAGCGCTCGCAACCGGGCGGATGTCCAAAACATCCCCCACACGCAAGGAGCGGAATCCGGGCTCGTTGCGGAATACCTCAACAAGCGCATCGACAGCAACCTCCAGAGAGCCGGCGAGCGAGGCAGGGGCATCGGAGCGAAGCCGCTGACCCAAGACCTCAAGTGTTCGTTCCAGGTTGCGTGCGGCAACAGCTTGCAACACAGCAACGCGGTCGGGGAAATAGCGGTACACGGTTCCGATCGAGGCGCCAGCTTTTTCGGCAACCATGGCGGTGGTGAGCTGCTCGTAGCCAAACTCGTGCATCGTCGCGCAGGCCGCGTCAAGAAGAGCATTCACTCGGGCCGCGCTCCGTGCCTGCACGGGTTCCACGCGTATGGCGGTGGACGAGGAGCTGAACTGCTGTTCTTTGGTAGTGCTCATGAGTGTTGCCCTTTCGATTCACCGGGGTGAACCCTCAAATTTATTCGCGTCCCTAACGAACGACTGTGCTGTCACACTAAACGCTCAATAGTATGCGGGTTTGCTCGCTTCTCTACGGTACTGGAGTCGACTTTTTGTCGTGTCTCACACCGTACGGACTGTGGATAAGCGTCAGCTCAACGTTTCCTCTAAGTACGCTGAATCGGGCCGTCGACCCGCCAACATGCCCCAGTTCTCGACTGCTAACCTGCTGGTGTGAGCGTTCGTATAGAGAAGATTGATCTCCCCGGCATTGGCACTCGTCATGATGTGGTTACCGAGGAAGGGCGCAGGCTGGGGGTTATTTCCCACCGCAACGGCGAGCGAGAGCTCGCCATGTTCGACCCGAAAGATCCCGACGCGTGCAGCGATTCGATTCACCTAAGCGATGATGAAGCCGGCGCACTCGCGGATGTGCTGGGCACGTCCCTTCTATTAGGGCAATTCGCTCAGCTCGGCGACCAATCGACCGGGTTGTTCACTGAACAGATTATCCTCGCGGCCAGTTCTCCTTTTGCGGGCAAGCAACTCGGCGACACACGAGCTCGCACGGTCACGAAGTCGTCCATCGTGGCGATTCTTCGAGGCTCAACAGTCCACCCCTCCCCCGGACCGGAAGACATGTTGCAGACCGGCGACATCATTGTCGCCGTGGGCACCCGAGACGGGCTTGAAAAGCTCAGTAGCGTTCTCGCCGACGGCCACGGCTAAACCATGCACTCGATTGCCCTCCTGCTCATCGAAGTGGGGGCTCTTCTTGTTGCTTTAGGTTTCTTGTCTCGCTGGAGCACCTCGCTGGGCATTTCGGCTATCCCCCTTTACCTCGTTCTTGGCCTGGTTGTGGGTTCATCGGGCTTGCTCGAAAGCGGAGAAAGCACCGAGTTTCTGGAAATTGGTAGTGAGCTCGGCGTTATTTTGCTGCTGGTCATGCTCGGGCTCGAATATTCCGCCGCAGAGTTGGTCACAAACCTCAAACGATCGCAAAAAGCCGGCCTCCTCGACATCGTGATGAACGGCGCACCCGGTTTCGCCTTGGGGATGATCCTCGGCTGGGGGGTCGTCGCATCCGTCGCGCTGGCGGGGGTAACTTACGTGTCCTCCTCCGGTGTCATCGCCAAGGTCTTGCGGGATTTGGGTCGGCTGGGAAACCGTGAAACACCCACCATCCTCTCGCTCTTAGTGCTCGAAGACCTGGTGATGGCCTTCTACCTCCCGGTGCTCTCGGTTCTCCTGATCGGCGCCTCTTGGACCCAAGGAAGCATCACCCTCGGGATCTCACTTGCTGCGGTGGTGGTTATTCTTTTCCTTGCGCTCCGCCACGGGGACAGCATTTCTCGGCTGTTTAGCCCCCAACACCCGGAATCGTTGTTACTCGGCGTACTCGGACTCACCCTGCTGGTGGCCGGCGTAGCGCAAGAGGTCAACGTCTCGTCCGCGGTGGGGGCGTTCCTCGTCGGAATCGCACTGTCGGGACAAGTGGCCATCAAAGCCGAAAAAGTGCTCTCCCCCCTGCGGGATCTTTTTGCGGCCGCATTTTTTCTCTTTTTTGGTCTTTCGACCAACGCCGCAGACATGATTCCCATGCTCGTGCCTGCGGCGGCACTCGCCGTGGTCACGATCGCCACAAAGATTTATACCGGTTATCAATCTGCAAAATGGGCCGGTATCGGTGTTCCGGGGCGCTGGAGAACGGGGTTTGCTCTGACCCCCCGCGGGGAGTTTTCCATCGTGATTGCCGGTCTTGCAGTGGGTGCAGGTCTCGAACCTCAGATCGCGCCTCTAGCGACGGCCTACGTCCTCATCACGGTCATCATCGGCCCGCTCATTAGCCGCGTCCCAGAGGCGAACTGGTTCCAGCGACGCCTACCCCCGGCACGCCCCTAGATACCCCTGGGGGTATTTGCTATAGTGTGGTGAAAGAGCCTCAAGCCAGGAGAACCCATGTTGAAAAAACTTATTGCCACCCTTGCCCTTGTCTTTCCCCTTGCGTTGGGTGCGACCGGATGCGCCAGCGAACCCGTGGAGCTTGGAGCAGACACGGTCATCATTGACGTCCGCACACCTGGTGAATTCGCCGGTGGACACCTGGAGGGAGCACTCAACATCGATGTTCAGTCCCCCGATTTTGCCGCGCAAATTAGTCAACTCGACCCTGCCGGCGACTACTTCGTCTATTGCCGATCTGGCAACCGATCCGGTCAAGCCATCTCCCAGATGTCGAACATGGGTTTCACCTCGATGACCAACGGTGGCAGCGTCTCTAAAGCCAGCTCACTGAGTGGCCTACCGGTCGTTACCGACTAAGCAACGGTCTGCGCTGGCGCACTCGCAAGAATGTCGTGCACCATAGGCATGACCTTTGTCCCGTACAGCTCGATGCTGTGCATCAGAGTTTCGTGGCTGAGTGGGCCAGTGGAGTACTTGAAATCAAAACGCTGAATACCCAATGTCTGAACGGTGCCGGCAATTTTTCGCGCCACAGTCTCGGGTGACCCAACAAAGAGTGCCCCGTGGTGGACCTCGTTGAGATAGTGCTCCTTCGTCATCGGCGCCCAGCCTCGCTCACGCCCAATGCGACCGAACATGGCCTGATAAGCCGGCCACATCTGCTCGATGGCCTCCTCATCCGTGTCCGCTAGGTGGCCCGGCGAATGCACACCGACTGGCTGGGCCGGCTTCCCCATCTGATCTAGTGCGCGGTGATAAAGGTCTACATAGGGGGCAAAACGGTCCGGTGCGCCACCGATGATGGCAAGCATCAGGGGGAACCCGTAATTCGCGGCACGTACAACCGACTCGGGACTCCCACCCACGCCCACCCAGGTGCGCATCGCGCCGGAGTGAGACTTGGGATAAATCTCCTGGTTCACCAGCGGAGCTCGGTGCGTTCCCGACCAACTGACCGGCTGTTCCTTGAGGATTTCGGCAAATAGCTGCAGTTTTTCCTCGAACAACACCTGGTAGTCCTCCAGCGCAAAACCGAAGAGAGGGAACGACTCGGTGAAAGACCCGCGCCCCATGATGATTTCGGCACGGCCCTGGGACACCGCATCGATGGTGGCGAAGCGCTGAAATACTCGAACCGGGTCATCGGAGCTCAAGACGGTGACTCCGGAGCTCAGGATGATTCGCTCAGTCTTCGCGGCAATGGCAGCAAGAACCGTCTCAGGAGTCGAGACGGCAAAGTCGTCGCGGTGGTGCTCGCCGAGGGTAATTGCATCCACGCCAACTTCGTCGGCCAGCACGCCTTCGGCAACCACGTTTCGGATGACATCCGCATAGGGAAGAGGGACTCCATTGGCGTCACTCGTCACGTCTCCGAATGTGTCAAGACCAAGCTTGAGGGTGTCCATTAATTCTCCTTGTTTCCGTTGGCTAACGTACCAGGCAGGGGTGAGAGAAATCAGGGCTGGAGGCGGGTAGACGCCCAGCCTTCCGACGTTTTTTCAAACCGAATGCGATCGTGAAGGCGTGACGTTCGGCCCGCCCAGAATTCAACCCTCTCGACCTCAATCAGAAAACCACCCCACCGCTCGGGTCGAGGAAGGGTCTCGTCGGCCTCGAACCGCGCCTCAACCTCGCGCACTTTAGCCTCCAAGGCTTCGCGGGATTCGATGGTGTGGGACTGATCGCTAGCCCAGGCACTGACCTGAGAGCCCCTCGGGCGCGAATCAAAGTAGGCATCCGAAATCTCGGGGTCGGTCGGCGCTGCGTGGCCAAAAATCTTGATCTGACGGTGCTGGACATACCAGGGGAACACAACGGCCACAGACGGGTGGGCCAGGAGAGCCAGCCCTTTACGGGAACCGTAGTCGGTGTAAAAATACAACCCCTGATCATCAATACCCCGGAGCAGAACGGTTCGCGAAGATGGCTCCCCGTCAGGATCGATAGTGGAGAGGACCATGGCGTTGGGCTCGTAAACACCCGCCTTGTCGGCTTCCTCTACCCACGCAGAAATCTGTTCAAGCGGGTTGGCCGAGAGAACGCCATCTTCCAGGGCGACCGAACCGTAGTCCTGCCGTTTGCTGAGCGCTTCGGGAGTCTGATCGACCATGGGCACTCTCCTTAATCGGGACCCCCCGATCGTACAGAGCAGACATGTGAATCTCGCCCACGGCAGCACTCTCGAGTTACACGGGAAGACCAAAAAAGTGGACCTGAGGGGACTCGAACCCCTGACCCCCTGCATGCCATGCAGGTGCGCTACCAGCTGCGCCACAGGCCCGTAATGAAGCCCTCAGCTTACTACAGCGTTTCGGGTGAGCTTGCTCCCGATTCTGGTGACGAGACGGCTGGCAAGAGTATTTCCGGGGAGTCCCGCCACAAACGCTCCAGCTGATAGAAGAGCCGCTCCTCCTCGTGGAAAATATGGACGATAATTTCGCCACAGTCCAGCAGCGCCCATCGGCCCGCAGACCGACCCTCCTCGCGCAACGGCGGGGACCCCTCACTCGTGAGGACCCGGTCCACCTCATCAGCGATGGCCTGGACCATGCGTTCGTTGCGCCCACTGCACAGTACAAAAACGTCGCTCAACGCAATGTGTTCAGAAACGTCGAGTGCGACAATGTCGCTCGCTAGCTTGTCGCTAGCAGCCTGCGCTGCCGCAACAGCGAGCTCGCGCGCTCGAGTGCTCGCCACCACTTAGAGCAACACCCCGGTGGTGACCGACAAGATAACAAGCCCAACGGCCGCAAGAGTGAGGGTTCCAAGAACCAAGAGCGTGACAACGGTGCCGGTCCCCCAGCGAGTTTTCTTGATAGAGAGAATCTCGCTGTCTTTACTCCGTCCAGAGACGGCGTGGCGCGCGCTCACCGGTTGCGAAAGAGCACCAATTTCCCCGGTCACATAAGCATCGAGGACTTCATCATCGGCATCGGCATCGGTATCGAGACGATACGGTGCCGTGCCCTGGACGGCGAGCTGTGAGGGCAAGCGAATATTCCCCGTCACAATAATTTCGCCGGTAGTTCCGAGTGGTCCCGTGAGGTCAGCGCCCGGCGCCGTCGGCAATATCAGCGAGCTAGTCACACGAAGGGGGTCTCCAGGTCCGCGAGCGAGCCCCGCTGAAGGCGTTTCCGGTGACTTCGGAGGGGTCTCGATGACCGGCGCGAACACGGGTGGGAGGGGCTCCTCTTCGGGAGCCACGGAAGGAGCAATGGGCTCCTGGAGATCAGCCAGCTCGCGCGTTACCTCATCGCGACCATCCACGAACGAGGGTTCGACCGGTTCGGGCGCCTCGTCGGCAGTCGCTTTCCCAGCCTGCTCGAGCTCCCTGCGCTGACGACGGGTAAGCACTGGAGCTTCCGGCCAGAACTGTGGCACATTAGAATCCGTCGATGGCGCGGTGGCTTCCACCGTTTCCGCGGGACCTTGAGCTGCGGGCTGCTCCGGGGCCCGAGGCACCGTTGGGGAGGCCTCCGCGTTCTCCGCCGCCCTCACCCGACTCTTTTCGAGCTCGCGGAGCTCGCGCCGGGTGAAGGGTTGCCCCGTCTCGGGATTAATCACGCTGCCCCCGATACAAGTTGTGTTTGGCGATGTACTGCACAACCCCATCGGGCACGAGATACCAGACTGAGTTGCCTTCTTTGACGCGAGAGCGGCAATCGGTTGAGGATATGGCCAGAGCGGGAACCTCGAGCACCGTCACCCGTTCATCCGGCAGGGAACCAGTGCTCAGTTCATGTCCTGGGCGCGAAACCCCCACAAAATGAGCGAGGGAAGCTAAGTCTTGGGAGTCCTTCCAGCCGATCAAAGCAGCGATCGCGTCCGCCCCCGAGATAAAGAACAATTCGGCATCGGGGAACTCTTCTCGAATATCGCGCAGGGTATCTACCGTGTAGGTGGTACCCGGCCTGTCAATGTCTACGCGGCTCACCCGAAAGCGTGGATTCGATGCCGTCGCGATGACGGCCATAAGGTACCGGTGCTCCGCCCGAGATACCGAGGGCTTATCGGCAGGTTGACCGGTGGGAACGAAGACCACCTCGTCCAAATTCAGTGCTACTTGTGCTTCGCTCGCAGCGACAAGGTGACCGTGGTGAATGGGGTCGAACGTACCGCCCATAATCCCAATCCGCGGGCGGTGTGCGACTGCCATAAAGTCCTAGTGGTGGGCCTGTTCTGACTGGCCCATCGTCTTGTGGCGGTGGCGGTTAGCGACATCGCGATAGCTGTAGACCACAATCGCGAGGGCCCCGAAGGCGCCCAAGGCAATCAGGGCAAAAAAGATCGGTGGGAAAATCAGTTCGTTGACTATTTCACCAGACGCAAGTACCGCTTCAAGCATGGATGCTCACCTTTCCTTCTGCGAACCCTAATCTACCGGGTTTGCCTGAACTACGCCCGGACCTGGCCCTGGCCGCGAACAATCCACTTTGTACTGGTCAACTCCGGCAAACCCATCGGCCCCCGAGCGTGGAGTTTCTGGGTGGAGATCCCCACCTCGGCGCCGAAACCGAACTCACCACCATCGGTGAACCTGGTCGAGGCGTTCACGATCACCGACGCAGAGTCCACCTCGTTGAGGAAGCGCTCAGCGTGGGCCATATCTGCTGTCAAGATTGCGTCGGTGTGGTGAGTCGAGTACTGGCCAATGTGCTGGAGCGCTTCGTCGAGGGAATCTACGACTGCGATCGCTAACTCCAGCGACAAGTACTCCTCGGACCAGTCCTCTTTCGTTGCAGCAATCGATGAAGGAACAATCCCGCACACGCGCTCATCGCCATGAATGACCACACCAGAGTGTTCCAGTCGCTCCGCCAGCGGGGGCAGCAGCTCTGCCGCAACTGCGCTGTGAACCAACACTGTCTCTACGGCATTGCACACACTGGGTCTCTGGACTTTCGCGTTCTCAATGATGTCCACCGCTTGAGTGAGCTCGGCACTGGAATCCACAAAGATATGCACCACTCCAGACCCGGTCTCAATTACCGGAACCGTGGATTCCCGAACAACCGTGTCAATGAGCGCGGCGGAACCTCGGGGGATCAACACATCAATTAACCCGCGACCCTGCATCATGGCTTTCGCGCCCTCACGGCCAAAATCATCGACCGATGTGACCGCATCAGCCGGGAGCCCTGACCGAACCAGAGCTTCCCGAAGCAACGACACCAAAACGGTATTGGTAGCGTGCGCCTGCGAGCCCCCGCGCAACACCACCACGTTGCCGCTCTTAATTCCTAAGGCGGCAATATCGATAGTCACATTCGGCCTGGCTTCATAAATCGCCCCCACCACGCCAAACGGCACCCGGACCTGACTCACTTTAAGCCCGTTCGGGAGCGTCATTCCACGCACCACATCTCCCACCGGATCCGCAAGTGCACGGATGTCCTCGATCGCCTGGGAGAGAGCGGAAATTCGCTCGGGGGTGAGGCGGAGGCGATCTTGCAGACCTTCTGACATTCCCTCGGCGACACCGCGGGCGAGATCCTCACCATTCGCTGCGACAATCTCCGCGACATTCTGGCCGAGGATTTCTGCCATCGCCTTCAGCGCGTCGTCTCTGCGAGCAGCACTCGCCACCGACAGAACTCGTGCCGCCTCTTTCGCATCGCGGAGCATCGACTCTGCTGTTGTGCTTGCAGACTCACCCATGGCGCTATTTTAGGCCGGCTTCAAACCAGGTGCCCGCGACAGTGCCTGCCACAACGTCACCTAGTGATTTTGTGGCAGTGAGGAGAGTAGGGATTCCCGCGGTTGCCGCGAGACGGGCGGCACTCACTTTCGTCACCGCTCCCCCAGTTCCCACACTGTTGACCATTGCCGGGCCTAGTTCAACGTGCTCCAGCGGATCGTTGAAAGCCACCGTGTCGATCCTCACCGCTCTGGGGTCCCCGGGCGGATGGGAAAAAAGTGACTCAACATCGCTGAGCAAGACGAGAGCGTCGGCGGAAATAAAATCTGCCACCAGAGCGGCCAGTCTGTCATTGTCACCAAAACGGATTTCCTGCGTGGCCACAGTGTCGTTTTCATTGACGATGGGGAGTATGCGCAAACCCAGGAGACGATCCATGGTTCTTAGTGCGTTGGTGCGATGGGTGTCATTTTCTACGTCGCCCACGGTCAGCAGCACCTGCGCAGACGTCATCTGGTGGCGATCCAAAAGTTTTTGGTAGCGACCCATCAGGAGGTTTTGTCCCACAGCTGCCGCAGCCTGTTGGGTAGCCAGATCCTGAGCACGGTCGCTGAGTTTCAAATAGGGAGCCCCAGTGGCGATGGCGCCGGAGGACACCAGCACCAACTCTTTGCCCGCAGCGTGCCAGGTAGCAAGAGCGTCGACGAGGCCGGCCATTTGGTGCTCGCGTTCGCCACTAATCGAGGAGGAGCCCACCTTGACCACAATGCGCGAGGCACTGGCGAGCAGATCACGAGTCGTCATCGTCAAAGAACCCCGCTTCCTTCTCGTCTTGCAGTTCCTGGCGCGCCCGCGCTTTTGCGTCCATGCGCTCGTGGTAGCTGGCTTTTCTCTGCGAGCGGGTCGCGCGTTGTCTCTCGTCCAAGCGTGGGTCAGTTCCTCGAGGTGCTGTCATGAGCTCTGCGGCACTGGAGAGGGTGGGCTCCCAGTCGAAGACCTGACCTTTGCCCGCACCAATCATGACGGGACATCCGGGGGTTGCTCCACTGTCAAACAATGCATCATCGATGCCCAGCTTCATCAAGCGATCGGCGAGGTAACCAACGGCTTCGTCGTTCGTGAAATCTGTCTGCTCAACCCAGCGCTCTGGCTTCTCTCCCAAAATTCGGTACAGGGAACCTTCGGTTCCACCCTCCACCACAACGCGGAAATCTGGTTCGTTTACCGCGCGAGGGCGAACGACAATGCGCTCTGGTGCTAGAGCCGCTTCTGCGAGCGCAGCTCTGTGCCTGTTCACCATGGCGGCGGCTTCAAAAAGGAAAGCATCAAGCCCTTCGGCACTCACAGCGCTGACCGGAAAAACGCTCAGCCCGCGAGCTTCAATGTCGGGCGTAACGATGGCCGCGAGCTCTTTGGCATCGGGAACATCAACCTTATTGAGGACGACGAGTTGTGGCCGTTCGACCAGTGGCACAACGTCGCTATCCAGAGGGTAGTTCTCCAACTCGAACAGCAACGCGTCGAGATCGCTCAGTGGATCTCGTCCGGGCTCGAGTGTGGCGCAGTCAAGTACGTGAACCAGAAGACTGCACCGCTCTACGTGGCGCAGAAATTCAAGACCCAAACCTTTACCCTCGCTGGCGCCGGGAATCAGACCCGGGACATCAGCCACCGTGAACTTTGTTCCGCCCGCTTCCACCACGCCTAAGTTCGGGTGAAGTGTCGTGAACGGATAGTCGGCAATCTTGGGACGCGCCTTGGAGACAGCAGCAATGAGACTCGACTTCCCCGCGCTGGGGAAACCCACCAATGCCACGTCGGCCACGGTTTTTAGCTCCAGATGAATGTCACCCTCAAAACCGTGGGTTCCCAACAGGGCAAAACCCGGTGCTTTTCGCGCCGTGCTCGCGAGCGCCTCGTTGCCCAACCCGCCACGACCACCCGTGGCCACGACAACGCTCATACCGGGGCGATCCATATCCACGAGCACTGTGCCATCGTCACTGGAGACCACCGTTCCCACCGGAACGGGAAGCGTGACATCCGCCGCGCTTTTGCCGTGGCGAGAGTCACCCGCCCCGGGCGCCCCGTTGTCACTCGTGCGATGCGGACGATGGTGGTAATCCAGCAAGGTAGTGACTTGTGGGTCGGAGACCAGCACGATGTCACCACCGTGTCCGCCATTGCCGCCATCGGGGCCGCCGAGGGGTTTGAACTTTTCGCGGTGTACCGAAACACACCCGTGACCGCCGTGTCCGGCGTGGAGGTGCAATACGACACTGTCGACGAACGTCGTCATGACACCCTCTCTTCGTTCTGTATTGTCCCCTAGAAGAGCAAAGGGCGAGCCGAAGCTCGCCCTCGCATCACATCGTGTGGTGTGGTCTAGAGCGCGGCATCCACAACGGCGACGACTTTGCGTCCACCTTTAGAGCCGAACTCGACCTGACCCGCGGCAAGAGCGAAGAGTGTGTCGTCGTTTCCGCGACCGACGTTGGCACCGGGGTGGAAGTGGGTTCCACGCTGGCGAACGAGGATTTCGCCGGCCTTGACAACCTGACCACCGAAGCGCTTCACACCGAGGTACTGAGCGTTAGAGTCGCGACCGTTTCTGGTCGAGGACGCACCTTTTTTATGTGCCATGAGTTCCCTCTTACTTCTTGGTGATGCCGGTTACTTTGAGCTTCGTAAGTTCCGCACGGAAACCTTGACGCTTCTTGTAACCGGTCTTGTTCTTGTATTTCTGGATAACGATTTTGGGGCCACGAAGGTCGGAGACGACTTCAGCGGTCACCGTCACTTTGTCGAGCTCTTTTTTATCGTGGGTGACTGTTGCACCATCAACAAAGAGCACGGGAGCAAGGCTCACCGAGTTCTTGGCATCACCGGCAATGCGGTCGACCGTAATGATCGAGCCAACCTCGACCTTTTCTTGACGTCCGCCTGCGCGAACAACCGCATAAACCACGATGAAACCTGCCTTGTTACTGGAGAGAACGAGGGTGCCCCGTCAATTGGGGGAAAACTGCACCAAGGGATAAGAATAGACCATTGTTAGGCCGGGTACAACCACAGGACCTACCCGGGTTTGCTCCGAACCTCGGGTAGACAGTCTCAGCGGCTCGTGGCTCTACGTCGCCGCTTGGACTGACCTGGCGCTGGAGCCTCCGGTAGAGCCTCCAGCACGCTGTTAAGGGGGTCCTTCGCGCCCGCTGCCGCCACTTCTGGCGGCTCGACAGCGGCGTCAGATTTTGGCTCCGCGGGAGTTTCTGAGTGCACTGTGCTCTTAGCAATGGCTGCGATCGCATCTCTCGCGCCATCGGTGATCTGGTGGGGCTCGACAGTGGGAGTGCTTTTTGCCGAACCCTTCCTTTTCCTGGGGCTCGACTCTGACTTGCTCTTCGCCACGGGTTCGCCGTGGACGACCACGCCTCGCCCTTGACACGCCTCACAGGCTTCACTGAATGTTTCCAGCAGGCCCAAACCAAGTTTCTTCCGTGTCATTTGGACAAGGCCCAAACTCGTGACTTCGGCCACCTGGTGCTTGGTGCGATCCCGGCCCAGACACTCCATCAACCGCTGCACAACGAGGTCTCGGTTGGACTCCAACACCATGTCGATGAAGTCGATCACGATGATTCCACCGATGTCTCGCAGTCGCAGCTGCCGGACAATTTCCTCAGCGGCCTCAATGTTGTTCTTGGTGACCGTTTCTTCGAGGTTGCCGCCGCTGCCCACAAACTTTCCGGTGTTGACATCAACCACCGTCATGGCCTCGGTGCGATCGATGACGAGAGATCCGCCGCTGGGCAACCACACCTTGCGATCGAGCGCTTTGGCGATTCCTTCACCCACGCGGTACTCCACAAAGGGGTCTTCTTCCGGCGCGTACGCCTCGATCCGGGCGATCAGGTCGGGGGCAACCGACGAGAGGTACTGCTCAATGGTGCGGTGAGCGTGAGTTCCTGAGATGACCAACTTATGGAAATCTTCATTGAACACGTCGCGAATGATTTTGACCAGGAGGTCAGGCTCAGAGTGCAACAGCTCGGGAGCTTGTGCTTTTTCCGCTTGAGTGCTGAGCGCTTCCCACTGTTTTTGCAGGCGCTCGACGTCCGTCGTAAGTTGTTCCTCGCTTGCACCCTCCGCCGCCGTGCGCACGATGACGCCCGCAGTTTCGGGGAGAATTTTTTTCAAAATCGCCTTCAAGCGGGAGCGTTCGGTGTCCGGTAGCTTGCGCGAAATTCCGTTCATCGCTCCGCCCGGAACGTAGACGAGGTAACGACCAGGCAAACTAACCTGGCTCGTCAACCGGGCACCCTTATGGCCCACCGGGTCCTTGGTTACCTGGACCAGCACACTGTCGCCGGTTTTCAGGGCCAGTTCGATACGTCGCGGGCCCGAGGTGTCTCCCTCTCGCGCCGCTTCCCAATCGACTTCGCCGGAGTACAACACCGCGTTGCGGCCGCGACCAATATCAACGAAGGCCGCCTCCATGCTGGGCAAAACGTTTTGCACGCGCCCGAGGTAAACGTTGCCGATCAGGCTGGACTCTTCGGCTCTGGCGACATAGTGCTCGACAACAACGTTGTCTTCCAGCACAGCGATTTGCGTGCGGTCGGCGCGTTCGCGAACCACCATGACACGGTCTACGCTTTCCCGGCGCGCTAAGAATTCCGACTCAGTGACACTCTGACGGCGACGTCCGCCATCGCGACCATCTCGGCGCCGCTGACGTTTTGCCTCCAAACGAGTGGAGCCCCGAACTTTCTTTGGAGCGGCGGCTTCAGCGGCCGCCTTAGCTTTTTTCTCCTCGGGACTGAGGGTGGGTCGATTTGCCCGTGAGCGCCGGCGAACGGTTCCCTCCCCGGAGGGTTCGGGTGAGGACTTCGCCGGGGCAGGCAAGAGGGCGGGATCGGGCGCCTGGAAAATCAGGGACTTGGTCGACACAGCCTGGGGAACTTCGGAAGACTTCTTCGCACTCGCTTTCGGCGCGGCTGATGAGGCCTTTTTGTCTGCGGGTGTGGGCTTCTTTACCGGAGACTTTTTTGCGGTGTCCGTGGACTTCGCCGCTGTTTTTTTGCTTGCAGTAGATGTCTTCGAGGGTGTTGATTCTTCTTTTTTCGTCACCATTCCTGGTGCACTCCTTACGCAATTCCTGGCATCACTGGCCGGAACTCCATCACGCTTTGGCAAGAGAAACCATAAGGTTCTCCTGAAAAAACTGGTTGTTGTGGGGTTATCCCCGGTATTCGAATCGCTGATTCGAGAAATCTTGTCGAGCTACTCCACCGCGTGGGGTTGCTCTTGCTCCAGTATCGCACACACGGTCTTTGCCAGCTAGTGAACTGTCATAATTGCGACATGAACTATCCGACGCGACGCTCAGGAGCTATGGCGCTCTACCTGCTGCTCAGCGGGATCGGCGCGTGGTTTGCAGCCTTCACCCTGTCGCGTGAGGGCTACCAGTTAGCGCTGAATGGAACCAACCCGAGTTGCGATATAAACCCCTTCTTTTCGTGCGGTTCCGTCATGCAAAGCCCGCAAGCGTCAGTGTTCTTTGACACCCCCAATCAGCTTTTTGGGGTTGCTGGTTACGTCGCGGTGGCGATGGTGGGGGCGGCGATGTTGGCGGGAGCCACATTCAAGAAACCGTTCTGGGTTCTCGTTGTCCTGGCGATTTTCGCCGCGTACCTCTGGCTAATGTGGATGTTCTACCAAGCCGTGTTCGTGATTGGCTTTCTGTGCCTGTACTGCATGGTGGTGTGGGCGATTCACATTCCACTCTTCTGGATACTGTTGCCCTGGACACTCAAAAACGGCATCTTTGGCTCTTCACCCAGGCTCACCAAACTCGGCGCTCGTTGGTTGCCGTATTCCTGGATTGTGATTGTGATCAACTACGCCGTTATCGGCATAGCAATCCTGATCACTTTCCCGCTGTTGTTTTCGCTCTAGCGGGCAAACCAGAGAGCGAGCTCACGGCTCGAGGACTCGAGCGAGTCGCTCGCGTGAATCAGGTTTTGCTGGACTGCAAGCCCCCAGTCGCGGCCTAGGTCACCGCGAATAGTGCCCGGTGCCGCCGCGGTGGGATCCGTTGCACCGCATAGCGACCGCACACCGGCAATGGCCGCGTGCCCCGCGATCCGCATGGCCACGACGGGACCTGATTCCATGAAATTCACGAGCGGATCGAAAAATGGTTTGCCCTCGTGTTCCGCATAGTGGGCGCTGAGGAGGTCTCGATTGGGTTCGACCATCCGGATATCCACCAGTTGATAGCCCTTGGCCTCAATGCGGGAGAGGATCTCCCCTGTCAGGTTTCTCGCAACCCCATCGGGCTTGACCAATACGAGGGTTTCTTCTAGTCCGGCCATGCTGATTCGCTCCTTGGGATGGGTTTGGGCTAATTCTAACGGTCGGGGTTGTCGCGCGGTCGATCGAGTTGCGGACCGCGGATGGCGCCAAAAATCCAAAACGCAACCACCACCGCAGCCGACAAGCCAATCACTACATCCCAGACAAAGGACAACAACAGGGCGATCTGAATCAGGTGGCCAAACCACACTCCCCAGCGGTATCGGAGCAGCCGATTCAACAAGCCCAGCACCACCACCGCGAGACCAGCGCCCACCCACACCACCGTGGGCGAGTAAAGCTTCAGGCCATCAAGGGCCAAAGCGCCAAAAAACACCACGGCAATTTCCAACATCACCGCTATTTGCAGAAGCGACTCGGTTGCCGTTTTTTCTCGTCGTGCGCGCGCCATCATTGCCCCTTCCAGGCGGTGACTTCCGCCACCAAGGTAATTGACCCGGTCACGAGGACACCGCCCTCGGGTCCGGCAAGATCCTCCGCACGCGAAAGCGCATGCTCTGAGTTAGGTCGAGAATCCACACGATCGGGCCCGGCAATTGCGGCAACCGCGTCGGCCAGATCATCAACGCTGATGGCGCGATCGGACTGAGACTGGGTTACGACGAAGTGATCAACAACCGGATCAAGCGCTTCGACAATTCCGACAACATCTTTTTCCTGCAGGATTCCAATCACGCACACCAGTCGGTCAAAACTAAAAGACGTCATGATCGCCCCGGTTAGGGCTTCCGCCCCGTGCGGGTTGTGCGCCGCGTCAACAATTACCGCCGGGTTGGCCGACACTCTTTGCAGACGCCCAGGGCTACTCGCTAGCGAAATACCCTCTTCGACGACATCACGCGGGAGCATTTGCTCACCATTTTGGACAAACGACTCGACGGCGGCAATGGCTAGCGCTGCATTTTCTGCTTGATAATCCCCCAGCAGGGGCAGAGCGAGCGAAGAGTAGAGACCGGCAACTCCCTCGACGCTGATCACCTGACCGCCGACACCTGGCTCAAGAGACGTCAACGAAAAGTCGCGGCCAAAAACGCGCAAAGTTGCTTCATACTTTTCGCAGACAGCCGTAATTTCGCCCCACGCATCGTCGCGCTGGTGGGCGCTTACCACGCGCGATGCCGGCTTGATGATGCCGGATTTCGTGGCGGCAATCTCCGCAATGGTGTCCCCCAGGAACTCCATGTGATCGAGGGCGATAGGCGTCAGCACGGCAACGTCAGCATCAGCCACGTTGGTGGCATCCCACTCACCGCCCATGCCTGCCTCGACAATGGCAACGTCAATCGGTGCATCGGCGAATGCAGCGAAGGTCAAGGCGGTGAGGGCTTCAAAATACGTGAGCGGCGCTTCGCCGCTGGCCACCAGCTCCGCATCCACCATGGTGAGAAACGGTTCAATATCTTCAAAGTTGTCGGCGAGCATGCGGTCGGTGATTGGCTCACCATCGATCATGATTCTCTCGTTCATCCGATTGAGATGAGGCGACGTCATCAGACCGGTTCGCAAACCGAGCGCTCGAAGCAGGCTTTCGATAATGCGCGCTGTCGAGGTTTTCCCGTTAGTTCCGGCGATGTGGATGACCCCGTACATGCGCTGGGGGTCACCTAGTAGCTCCGTCACCCGCCGGATCGCGTGGAGGCGACGCTCGGGCGCTTTCTCGCTGACCCGCGAGAGCAAGGCCTGGCTTACGCGATCCGCGTCGGCGCGGTCGAGGGAGCCGAAATCACTCATTCCGAGACACTCTCACGCGTAACTGAGAACCCGACCCGACGGGCAGCGTGTCCTCATCACCGACGAGCTCCTGAATGTCGAATGCGGTCGCTAACGTTTCCGAGCAGATGAGTTCCCGATGCGTCTCCAAAGCTTCTCGGGCTGACTCATCGGCCTCGACGCGCAGCTGTATACGGTCTGAAACCATGAGGCCCGCAGCCTTTCGCTCCTGCTGAATCCACCGAATGGCATCCCGGGCAAGGCCTTCGGCCTCTTGAACAGGAGACACCGTCGTGTCCAGCAACACAAACCCGCCATCATCGAGGAAGCTCACAGCGGTGTCCTCTGAAGCCGATGTCAGCTCGAGCGTGTATTCCCCCTCCAGAAGGGACTCCTCGCCGATCATGACGACACCGTCGGTGAGGGTCCACTCGCCCGCTTTAGCTTGGGCAATCAACCCTTGGATTGCTCCTCCTACTCGGGGGCCCAATGCGCGAGCATTCGGAATCAGTTTGCGGGCGATACCAAAGCTCTCGATGGCGCTGTCCGTCAATTCCACACAGGCGACCTCGGCGACGTTGAGCTCCTCCGAGATAATGTCCGCAAAGGGAACGAGGTCATTCGCGGCAGAGCTCACTACGGTGAGCTTCGAGAGCGGCAGACGAACGCGTCGCGAATGGGCCTTTCTCAGCGCAAGGCCGGCGGAGGCAACATCGCGGACCCGATCCATGGCAGCCACCAGCCCGCCATCCTGGGGGAAGGGCTCTGGCTCGGGCCAGTCGGTGAGGTGAACACTGTCGCCCCCGGTGATGCCGCGCCACACTTCCTCCGTGATCAGTGGAGCAAGCGGTGCAGAGAGGCGACACAGGGTTTCCAGCACCGTGTAGAGCGTGTCCACGGCGTCGAGATCTTCTCCCCCCCAGAAGCGGTCTCGGCTTCTACGCACGTACCAGTTGGTCAGCACGTCAGCAAAGTCGCGGAGCTTCTGCGCTGCCAGCGGAGCATCCAAGGCATCAAAGTGAGCCGTTGTCTCGGTAATCACATCCCGAGTCTTGGCCAGGATGTAGCGATCGAGAACATGCGGGGAGTCGGTCCGCCACTGAGGTTCGTGATCACCGACATAAAGCCCCAGGAAGTAATAGGTACTCCAAAGAGGTAACAAGAACTGCCGCACTGACTCGCGGATACCCTCCTCAGTGACCACCAGGTTGCCACCACGGATGACAGAACTTGACATCAGGAACCAGCGCATAGCGTCGGCACCATCCCGGTCAAAGACTTCCGAGACGTCGGGATAATTGCGCAAGCTCTTGGACATCTTTTGTCCGTCTGAACCGAGCACGATTCCGTGCGAAATCACGTTCGAAAAAGCGGGGCGGTCAAAAAGAGCAGTGGAGAGAACGTGCATCGTGTAAAACCAGCCGCGTGTCTGGCCGATGTATTCGACAATGAAGTCGGCGGGGTTGTGGGTATCAAACCACTCTTGGTTCTCAAACGGGTAGTGCACCTGAGCAAAGGGCATAGATCCAGAGTCAAACCAGACGTCCAACACATCGGGAATTCGGCGCATCATCGACTTCCCCGTCGGGTCATCGGGATTCGGGCGAACAAGATCATCGATTGCGGGTCGGTGAAGGTCTGTTGGCGCTGCGCCGAAGTCGCGTGCTAACTCTTCGAGTGACCCGTACACGTCCACCCTGGGGTACTCCGGGTTATCGCTCTTCCACACCGGGATGGGAGAACCCCAGTAGCGGTTGCGCGAAATTGACCAGTCCCTCGCGTTCGCCAGCCATTTGCCAAATTGCCCATCTTTCACGTTGTCGGGAACCCAGGTGATGTCCTGGTTGAGCTCCACCATGCGGTCTCGAATTTCCGTGACCTTCACAAACCAGCTGGACACGGCTTTGTAAATCAGCGGAGTGCGGCAGCGCCAACAGTGAGGATACGAGTGGTCATAGGAGCGTTCCGCAAACAGACGACCTGATTCGCGCAACAGTTTTGTCAGCGGCTTATTGGCGTCAAAGACTTGAAGCCCTGCCACATCGCTGACCTGATCGAGGAAGCACCCCGCGTCATCGACCGAGATAACCACGGGGATACCCGCTTCTGCGCAGGTGATTTGGTCATCCTCGCCGTAGGCGGGAGCCTGGTGAACAATGCCGGTTCCCTCGCCGGTGGCGACATACTCGGCCACCAGAATCTGCCACGCGTTATCCATTCCCCAGCTGTCGTCGGCGTAATAGTCAAATACCCGCTGGTACTGGATACCGCCAAGATCAGAGCCCTGAACCACCCGGGTCACCGCCGCCTGAGCCTGCTCCGGGTCTTCATACCCCAGCTCTTTTCGATAGTTCGCAATGGTGTCGAGGGCCATCAAATAGCGGGCCCCAGGTGTTGAGCTCGAGGGGCCAGCCGGAATCACCGCATAGGAGATTTCGGGCCCTACAGCGAGGGCTGCATTGGTCGGCAACGTCCACGGTGTGGTGGTCCACGCGAGCGCTAGAACACCGACGAGGTCGGCCTGCTCGGCTTTTTCTCCATGGAGCGGAAACGTCACCGTGACGGACTGATCCTGTCGCGGTTTGTAGACGTCATCATCCATTCTCAGTTCGTGGTTGCTCAGCGGTGTTTGATCCCGCCAGCAGTAGGGCAACACCCGATAGCCCTCGTAGGCCAACCCTTTGTTGTACAGGGTCGAAAAGGCCCAGAGCACGCTCTCCATGAACGTGATGTCAAGGGTTTTGTAGTCGTTCTCGAAGTCCACCCAGCGTGCTTGGCGGGTGACATAGGCCTGCCACTCGTCGGTGTACTTCAACACCGACTCGCGCGCAGCCTGGTTGAAGGCGGCAATACCCATTTCTTCGATCTGACTCTTATCCGTGATGCCCAGCTGCCTCTCGGCCTCCAGCTCGGCCGGCAGTCCGTGGGTGTCCCAACCAAAGCGACGGTGAACTTGTTTTCCCCGCATAGTGTGGAAACGGGGGAAAACGTCTTTGGCGTACCCGGTCAGGAGGTGCCCGTAGTGGGGTAATCCGTTGGCAAAGGGTGGCCCGTCATAGAACACCCACTCGTCGTTACCCTCACGAGCCTCGACCGACTTAGCGAAAGTGTTACCCGCGTTCCAGCTCGCCAGCACATCCTTTTCGATATCCGGAAAGGACGGATTCGACGGCACGGGCGAGGCGGGGCGGTGACGGGGGAAAGCCATGGGGTGCTCCTGAGACAAAGGGTTGTGGTCTGCAGGGACGCCCGGCTGACCGGTCGCGGTACCACCCCGCTTGCCACCACAACGTGGTGACCTCTTTTCTCAGGCGCTAACGGGCCTACCCGACCGGTTCTACTAAAACCTCACGGTCTTTTCTTCCGGCAGCTCCTCGGTGATGGCCGATTCACAGCTTTGTTTTATTCTAGGCCAGGTCGACAGCACTCGCCCTGAGAAGTTCTCTGGTGAAGGGCTCTCCAGGGTTCTTCACGATCTTTTGGGTTGGTCCAGACTCAATAACCGCTCCGTCCCTCATCACCATCACGTCATGGCAATAGCGGGCAACAACACCCAGGTCATGAGAGACCAAGACAATCGCCATTCCCAAGCGGGCTTGGAGTGTGGCAAGGAGTTCCAATACGCGGGCTTGAATGGGTGCATCCAAGGCCGAGACGGGCTCGTCACAAATCAGGATGTCAGGATGTCTTGCGAGGGCTCGCGCGATGACGACCCGTTGACGTTGCCCACCAGAGAGCTGGTGGGCCCGGCGGTCGAGCAACTCTTCCGGAAGTCCCACCTGCTCCAACAGCTCACGAGACCGGGCCGCACGCGCTGATCGACCACCAGGCGCGGGCTCAAGCGCAATCGCTTCGCTCAGTATGCGACGGACGCTCCACCGAGGATCGAGAGCATCCCACGGGTTCTGTTCGATCAGTTGAATTCTGCCGCGGCGAGCTCTGCGTACTTTCTCTGGGAGAGCAGACCAGGGCTCACCCATCAACAGAACATCGCCCTGATCTGGGGCTTCGAGACCCATCATGATGCGAGCCAGCGTGCTTTTGCCAGAGCCAGACTCCCCCACGATACCCAGGGTTTGTCCCGCAGTGACGAGGCATGAAACTTGGCTCAACGCCTGAACGGGGGAGCCGTCCTTCGCTGGATAGATGCGGGTGAGCCCCCGGCACTCAAGCACGGAGCCCGACGACCCGGGTGACAGAGATGATGGGCGCGCCATCGCATTTCGGGCGGCGACCATGCGTTGGGTGTAGGGCTGCTGGGGTGCCGTAAAAATTTTTTCTGCCTTCCCAGACTCGATGATGCGCCCGTCTCTCATCACAGCAATGCGGTCCGCGAGGTTCCTCACGACTCCCACATCATGGGTGACCAGCAGCAGCGCTGTACCTGCCTGCTTGAGCGTTGCTAGCAAGGCCAGAATGCGCTCTTGCGTGAGGGAGTCCAGGGCAGTCGTCGGCTCGTCAGCGATCAGAATGCGCGGGGCTCCGGCAAGGGCCGAAGCGATGAGCGCACGCTGTCGCAAACCACCGGAGAGCTCATGGGGGTACTGCTTCTTGCGCTCTGTCGCATCTGGCATTGCGGCAAGGGCGAGGGCCTGATCGACCCGCCCTGCAATCTCGTCGGCCCTGAGGGTGGGCTGGGCCAGGGACACTGCTTCGCCCACCTCGTGTTCCACACGACGGAGCGGGTCGAGCGAAACCGCCGCGTCTTGGCTAACCAAGGCGACTGTGTTGCCGCGAAGTGCCCGCCACTGGGCAGGTCGATAGTTTTTTGTCTGCTCACCCGCAATGATCATGCTCGCCACATCCACCACGGCATCCTGCGGCGCGAGCCCCAGGAGTGACAGAGCGGTCAGAGTTTTACCGGAGCCCGATTCGCCAATCAGCGCAAGACACTCGCCCGCCTGCAGGTCAAAAGACACACCCGACACCGCGGGATCCCGGGATCCAGGAAACGAGACCGTGAGATCACGAACCTCCACAAGCGACTGGTCACTCACAGCACTACCTCTCGCCGTGTTCGAAAGTAGCGACCCACCACGCTGATGGACACCACCGAGGTGGTGATAGCAAGACCCGGAAATACCGCAATCCACCAGGCTGTGGCCAAGAAATTACGCCCCTCGGAGAGAATGATGCCCCATTCCGGCGTGGGGGGTTGGGCCCCCAGGCCTAGGAAGCTGAGGCCCGCTGCCGTTACGATTGCCGTCCCCACTCCGATGGTTGCCATCACCAGAAGGGGTCCCGAGATGTTGGGGATGATGTGAAAGAGGATGATTCGCGCTCGTGAGACCCCAAGTGATGCGCTAGCGCGTACATAGCCAGCATGGGCCACCACGAGCGTTTCCGCTCGTGCCACTCGGGCGTAGGCGGGTGTTGCCGCTATCGCGACCGCCAGCGGGATACTGCTCTCACCCGGTCCCATCACCGCAATGACCACGAGTGCGAGCAGGAATTCGGGAAACGCCATCAGCACATCGATGAAGCGCGACAGTATTCCGTCAACGATGCGCGAGCCCAGGGCCGCAGATACCCCCAGCAACAGCCCTAGTCCAAGGGCAACCCCGGTAGCTCCCAGTCCGATAGCTAGGGAATACTGCGCGCCGTGAACAACCCTGGAGAACACATCGCGCCCGGACTGATCGGTACCAAAAATATGCTCGGCACTCGGCGGTTGGAGAGTGGACGAGGCGTCTGTCTCCAGAGGGCTATAGCTCGCCACCAGCGATGGCCAAAGCGCCACCACCGCAAGGGCAAGAAGAACAAACCCGGCCGCCACGACTCCCCCCGGTGGTTTCCTCGAACCGGACCGCTGCGTAGAGCTTTTGACTACTCCACCGATCAGGCTCATGAGAGTGCCCGCCGAGCAAAACGCAATCGAGGATCAAGCGCCCGATAACTGGCATCAACAATCACACTCAACAACGCGAAAACCACTGCTGCAACAACGACCACCCCCAACACCACCGGGAGATCGCGACCGATAATTGCCCGGATTGCGACCTGCCCGAGGCCAGGCCGTGCAAAGACGGTTTCGACCAGCACCGCTCCTCCCAGAAGCGACCCCACGAGATACCCGCCTAGTGTGACCGTGTCGATGGCAGCGTGACGCAGGGTGTGTCGTCTCACCAAACCCGCCGGGGTGATGCCGCGTGCCCTAGCGGTAAGCGCGAAGGGTTGTCTCTCCGCGTGATCAAGCCCCTGGCGCAGCACCTGACTTAGGATTCCTGCGACCGGCAACGCGAGGGTGACTGCCGGCAACACCAACGCAGAAAAACCGGCACTTGCGGTCACCGGAAACCATCCCAGCTGGAAGGAAAAGACAGCCAGCAAAAGGAGACCCACCCAGAATGTTGGCGACGAAATCACGACCAGCTCGAGAAGCGAAATAACTCGGCTTGCCCTGCGCCCTCGACCCAATAGCGCCGCCGAGAGGGCCAGGAGGAGAGCGACCACCAGCGCGGCCGCGGTCAACTGCGCCGTCGGAGCGGCCTGATCTGCAATGATCTCGGACACGGGCGATCTCAGTTGGTACGACGTGCCCAGATCACCGGTGACAAGCCGGCCAAGATATTGGAAGTACTGAATGACGGGTGGGTTATCAAGGCCCCATTCGGCCCGAATCTCTGCGCGTACGCTCTCCGAGACTCGCGCCTGAACGCCCAACATCACATCTACCGGATCACCGGGAATCAGACGCAAGGCCACAAAACCCGCCGTGGCGGCACCCCAGACCACCGCCACAACCCGAAACACGGCGCGAGCCGCTGCCGCCAGGCTCGCGCGGGGGCGCGAAGCTAGGGCAGTGGCCTGGCCCTGGAGGGTCACTCGCTCAGCGTTACGCCGTAAAAGAGTGCTCGACCGTAAAGGTCAAACTCCAAACCACTGACCGCTTCACTGGCCACCGTGATTTCTGAGGGAACGTAGAGCGGAACGATAAGGTTTTCCGCAGCGTTCCAGCGCTGAATGCGCTCGTAGAGCGATTGCCTAGCTGCGGGACTGCTGGTGGCGACCGCGTCACTCAACCACTGATCCACTTCGGGTTTCGTCACCGTTGATACGGTCTGATATCCGCCCGTCTGAAGGTGACTGCGCAATACATCAGCATCGGGCCCTGAGAAGGCCCAGTCCGTGACATCAAAGTCTCGGGGCCCGTAAAACTCCATGTACTGGGCCGGCTCGAGAACCTCTCGGACCAGCTCAAAACCGATGTCTTTCAGGTCGGACTGAATGAAGTTGGCGAGGCTAGCCCGGTCATCCGGCACCGGTGTGTAGGCAATCCATCGAGCGCTGAGGCGCTCGCCGTTCTTGGTGCGATAGCCCTCGTCGTCGCGACCTGTCCACCCAGCGCTATCGAGCAACTGGTTGGCACGGTCCTGATCGTAGGGCCATGAGTTTTCCAGAGAGGGGTCATAAGAATTTGGTGTTGTCGGACCGAGAATGCTCCACGCGCGACTGAACTGACCGAGGTAAATACTTTCGATCGCAGGTTCCGCATCAAAGCCGATGCTGAAGGCCTCGCGAACTCGGTCGTCTGCGAAGACACCATTGGCCTCGTTGATGTAGAGCGAGTAGGGAACCCCGGGCATTTCGATCGAGTACGTCTCAATTCCTGCCGACACCTGCGCTGCCATGTCGGGGGTAAAGTCCGCCGCCACGTCCGCATCGCCACTATTGATTGCTCCCACACGTGACGCGCTCTCCGGCAGAATCCGAATCACCAGGGTGTCGGAAGCTGCAACACCACTGTGGTCGGCACCCGCCGGTGCCCAGTTGTAGTCCGGGTTTGCTTGAAAAACGAGCTCCTGGTCCGGCGTGTATTCGGTGAGAATGAACGGGCCGGTCCCGACCGTGACGCCGGGGCCACCAGCTTTCAGCTGGTCTGCGCTTTCGGAGAGAACCAGCGGCGAGTAAAAGCCCAGTTGTGCGAGGCTGAGTCCCTGCAGGAAGGGAGCATAGGGCTGGGTGAACGATACCGCTACTTCATATTCGCCGAGAACCTCGGTGCCCGCGTAGTAGCCACCCTCTGCGGCGTACCCAATCAAACTTGCCGCCTGGGCGGACGCTGTTTCCGGAGCGACCACGTGGTCAAAGTTTGCCTTCACGGCCTCGGCGTTGAACGGCTCTCCGTCGTGGAAGGTAACGTCCTCCCGCAGTTGGAATGTGTAGGTCAGCTCATCCTCAGAAATCTCCCACGAGGTCGCAAGCCAGGGCACAAAAGCCCCCGATTCGTCCTGGGCCACGAGCGAATCAAACGCGTTTCGTAGGACCAACGAGGCCACATCCAATTGGCTTGAGTGAATATCCATGTGTCCCGAACTCAGGTTTGCACCCTCGATCGCAAAGGTGATGCTCGTCGGGGCAGAATCCTCTTCCACCGCGCATGCCCCCAAGGTTGCGACCAGCGCAAGGCCTGCTGTGAGGGACGTTATGGTGCGAAGCGCTGTGCGCTGGGACATGGCATCTCTTTCTAAAGCCGGGCAATGAACAAGCCCAGCGTACATTAACTAGACTGAGTATAAGAATTCCACGAAAGGCCGAGCGATGACGCTTATTCACCGCGGTCGACCCCCGACATCCTCGCGCGAAATACTGCAGGATGCGGCCTTCGAGCTGTTCTTGGAAAACTCTTACCCCAAAACCACCGTTGACCAAATTGCCCAGCGTGCGGGGGTGAGCCGCGCGACATTCTTCAACTACTTCCCCACGAAGAGTGACGTGTTCTGGGTGGAATTGGACGAAGCGCTGGAGCTCCTGGCTAAGACCCTCCAGCAGGGAAGCACAGAGAGACACGCTTCGGACGGTCTGCAGGAGCTCCGAACATCGCTTCTGGAGGTGGCATCTCAGATGGGCGCCGATCGGGTGCCGTTTGCCCTCACCCAAGGCGAACTGCTCGGCAGCACCAGTGACCTTCAAGCATCCGCCCTCGGGCGATTTGGCGCTATGGCAACACTCATGACGGAATTCCTTGAATCCCACAACATGCCCCTTGCTGCGGCGCGAGCCGCCGCCTACGCATGCTTAGCCGCCTCCGTGTCCGCAGCCCGCGAGTGGGCAGAGGCGGGAACGTCGCGCCAGGGCCTGCAGGCGTACATGATCGCGGCAATCGACCCCGTCGTGAAAGGGTTTCGCGCAAACGCTGACTAGCCCAGCCGACCACCAGCGCGTGGCTTTGTTTGTACGATGGTCACTACACACTGAGGCACCCTGGACACGGTGCCGCCTATAGCGAAGAAGGTGTTCGAGCATGTCGCGGAGCATTCCAGAGAAACCCGTTCTTGAAGGTCTCGAGCACACCTGGGGGGCCCGGTGGGAAGAGCAGGGCACCTATCGCTTTGATCGACACGGCGCGATCTCTCGCGGCAAAGACCACATCTTTTCCGTTGATACCCCTCCCCCGACCGCCTCGGGGAGCCTCCACATCGGCCACGTGTTCAGTTACACACATATGGACTTGCAAGCGCGCTACCAGCGCATGCGCGGTAAAGACATTTTTTACCCGATGGGGTGGGATGACAATGGCCTGCCGACCGAGCGTAGGGTCCAGAACTACTACGGAGTGCGCTGCGACCCTTCGCTCCCTTACACCGAAGATTTCACTCCACCCCTTGAGGGAGGCCTAACACGCGACGGCTCGAAGCCCGGGGACCAAGTGCCGATTAGTCGCCGCAACTTTATTGAGCTGTGCGAAGAACTCACCCTGGAGGACGAAAAGCAGTTCGAGGACCTGTGGCGATCACTGGGGCTCAGCGTCGACTGGTCATTGACCTACCGCACCATTGACGACAACTCACAGCGCGTCGCGCAGAAAGCTTTCTTGCGCAACTACGCACGAGGTGAGGCATACCGCGCAGACGCCCCAACCCTGTGGGACATCACCTTCCGCACCGCTGTAGCGCAGGCGGAGCTAGAAGACCGCGAACAGCCCTCCGCCTACCATCGGGTTTCTTTCGCTTCAGCGAGCGGGGGCGAAGATGTGGTGATCGTCACCACCCGCCCTGAACTGATCGCAGCGTGCGTGGCGCTCGTCGCACACCCCGAGGATGAGAGGTACCAGGGTCTCTTCGGCACAACGGTCACCTCACCTCTGTTCGGCGTGGAAGTGCCAATTCGAGCCCACCATCTTGCCCAGAAAGACAAAGGCACGGGAATTGCGATGGTCTGCACGTTCGGCGATGTCACGGACGTCATTTGGTGGCGAGAACTGGAGCTAGAGACCCGACCCATCCTGGGCGCAGACGGGCGCATCGTTCGCGACACTCCGGCCTGGCTAACCACTCCTCAGGCGAGCGAGGCATTCGCCGCCCTCAGCGGCAAGACAGTATTTAGCGCCAAGGCGGCAATGGTGGAGATGCTCGAGAACAGCGGTGACCTGCTCGGTGAGCCCGAGAAGATGACACACCCGGTGAAGTTTTTCGAGAAGGGCGATAAGCCACTAGAGATCATCACCACCCGCCAGTGGTACGTGGCAAACGGGGCAAAAGATGCGGACCTGCAGGAGCGTCTTCTCAAGCGAGGCAAAGAGGTGGCATTCCACCCCGATTTCATGCGCGTGCGATACGAGAACTGGGTCAATGGGCTTGCCGGTGACTGGTTGATCTCCCGACAAAGATTCTTTGGGGTTCCCATCCCCGTGTGGTACCCCCTGGATGATGCCGGTGAACCCATCGAAGGGGAGGTAATCGTCCCGGATGAGACCGCTCTTCCGGTCGACCCTTCCTCGCAGACACCTCCTGGCTTCCGAGACGATCAGCGCGGTGCCCCCGGTGGCTTTGTCGGTGAAGTCGACATCATGGACACCTGGGCAACCAGCAGCCTCACCCCGCAACTTGCCGGCGGGTGGGAAAGCGACCCGGAGCTCTATGACGCGGTGTTCCCCTACGACCTTCGGAGTCAAGGCCAGGACATCATTCGAACCTGGCTGTTTTCCACCATGCTTCGCGCTGAACTCGAACACGGCACTATTCCCTGGAAGAACGCCGGCATCTCTGGCTTCATCGTGGACCCAGACCGAAAGAAAATGTCGAAGTCCAAGGGCAACGTCGTCACCCCTCAAGCCATGCTGGATGACCACGGGTCCGATGCCGTGCGCTACTGGGCAGCCTCGTCAAAACTTGGGACAGATGCAGCATTCGATCCTCAGAACCCCAAACAAATCAAAATTGGTCGACGCCTCGCCATCAAGGTCTTGAACGCCGCCAAATTTGTCTACGGTTTTGGCGACGATGTTGGCGAGGTTTCCGAGCCTCTTGATCGCGACATGCTCGACAAGCTCGCGATCGTCGTAGAGGAAGCCACAGCGGCCTATGACAATTTTGATCACGCCAAGGCGCTCGATCTGACGGAAGCATTCTTTTGGACCTTCACCGACGACTACCTCGAATTGGTGAAAGAGCGCGCCTACACCGGCGAGGGTGCCGCGCGAACGAGCGCGATCACCGCTCTGCGTCAGGCGCTGGAGGTAATGCTGCGGCTGCTCGCTCCCGTTATTCCTTTCGCCACAGAAGAGGTGTGGTCGTGGACACACGACGACAGCATCCACCGCTCACCGTGGCCATCGAACAAAGAATTTGATCGCGGGACAGGCGATACCGATCACAGCGGTCTGCTCGACTTGGCGAGCGAGGCACTCATTGTTCTTAGGCGATCAAAGACAGACCAAAAAGTGGCGCAGAAGACCGCTGTGCGCAGCGCTACTCTCCAAGCACCCGCCCAACTCCAACAAGCGTCGGCCGATGTGAAGGCGGTCGGCAAGATTGAGCGCTTGACCTGGGCTGAAGGCGAGAGCATCGAACTCCTGGAGTT
The DNA here is from genome assembly GCA_937124545.1 of uncultured Microbacteriaceae bacterium. Lineage (GTDB taxonomy): Bacteria > Actinomycetota > Actinomycetes > Actinomycetales > Microbacteriaceae > Pontimonas. Next base: position 20,016 of record CAKZKU010000116.1, on the reverse strand, counting down.
AGAGCTCGACAGCGATGATGGCTGAGCTCCCGCTCGTGCGGGCGGTCAGCGCAGAGGACCGAGAAGCGTGGCAGAGACTTTTCCAGGCGTATGGCGTCTTTTATGAGACCGCGTTTGACGATGACGTCTGTCAGGGCGTCTGGAGGTGGCTGATGGAAGACAACCATCCCGTCCAATGCTTTGTTGCGGAAAAAGCGGGCGTGGTTGTGGGTTTTGCGCATCTGCGTGCCCAGCACGATACATTCACCGCCGGGCCGTCCTGGTTTCTTGATGATCTCTTCACGGCACCAGAGGCGCGGGGAAACGGTGTCGCGACAGCTCTCATTGACCACGTGAAACACTTCGCGGGCACTCAGGGAGGTGGAACGCTGCGCTGGATTACCGCTGCAGACAATCACGGAGCCCAACGCCTTTACGACGCGCTCGCGCAGCGAACCTCGTGGGTGGTCTATCAGGACGAGACCGACGGGACTTTACGTTGAGACTGGGATCACGGTTTTCCGTCGGAGAGTCTCCTCGCGGCGTTTCCGCCGACTTCGTCGCGGACTTGAGGGCGGCCGAGGCACAGTTGACCGAGGAAGAATCCGCAACCCTGCGGTGGACTCTCACTTGGTTAGAAAACCGGCCCCGCGCCACACTGGATAACGGGGTGACTGTAGAAGGCTAAGCCGACTTCTCTCGGCGAGTAGCGCTCTTGTTCACAATCGTCGGAAGTGCATTCTTCAAAACGGCATCGCGGGTGATGATCACTCGCTCGACATTGTCTGCCGAGGGAACGTCGAACATTACCGACCCCAACACCTCTTCAAGAATCGCCCGCAGCCCTCGTGCACCGGTCTGGCGAATTTCTGCGAGCGACGCAATTTCCTCGAGGGCTTCCTGCTCAAATTCGAGGTTCACCCCGTCCAACACAAACATGCGCTGGTACTGCTTGATGAGCGCGTTCTTTGGCGTGGTGAGGATGTCGATCAGCGCTGTTTGATCCAGAGGAGTCACCGTTGTCACCACCGGAAGTCGCCCAATAAATTCGGGAATCAAACCAAATTTATGGAGGTCTTCGGGCAGGACCTGGCTGAACAAGTCTTCGGAGGCATCCTTGCTATGCAACGGCGCGCCAAACCCAATACCGTGGCGCCCAACCCGCGCGGAAATGATGTCTTCAAGACCCGCGAATGCGCCCGCAACAATGAACAGCACATTGGTCGTGTCGATCTGAATGAACTCTTGTTGTGGATGTTTGCGCCCGCCCTGGGGTGGAACCGCAGCGACTGTTCCCTCAAGAATCTTCAGCAGAGCCTGCTGCACACCCTCACCGGAGACGTCTCTTGTAATCGAGGGGTTTTCGGCTTTACGGGCAATCTTGTCGACCTCATCGACGTAAATGATTCCCGTCTCGGCCCGCTTGACGTCATAGTCCGCTGCCTGCAGGAGTTTCAACAAAATGTTTTCGACGTCCTCACCGACATAGCCGGCTTCCGTGAGAGCAGTGGCATCAGCAACAGCAAACGGAACGTTCAGCCGCTTGGCCAAAGTCTGGGCGAGGTAAGTTTTTCCGCAACCGGTGGGGCCAATAAGCAAAATGTTGCTTTTTTGGATGTCGACGCCCTCGTCAGCTTCCACAGCGTGCGGAGCTGCTGAAGCCCGGACCCGTTTGTAGTGGTTGTATACAGCGACGGAGAGCGACTTTTTGGCGGCCTCCTGGCCGATGACGTATTCCTCGAGGAAGTCATAGATTTCTTTAGGCTTCGGCAATTCGAAGTCACCGACGGCCTGAGCTGTTCCCTCAGACTGGCGCTCATCGATGATTTCGTTACACAGCTCGACGCACTCGTCGCAGATGTACACCCCGGGACCAGCGATGAGTTGCTGGACCTGTTTTTGGCTCTTTCCACAAAACGAGCACTTAAGTAGCTCGCCTGTTTCACCCGTGCGTGACATCAGAGGCCTTCCGTGAGTGGCAATTGCCTCTTGGAGCCTACCCGCGACCTCCCTACAGGCCAGGGATTTTCCCCAGGTGGGGCCAGGCGTGGCGGGAATACACTGAACCCCTATGAGCCATTCGCTGATCGGGACGCGCGCTGCTGCCGCAGCATTCCTCCTCTCCGCTTTAGCGGCCCTTGCACTCGGGTCGGTTACCCCCGCATTTGGCCACAACGTGGTCGAGCAACGCATTCCTGCCCCGGATTCCGAGGTCAGCCAAAGCCCTGTCGAGGTATCCATTGCCACTGACGGGAGCTTTCTTGACCTGGGTGGAGAAGGTCGCGGCTTTGCGATCGTTGTGCGCGATAGCAGCGGTCAGTACTTCGGGGATGGATGCGTGGAGCTGACCGAGGGTCGCATGAGAGCCTCCATTGAACTGGGCGAACCGGGGGTCTACGAATTGGCCTATCAATTCGTATCCGCCGACGGTCACAGCTTGGCCGAAAGTTATGAATTCACCTATGCCCCAGCAGACGATTACCGCAGCGCACCGGGCTATCCCAGCCCACCAGAATGCGGTGTGAAACCTGGCCCGGCCGAGGCGTCGACCGAGGTAAGCGCCGACGCTGTGGCTCCCGGCGCGGAACAGTCAGCCTCAATGGCCGAAGCTAACTCCAACGGGTGGGTTGTTGGAGCAGGAATCGTGGCAACCGTAGCTGCTCTCGCCCTCTTAGTGATGATCCGACGATCATCACGCTCGGCTAACCGGCAGTAACGGCCTCCGGGCCTTTGACCGGGCTCGCGGCACCCTGAGACTTCCGGGTGTTCAAAACCTGGTCGATGAGGCCATATTCGAGTGCTTCGTCCGCGGTGAGAATCTTGTCGCGGTCGATGTCCCGGTGGACTTCCTCGACACTCTTCTTGGAGTGATTAGACAGCGTGTGCTCGAGCCATTCGCGCAGGCGAGCAATCTCGTTCGCCTGGATTTCAATGTCCGAGGCTTGGCCGCGCCCGGCTTCGCCCATCATCGGCTGGTGAATCAATACACGCGAGTTGGGAAGCGCAAGGCGCTTACCCGGCTCACCCCCGGCCAAAATGACGGCGGCTGCCGAGGCGGCCTGCCCCAAAACAACAGTCTGAATTTGCGGGCGAACGTACTGCATCGTGTCGTAGATCGCCGTCATTGCGGTGAAAGATCCACCGGGTGAGTTGATGTACATCACGATGTCGCGGTCCGGGTCTTGGCTCTCCAGAACCAGTAGCTGGGCCATAACGTCGTCTGCGGACGCGTCATCAACCTGAACTCCCAAGAAGACGATTCGGTCTTCAAAGAGTTTGGCGTAGGGGTCTTGGCGCTTGAACCCATAGCTGGTGCGTTCTTCGAAGCTCGGCAGGATGTACCGCGCCTCGGGCATCGGGAAGGACGATTGGGCGCTGGGGCTGAAATTGGTCGGTGTCATGATGCCTACTTCTTCTTTCCCTGCTCGGTTCCGCCGCCACCGACAACGTCGCTGGCGGAAGCGCGGATGTGGTCAACAAAGCCATATTCGAGAGCCTCGTCGGCACTGAACCAACGGTCACGATCCCCATCTTCGGTGATCTGCTCCAGGGTCTTGCCCGTGGCTTCCGCGGTAATCTGCGCGAGGCGCTTCTTCATGTCGTTGATGAGGTGGGCCTGGGTCTGGATGTCACTGGCTGTTCCGCCGAATCCACCGTGAGGCTGGTGGAGCAAGACGCGGGCATTGGGCGTGATGTAGCGCTTCCCTTTAGTCCCGGCGGTCAACAGCAGCTGGCCCATGGAGGCCGCCATTCCGATGCCGACAGTCACGATGTCATTGGGAACAAACTGCATGGTGTCGTAAATCGCCATACCCGCAGTGATGGAGCCACCGGGAGAGTTGATGTAGAGATAGATGTCTTTTTCGGGGTCTTCCGCAGCCAGCAAGAGAAGCTTTGCCGCAATTTCGTTCGCGTTGTCATCGCGAACTTCGGAACCCAGCCAAATGATGCGGTCCTTCAGCAGCCGATCAAACACGTTCGGTTGCATCATGCTTTCAGTCATCGTCACGATGGTGCTCTCCTTGGTCGCTCACAAGCTCGATGTCTCGAGAGTATCGGGACGCGCTCGAAGCCTGGCGCCTGTTCGCCCTCGGCAGAGTGCGCGCCTTTAGGCGTGTTCGTCCGCTTTCTGGCTGTCGGCCACAGCCTGAGCGATGGCATCCTCCGCGGAGCTGTCCTCGGTGCTAATGACAGAACTTAGGTCGACTTTCTTGCCCTTTGAGTCCTTCACCGTTACATCGGCAAGCGCTACAGACAGAGACTTCGACCGGGCAACCTCCCCAACCATTGAGGGAATCTGGTTGTTCTCCTGCAGGGTTTGGATGAACTCCGAGGGCTCCATGCCGTACTGGCTAGCGGATTGCATGAGGTACTGGGTCAGCTCGTTCTGGCCCACTTCGATCTCAAGCTTCTCGACAAGAGCGTCAAGAAGTAGTTGCGTCCGCAACGACTTCTCGGTGGACTCGATTACTTCCTTGCGGTGAACATCGTCCTCCAAGCGGTTTTCACCCTCAAGGTGGCGGTTTACCTCGGCGTCCACGACTCCTTGCGGCAAGGGCATATCAAGGTCAGCCAGCATCTTTTCGACGAGAGCATCACGCGCCTCCTGTGCCTGAGCAAATAGGCCTTTTCGCTCGACCTGAGTTTTCAGGTCGTCCTTGAGTTCTTTGATGGTGTCGAACTGGCTGGCAATCTGGGCAAAATCATCATCCGCCTCAGGTAGTTCGCGCTCTTTGACGCTCAACACGGTGAGGGCAATCTGTGCCATCTCTCCCTCGTGGTCGCCACCGAGAAGCTTCGATTCGAAAGTTGTTTCCTCGCCCGCTGTAAGGGTGTCGAGAGCGTCGTCGATGCCGTCGATCAGCTGACCCGATCCAACTTCGTAGCTGATCGAGCTTGCGCTGTCGATGGTGTTGTCACCGATAGTGGCTTCGAGGTCGATTTGAACGAAATCGCCGGTCTTGATGGGACGGTCAACGGTGACCAGGTTGCCAAATCGTGCCCGCAATTCATCGAGCTCGGCGTCGACCTCTGCTTTGCCAACCTCGGTGGCCTTCACCTCCAGGGTGTACTTGGCAAAGGCGGGGATGGTGAAGTCGGGGCGCACATCGACCTCGACATCCACGACCAAGTCGCCCGAGAAGTCCTTGTCAGAAGGCCAGGTCTTGACGTCAGCCTGGGGTTGTCCGAGGGTGCGGAGCTTTTCCTCCTGCACGGCCGCCTGGAAGTAGCGGTCCAAGCCCTCGCTCACCGCGTGGTTGATAACCTCACCGCGTCCTACGCGCTGGTCAATGATGGGAGGGGGAACTTTGCCTTTGCGGAAGCCGGGAATGTTCATTTCTTCCGCAATGTGCTGGTAGGCGTGATCGATACTGGGCTTGAGCTCCTCGGGGCTCACCGTGATGGTGAGGCGCACCCGTGTCGGGCTGAGGGACTCTTTGGTGGTGGTAGGCAATGCTTTTCTCCCAATGCGTGTTGTTGTGATGTCCGTCGGGGCGACAGGATTCGAACCTGCGACCTCCCGCTCCCAAAGCGGGCGCTCTACCAAGCTGAGCTACGCCCCGATGGTTGTGGCTAGATTCGCTGCCGTTCTTGGCCTGCCGGAGCAAGCGAAACAAACCCTGAAGAGTCTAGCCGGTTCGACCTTCACGAAAGACCGAGCGATTCAATGCAGTAACATCGAGGTCGCAGGAGTTCCCCCCGGGGATGTAGCTCAATGGTAGAGCCTCAGTCTTCCAAACTGATGGTGCGGGTTCGATTCCCGTCATCCCCTCCGATTAACCGCATCATGGGTCACGTTTCCGCCGCTCACGGTGAGGGCAACGCTCATCTCGCGCAGCGCGTCGCTGGCGCGGGCGGGGTCACCCGTCAGCGCCTCCAATAGCCAGCGCGGATCTGCCTCGAGGGCCACGATGTGTGCCGGCTGTCCCACCTCAAGGGTGGTTCTTGTGGAAAATCGCAGTGCCTCGTCATAGGTCAATCCGCCACCGGGATGCCAGGGTTCTCGACCGTCGCGAGTTCGCGTGACAGCGGCAGCAATCTCAATCCACGGATTGAGAGGTGAGACGGGTGCATCAGACCCCAGGGCCAGAGTGGCCCCCTGGTCTACGAGCTGACGCAGCGCAAAAGCGCGGTCGGCCCGGTCGGCCCAATACACGTCCGTTACATCGCGATCATCGATGGCGTGCTCCGGTTGAACACTGGCGACCACCCCGAGCGCAGCAAAGCGCGCAAAATCTTCCTCCCGCACCAGCTGTGCGTGCTCAATGCGACCGCGCAGCTGGTGCTTCTCAAAAATGTCCAGAACAATCCGGTTTGCTTCATCCCCAATAGCGTGGACCGCTAGCCAAAAACCGGCCTGTTGCGCTTTCACGAGGATCGCCTCGATATCCGCTGAAGGGAAATTCATCGCACCGTACTGCTCTCCCTCCACCGAAAGGTAGGGCTCAACGCAGTGAGCGGTGCGGGTGTTGAGGGACCCATCCGTAATGATTTTGAAGGGTCCTACCTGAACCCGCGGGGCGATCACAGCCCCACTTGTCATCCCCTCGGCGATGGCTCTTTCGAGATCTCCGGGATAGACACCAGTCTCCACTTCCAACGGGTAGGGGCCCTCGTGCGAAGCGACGCGCCTCGCCCAGTCGGGAACGGTGTACCCCATTTCCAAATCAACGATGCCGACCACTCCGAGCGATGCGGCGTGATGCGCGGCATCCAAGACCCATTCATCCACAGTTTCTGGAGGGGCCATACCCAGTCGTTGAGTGAGGGCAAACCAGGGACCCTCCCGAAGAATGCCCTGATCATCAGCATCCTCGACACCTAACTGAGCAAGTGCCGCGCTGTTAAGCCAGCCGGAGTGCACATCCACAGACGACAGTGCGACCGGTGTGGACCCGGTCGCCGCATCGAGGTCAGCGAGCACTTTGCTGTCAGGCCATAGGCCATCGCGGTACTCGGTACCAATCACGACCGGGTCAGGACTCTCTGCGTCCTTGTTGGCAGCCACCGCCTCTGCCATCAGGGCGATAGCCTCTGCGGCAGATCGCGCCGACGCGAGGGACACGCGGCGACGGTGTTGGGCCCAAAACGCGAAGTGGACGTGTTCATCCCAGAGTCCTGGAATGACGACCCGATCATCCAGGTCAATCACCTCGTGATCGCCCCGCGGCGCTTGCCCCGCAGGAAAAATGCCAGCGATCACACCTTCCGACACCAGGATGTCAACACTCCCGTCGGAGCGGTGGGAATCACGGATCACACGGGACAGAATCATGACGGCCTTTTCACGACGTTTGGCAGGCGGGGCAGAAATAGAGCTTACGAGTGGCCATCATCTCTAAGGCAACGGATTCTCCGCACGCTCGGCAAGGCTGACCCTCTCTTTTGTAAACAAAATAACGATCGCTCGTGCGACTAAGCGCCCGTCGATACTCGGCGGGCGTCAGGTCGTCGCGGGTCATCATTACGCCCGTTTTTACGCCGGCTTTGAGCAGAACCGCCCAGTCTTTCCACAAGGCAACCGCCGTTTCTTCATCGAGCGCCGATGCGGGGCGGTGGGGATCAAGCCCATGGCGAAAAAGTATTTCTGCGCGATAAACATTTCCGATCCCGCTTACGACACTTTGATCCATCAGGACCGCTCCGATCGCACGGGACGTGCCCGCCACGCGCGAAACGAACTCGCGCTGGCCTCGGACGCCTCGATCAATCAGAGGGTCTGGCCCTAAACGTTTCTTCACGACGTCAGCCTCCTCAGGGGTCAAGACCTCACAGGCCGTGGGTCCCCGCAGGTCTGCAACGACGTCCTGCGTTTCCAGACGAAGGCGGACTTGTCCCCGAGGGGCCGGCGGAAACGGCTCATCCGGGTCGACCACACCCTCGCCCTCCCCCAACCTTCTTCGGCTGCTGCGCGGCGCTCCCAGTGATTCGGCGGAGGGCGAACCCGCTCGCGCGGACGCACCGTGCAGCGTTGACACGTCCCAGCGCCCATAAATTCCCAAGTGAACCCGCAGTACCTGACCCGCAGAAAACGGCATGAAGAGCTGTTTGCCTTTGGCCTCGGCCCGCTCCACTTGCGCACCCGACAGCAGGGCGGCGCCGTCACTGAACCGCCCTTGGGGAGATGAGGCGAGAACCGTCGAACCGGAGAAAAGTTCGTCAAAGAGCCGCGCAACGCGGTGAACGCTGTGCCCCTCTGGCATCGAATTAGTGCTTCAGAGAGAACCCGGAGATTGCCCCGGTCGTCTCGTATTCGGCCAGCTGGGCGATCCGACGCTCGTGGCGATCAACACCACTGAAGGGGGTCGCGAGGAAGGTGTCAATCAGCAGCAGGGCCTCATCAATACTGTGCTGCCTCGCGCCCACCGCACACACGTTCGCATTGTTGTGTTCCCGAGCGAGAACCGCCGTGTCAACGCTCCACACCAGTGCCGCACGAATTCCTGCCACTTTGTTGGCAGCCATTTGTTCCCCGTTGCCTGACCCACCAAAAACAACACCCAGGGCTTCCGTGCCCGCCGCTTGGTCAGCGGCAACAGCGAGGGCGGCGGCGATACAAAAGCTTGGATAGTCGTCCTCCGGGTCGAAGCTTGTGGGGCCGTGATCGATAACCTCATGCCCAGAGAGCGAGAGATGCTCCGCGACATCCCTACTGAAGTCCAACCCGGCGTGATCAGTGGCGATGTGTATGCGCATCCCCACATTCTACGAATGTCCTGGCTGTTAGTGCCGCGTAACGATTCCTCCCAGGGGGGGTTTCTTTCGTGGACTTTTGCCCTATTCTTGAGGGGACTTCCGTTGCAAGGAGCCCCGAATGTCTACTCCCGAATTCCGTCGCGCAGTCCGCGGCTACGACACCGACGAAGTGTCGCGCTATGTCGCCGAACTCGGCGAACGGTTGGAGCGCCTAGAGAACGAACGTGCGGAGAACGCGCGAACCATTCAGCGCCTCAACCGGGATGTTGCCGACGCGAACGAGCGGGCCGGGCGCGCGAAGCCAAGTTTCGCGGAACTCGGCTCTGCCTTCGAAGAAACCCTGCGTATGGCGGAAGAGCAGTCGAAGCGAATTACCGAAGAGGCGTCGGCGGAAGCCGCCGAGGTTCTTGGGGGTGCCCGCAGCGAGGCGACCCGCGTGAGGGAATCGGCTGCCAAGGATTCACGAAAAATTTTGTCAGATTCCCAGCGGGCTGCCGAGGACTTGAGGCTCGACTCTGAGCGCGAGGCGGCGCAGCTGCGCCAACAAGCCGCGGACGAGATCGCGAAGGCGACTAACACCCGCACCCGGGCAGAGCGCGCTTCAGCAACGATGATTAGCCAGGCCGAAAAACAGGTTTCGGAGATCAAGGCTGAAGCATCACGTCAAGTCGAGCAGATCAAGCGCGAAGCCTCCGAATTGTTGCACGCCGCGCAAGAGCGTGCTGTTGCGACAGATTCCAGTATCCGCCAGCAGATTGATGAGGCTGAGAGAGCACGCGCAGCAATCCACGAAGAAGCCGACAACTACGCACAAAAGGCCTACCAGCAGGCAGACGACCACGTTCAGGCGGCAGCGCAGCGAGCCCAAGATCTCGGACAAGAAGCAGACACGGTACTCGAAACTGCCCAACGCAGGGCAGAAGATCTGACGACCGAAGCGCGCACCTACGCAGAACGCCTGATTTCGGAGACTGTCCAGCGGTCGCGGTCCATCTCGCGCGATACCGAAGACCTCGTGAACAACATGCTGTCGGACACGGAGAGCCAGCTCAGCGACATTCGACGCCAGCAGGGCTACCTCAACGAGTACCTGCAGCGCATGCGCCAGGCTGTCACTGAAGTCGACCTGGAGATCACCAACATTCAGCCTCCAAAGCTCGTCGGCGAATCAAAGCCAATCTCCCCCACGGGAAGCGCCGCGCAAAGCCCGGAGCCCGAGGAAGTTCCTGTCACTATCGACGTGGAGTCCGACAAGAAATAGGGCACCCCCTCCGCGGTCGCCTAGACTTTTGGGGCCTCACCGTGTGAGCGAGTGAACCCCGAAACAAGGAGTTTTGTTGTGCCCGGAGAAAACCTGACCCGCGTCGAGGCACTTACCCGGTCGCATCACATTACGGTCAAGTCCTACGACATCGAGATTGATCTGCGCCAGGCCGCCACGTCCTCAACTTTTAGCAGCACCAGCACAATCCGATTTGTTGCCGATGGCACCAAGGAAACGTTCGTCGACGCCATTGCCTCGCGAATTCACGCGGTTACTCTGAACGGGAAAGAGCTTGACCCGCAGGCGGTCTTCGCTGACTCACGACTTGCCCTAACCAATCTGGCTTCCGACAACACGCTCGTGGTCCACGGAGACTTCTCGTACATGAACACGGGCGAAGGCCTCCACCGGTTCGTTGATCCCGTCGACGACGAGGTCTATCTGTACTCGCAATTTGAGGTGCCGGACTCCCGACGCGTTTTCGCTGTCTTCGAGCAACCCGACCTCAAAGCAACCTTCCGGTTTGTCATCCACGCTCCCGAAGCGTGGCAAGTCATTTCCAATCAACCGGGGCTCCGCACAGCGAGTGATGACGGGGCCACCTGGACATTCACGCCAACCCCGCGAATTTCCTCGTACATCACAGCACTCATTGCCGGCCCGTATCAGTCTGTCTCCGACGAGCTAATCTCCTCCAGTGGGAAGACTATTCCGCTCGGGGTTTTCGCTCGGGCCTCACTGTTCTCCCACCTGGATGCGGACTACATCTTCGAGATCACGAAAAAGGGGTTTGCGTTCTTCGAGGAAAAGTTCGGGCACGCTTACCCGTTCGATAAGTACGACCAGATCTTCACCCCCGAGTTCAATGCCGGAGCCATGGAAAATGCGGGTGCCGTGACGTTTACGGAAGCCTATATTTTCCGCTCGCAGGTGACCGACGCCTTGCGTGAGCGTCGCGTGGTGACAATCCTCCACGAGCTCGCCCACATGTGGTTTGGCGATCTTGTGACCATGCGCTGGTGGAACGACCTGTGGCTCAACGAATCCTTCGCCGAGTGGGCCTCCACGCTGGCCACCGCGGAAGCCACCGAATGGGAGGGAGCGTGGACCACATTCCAGGCGATGGAAAAATCGTGGGCCTACCGCCAGGACCAGCTTCCCTCCACACACCCAATTGTGGCTGCCATCAACGACATCGAAGATGTTCAGGTCAACTTCGATGGCATCACCTACGCCAAGGGAGCCTCGGTACTGAAGCAGCTCGTCGCGTGGGTAGGGGAACCGGCCTTTTTTGCCGGTGTGAAAAATTACTTCACCAAACACCAGTGGGGCAACACGGTGTTGAAAGACTTCCTCGCCGAACTGGAAAAAACCAGCGGGCGCAACCTTTCACGCTGGAGCTCTATGTGGCTTGAGACCGCTGGGGTAAACACTCTTCGTCTTGATCTCGATACTGATAGCAAGGGCACCATCACGCGGGCGGCCATGATCCAAACGGCTCCCGCAGAGTGGCCAACACTGCGACCTCACAGCATCGGTGTAGGAATCTATGACGTGGATCACTCCGGCGCACTGGTGAGAACGCATTCCCTCGAATGTGACATTGACGGCGCGAGTACCGATATTCCTGAACTTGTTGGCCTTCATCGCGGCGGGCTCGTCCTCCCAAATGACGAGGACCTGGCCTACGCAAAGATCCGGCTGGACACCGCGTCACTCACGTTCGCAATCGAGAACCTCCGCCACATCCACAACCCTTTGGCACGGTCACTGGTTTGGGGCAGTGTCTGGGATTCGACTCGGGATGCAGAGATTTCGCCCCGGGTTTTTGTTGACCTCGCCCTCTCCAATATCGCCCACGAAACGGAGAGCACCACCGTGCGAACCGTTCTCGGGCAGCTCGCGCTGACGGTGCGAAACTATCTGGCGCCGGACAAGCGCCAAGAAACCATCGGCGCCGTGGCGGAAGCGCTGTGGGCTCTCGCAATGAATGCGGCTCCAGGCAGCGATATCCAATTTCAGCTCGTGAAGGCGTTCAGTTCCTTTGCGAGTGCTCCCGAGCACCAGACCACCCTTCGAGGACTTCTTGAGGGCGCGATTGCGCTCCAAGGACTCAGCATCGACCAGGACCTTCGATGGGAGCTGCTGGCTGGTCTAAGCCTGGCGGGTGCCACCGACCGCAAGGAAATTGAGGGGGAGCTGGCAAAGGACAACACGGCCAACGGCGCACAGGCGGCGGCACGCGCCCGGGCGCTCCTGCCATCTGTCGAAGACAAACAGCGAGTGTTCGATGAATTAGTGGGTCCCGATTCACCGCCCAACTCGATTGTGTCTGCGCTCAGCATGAGCTTTGCCATCAGTCACACACCCGAAAATCTTGAGCCCTTTATTGGCGCGTATTTTGATTCGCTGGAATCCTTGTGGCAAACACGCACCTACAAAATCGCGGAGTACCTCGCAGAGGGCTTGTACCCGAGTTCCGTCATCGGTGACACGCTGGTCAACGCAACACGCGATTGGCTGAAGGCGGCGCCGGAAATTCCGGCCTTGCGGCGCATTGTCGAGGAGAACCTTGCCGGCGTGGAGCGGGCGCTTAGGGTGCAAGCTCTCGACATCCAAGAGCAACCGCAGTAGTTACATGACTGAATCGGCTGGCCAGGGATCAAGCCTGTTCGAGCGCGTGGGCGGAGAGTCGACGTTCACGAACCTCGTCACGCGGTTCTATGACGGTGTGCGCACCGACGAAATATTGCTCCCGATGTATCCCGAGGATGATCTGGACGGAGCGATCTGGCGGCTCTCCGCGTTTCTCCAACAGTATTTTGGGGGACCCCCAACCTACAGCGAGCAACGTGGCCACCCGCGTTTGAGGATGCGGCATGCTGCCTTTCGAGTTAATCCCGGAGCTAAAGAACGATGGCTGCTTCACATGCGCAGCGCTCTCGATTCGCTCCAGCTCTCCCCCATGGATGATGGGGAAATCTGGGACTACTGTGAGCGAGCAGCGCTGATGATGGTCAACACTTTCGAGGACTAGTCGTCGGTGTCTGGCCCAAAATCGTGTCCAGTGGGGAACTTAACCAGCACGTAGCCGTGAGCGGCCGTCAATCGAAGCCAGGGGTCGTTCGTGTGAACCTGAAGGCTCCTCTCGTCGAGGAACCCCAGTGCATCGGCGGCAAAGGCAGCTCCCGCAGGAATCCTCTTGGTGGAGGGAACAATCTCGCCCCACACCTCGGCCCTGACCTTCTGTACCAGCGCATCACCCGAATTTGCGGGAATTGCTTGGGCAACCCGCTGGATCCCATCCTGGGCAGCACCAGCCAAATCACCAGAAGAAACACCGCGACGGCGGCGCCAGTTGTCTCGGGGCGGAGTAATCGCCGCCCACGCCAGTGACGGAACGACTGGGGGAAGCACAACGGTGCTGGTTCCTTCGCTAATGGCTACGCCCAACCGGTGAATCAATGCTTCCATCGGAACAATCTCGTCGAGTTCGGCGGGTTCACTGAGCGAACTCACCCGGAGACCCAACACGGTGGGGGTCCGATCTAACAGGCCACGGGGGACCAGCAGACCCACATAGACAAGGACATGACCATCAGCGGCAATCACTCGTGCCGAGGAGTTATTCACTCGAGCCGCTCGTTGCAGAAAGGTTTGTAAGTCTGCCAGCGCCTTCGAAGCTGAGAAAACCAGAGGATCAGACATGATGTTCTCTAAACTACAACCGATGAACCCCACCGACGAGCAGGTACCCAACGACCCGGTCGAGAGCATGTTGACGGCTCTCACGCTAACGACATCATCGGCGCGCACACGCGAAGACATTTTCACAGCGCCCAGCCAATGGCAGCCGCATGGACGGGTTTTTGGTGGACAGGTCATGGCGCAAGCAGCTCTTGCCGCGATGCACACGGTCAGCGACGATCGCGCGATTCACTCGCTCCACGGATATTTCCTGCGTCCCGGTGACATTACCGAGGACATTACATTCGCCGTCGACCGCATTCATGATGGCCGCTCCTTCTCCACACGGCGAGCGCAGGCCTATCAAAAAGGCCAACCCATTTTCTCGATGATCGCCTCGTTCCAGGATGAAGATCCCGGACTCGACCATCACGCAGAAATGCCAGCAGATGTTCCAGACCCCGAAACTCTGCCAAGCGCGCAGGAAGTCTTGCGCTCCATCGGCCACCCCATTGCCGATATTTGGGCCAAAACGCGGGCCTTCGATCTGCGCCACAGCCCGTCGTCTCTGTATGCCACGTCAGAGGGCGACCCGGTTGCCACCCAATCGGTGTGGATGAAATGTTTGGCGCCCCTACCGGATGATGCAAACCTGCACCGTGCCGCGCTCGCCTATGCCAGTGACTTCAGCATTCTTGAACCAGTGATGCGCGCTCACGGCGTGAACTGGTCAACTCCAGGTTTGAAAATTGCCAGCTTGGATCACGCCATGTGGTGGCATCGTCCGCTGCGCGCAGACGAGTGGTTCCTGTACTCACAAGAATCCCCGTCCGCGCAGGGTGGTCGAGGCCTGAGCTTTGGGCGAATATTCGACCAAGAGGGTCGGCTCGTCGCTTCCGTTGCTCAGGAGGGAATGGTTCGCGTCCCTAGTCCCTCGTGAGCTTTCGATAGGTGGAACGGTGCGGGGCAGCAGCATCCTCACCCAAGCGCTCCACTTTGTTCTGTTCGTAAGACTCAAAGTTGCCTTCAAACCAGTGCCAATGCGCCGCATCCTCTTCTGTCCCCTCGTAGGCGAGGATGTGGGTAGCAATGCGGTCGAGGAACCAACGATCGTGGGTGATGACCACAGCGCACCCGGGGAATTCTAGAAGCGCATTCTCCAAACTTGAGAGTGTTTCCACATCCAAGTCGTTGGTCGGCTCATCGAGCAGGAGGAGGTTTCCCCCTTGTTTAAGTGTGAGGGCAAGGTTCAGCCTGTTGCGCTCACCACCGGAGAGCACGCCTGCCTTCTTCTGCTGGTCCGGGCCCTTGAAACCAAACGAGGAAACGTAGGCGCGGGACGGAATTTCCACTTTGCCGATCTGGATAACGTCGAGCCCATCAGAAACCACTTCCCAGAGCGTTTTGTTGGGATCAATACCCCCGCGGTCCTGGTCCACGTAGGAAAGCTTCACGGAATCACCGATAACTAGCTCGCCGCCATCGAGTGACTCGAGTCCCACGATGGTCTTGAACAGCGTGGATTTTCCGACGCCGTTGGGGCCGATGATTCCCACGATTCCGTTTCGCGGCAGCGAAAAACTGAGGTTGTCAATCAATACGCGATCTCCAAAGCCTTTCCGAATGGCTTTAGCTTCGAGAACCTGCTGCCCCAGGCGGGGCCCGGGTGGGATTTGGATCTCTTCAAAATCGAGTTTCTTGGTGCGTTCGGCCTCTTCAGCCATCTCCTCGTATCGCGCCAAACGGGCTTTCGACTTAGCTTGGCGACCTTTGGCATTCGAGCGGACCCACTCGAGTTCGTCAGCGAGGCGTTTAGCGAGCTTTTGGTCTTTCTTCCCCTGAACCTGCAGACGCTCGCCCTTTTTCTCAAGATAGGTCGAATAGTTGCCCTCGTAGGGGTAAAGACGTCCGCGATCCACCTCGGCGATCCATTCCGCGACATGGTCGAGGAAATACCGGTCGTGAGTGATGGCGATGACAGCACCGGGGTACTTGGCAAGGTGTTGCTCAAGCCACAGGACACTCTCCGCGTCCAGGTGGTTGGTGGGCTCATCCAGCAACAGGAGGTCTGGCTTTTCGAGCAAGAGTTTGCACAGCGCTACGCGACGCTTCTCTCCGCCCGACAGGTGGCTGATGCTGGCCTCGGAGGGCGGGCACCGAAGAGCATCCATTGCCTGCTCGAGCTGGGAGTCGAGATCCCAGGCATCGGCGGCGTCGATGGCCTCTTGCAAGGTACCCATTTCTGCCAGCAGCGTGTCAAAATCGGCATCGGGGTCCGACATCTGGGCAGAAATCTCGTTGAATCGCTGAATCTTGCCGTAAATTTCGCTGACACCGTCGCGGACGTTTTCCAATACAGTCTTGGACTCGTCGAGCTCAGGCTCCTGCATGAGAATCCCGACGCTGTAGCCGGGAGAGAGAGTGGCCTCACCATTGCTCGGCGTATCGAGGCCGGCCATGATCTTGAGGATGGTGGATTTTCCCGCCCCGTTGGGGCCCACCATGCCGATCTTTGCGCCGGGGAAAAATGACATGGTCACATCGTCGAGAATCAGCTTTTCGCCGACCGCTTTGCGGGCGCGGACCATTGTGTAAATAAATTCAGCCATAGCTTCCTAGTTTAGGCGCTGGCGCGATGCTCGCCGCCCGGGACGAGGGCTCCCGCACTCGCCCCGGGGAAAGGCGTTAGAGAACGACCTCGTCGTCCTCTCCCTCAGGGTGCGCGCTGGATCCCTTAGTAGCGGCCTTTTCATAACTGCTCGTTCCCCAGAGGAGGTCGTGTCCGAGGGAATCGGCTTCGACCTCAATGGAGGTTCCTGTCCGCTCGTCTGTCGTCCAATCGCGGACCTTCACTCGTCCGGATGTGACTACGCGGTCCCCTTTGTTGAGTGAACGCGACGCATTGATAGCGAGTTCCCGAAAAGCGGTAACGGTGTACCAGTTGGTTTCACCGTCTGACCATTGTTGTGACGACCGGTCATACCGTCGCTGCTGCGAAGCTAAGCGGAAGCTGGTGATGGCCAGTCCCTCTGTCGTGACGACGTGACGCGGAGTCGTGGCAACCAAGCCCGTAAGTGTCAGGTGGTCGGTCATGATGTGTTCCTTCCCTTTCCGGGCGAGAGCAATGATCGGCCACGCGCCCGGTGTACTGCGTGGCCTGGCGCCAGCGTGCCTGGCGGGAGGCCTTATTGCCAGGCTCTGCGTGCGCTTCGTGAGCGCACGCTCTTCAGAGCACGGTGTGGACAGCTACACCGGTAACAGGTATGGCTGGAAGCTCGCCCGAACCTTCGAAACCTTCGGAACGGCCACCGCGAGGCAATATCCCTGGTGGGGATTTTTGGCGAAAAAGTCTTGGTGGTATTCCTCGGCATCGTAAAAAGTCTCCAACGCGGTGATCTCGGTCACCACATCGCCGCCCCAGGTGTCTGAGGCACGATCCCAAGCTGCTTCAAAAAGCACTCGCTCTTCCTCATCCCGGTAAAACATGGCCGACCGGTACTGAGTGCCGACGTCGTTGCCTTGGCGATTGAGTTGGCGCGGATCATGCATGGTGAAAAAGGCATCGAGAATCACATCGGAGGGAATGATCTCCGGATCAAAGGTCACCGCAACAGCCTCCGCGTGTCCGGTGCGGCCGGTGCAAATTTGCTCGTACGTCGGGTTTGGACTGTCGCCGCCGGTGTAGCCCGACACGACCTCGGACACTCCGCGTAGCACGCGGTAGGCCGCGTCAAGGCACCAGAAACATCCCCCCGCTAATACGTAAGTTTTCATGCTCCGACCCTAGATCAGGAGTCTGAGAAACACGGTCGTCAAGCCCGCCAAATATGGTGCTTCACAGGCGGCTTTTCCCCCTACGCTTGTGCTGTGCCAGCACCCTTGATCGCCCTCACCCAGATGCGCTTGACCACCTAATGGGCTATTTTTACGCGCTTCTTGCCGCGGCGCTCTTTGGAGCGAACGGGTCGGTCAGCAAAGTCGTTATCGAGTCTGGCTTCACGGCGCTCCAACTGACACAGATGCGGGTGCTCGGCGCCGCTATTGTCTCCGGTCTCGTCTTGCTGGCCCTAGACCGGCGCTCTTTCCGGGTGCCGTTTCGGCAGTGGCCTGTCATTGTTGTTCTCGGGGTCGTAGGGGTCGGCATGCTCCAGGCCACCTACGCGTTTGCTATCGCCCTGCTGCCAGTGGGAATTGCTCTGCTGCTGGAATACCTGGCCGTTCTGATTGTTGCGGTCGTAGCCTTTTTCGTCTTCAAAGAAAAAGTGCACCCACGCTTATGGCTAGCCGTTGGATTTGTTCTCGCAGGGCTCGTCGTTGTGGCAGAAATTTGGGCGAGCAGTCTCAACCCAATCGGGGTGATGTGGGGGCTCGCTGCTGCGGCCTCGCTCGCCACTTTCTTTCTTGTCGGCGAACGTCAACTCCAAACCATTTCACCCCTTGCCCTCTCGTTTTGGACCATGCTGGTTGCCGCCGTGTTTTGGGCGCCATTTTCTGGCTGGTGGACTTTCACCGCAGACACGTTCACCGAGGTGGTCCCCCTAACGGGTTCGCTCGATGCCTTTGCCGTGCCACTGTGGACACTCGTGTTGTGGAACATGACCCTCGGATCGTTCGCTCCGTTCCTTCTCTCGCTCAGCGCCCTGAAGCGATTGTCTGCCACGGCGGCGGGCGTCACTGCGACCAGTGAGATTGCCTTCGCGTTTCTCTTCGCCTGGTTATGGCTCAATGAAGCCCTGAGCCTCGCTCAGACTTTGGGGGCCTCGATAGTATTGGCCGGAATCGTTGTCGCACAGACTGCCCGCTCGAGCGATGTGGTCGTGCAGGGAGACCTGGCACTGGAAACAGGGCCAATCATTCTCCCCAGAATCGAAGAAGAAGTAGAGGAGAACCCACAATGAAAAAAGTCTTCCGCCCGGTGGTTGTTGCGTCGCTGATTGCCGCGGTAATCAACCAAGCAATCTATTTCGTTGCCGTGGGGTTTTTTTCTGTTGAATTCCTTCTCAACTCTGCTCCCCCGTCGGAAATCCCACTGTTTGCTCCTGCGCTTTTTAGCGTCTTTCAGGGCGTACTGGGTGGAGTCGTCGTCGCCTGGATTGCCACCCGGACCAAGAACCCCCGCAATACCTGGCTTGCCATTAGCCTCGCGGCGCTGGCCCTGAGCTTCACCCCCGGTTTTATTGCCACCGCGCTGCAGTCCGCGCTCTGGCTCAATGCCATGCACGTTGTAACCGGTGCGCTGATCATCCCTATGGTGGCTCTCGCCCTGAACAACGGCCAGGACGCAGCTACGCCTCGATAACCACCGGGACAATCATGGGCCGGCGGCGATGCTGCGTGTTGACCCAACGCCCCACCGTGCGGCGGACCACCTGGGCAAAAGCGTGGGTGTCGCGTGTGCCATTGCCGGAGGCCTCTTCGAGCGCTTTCACCAGCGCCGGCCGAACATCGTTGAACACAGCGTCGTCTGGAGCGAAACCACGAGCGTGAATTTCTGGCCCCACGATAATTCCCCCGGTTTGGGCGTCAATGGCCAAGAAAATCGAAATAAACCCTTCCTCGGCAAGCACTCGGCGGTCCTTGAGATCGGCGTCCGTAATTTGCCCCACCGTCGAGCCATCGACGTACACGAAACCAATGTCGAGTTGGCCGGTCATCGTGGCCACCCCGCCGGTCATGTCGATGACGGTGCCGTTTTCGCCAACCAGGGTTGATTCGGCGGGAACGCCCGATTCCATGGCAATCTCGGCGTTGGCGCGCAGGTGGCGGGCTTCCCCATGAATGGGCATCACCTGCGCGGGTTTAACGATGTTGTAGCAATAGAGCAGTTCACCGGCTGCGGCATGCCCCGAGACGTGCACTTTGGCGTTCGCCTTGTGAACGACGTTTGCCCCCAGATCAATCAACCCGTTGATCACGCGATAGACCGCGTTCTCATTACCGGGGATCAAGCTTGAGGCGAGAATAACGGTGTCTCCCGGCCCGATATCGATGGTGGGATGCTCACGATTAGCCATTCGTGAAAGCCCTGCCATCGGTTCACCCTGTGAGCCGGTGCTCATGTACAAAATTTTCTCATCGGCAACATCGGGGGCTTTTTTCGCATCGATCAGATAGCCCTCGGGGATCTTCAGGTACCCCAGTTCTTTAGCGATGCCCATATTGCGCACCATGGAGCGACCCACGAGGGCGATCCGACGGTTGCTCGCGACGGCAGCATCAATGACCTGTTGGACCCGGTGGATGTGTGAGGCAAAGCTTGCCACGATAACGCGACGAGGAGCGCGGTGGATGATCTGGTCTAACACCGGTCCTATATCGGCTTCCCGGGGCGTGAAACCCGGCACATCCGCGTTGGTGGAATCCACCATGAACAAGTCCACACCCTCTTC